>JAUSKU010000059.1 GCA_030646755.1 Deltaproteobacteria bacterium
AAACGATTTGCTCAAAACCGTTTCGGTAGGCAACGGCGGTTAAGACAAAAAAAGAGTAGTTTTGGTAATATTATTGCAGCATAACAGCCTATACTGCTGATGCCCCGAATAGCTGCCCGATTCTATGTCGGAATTTGGGAAATCATGTTAGGCTTGACTCAGGAGGGTCTGTGTGTCTAATATGAAACATATCATGAGCCATAGGCTCACAAAGGCGAATGAAAATCAACCCCACCCTCACCTTAATCCTCTCCCTGAGGGAGAGGAGACTGTTTTACTCCTCCCCTTCAAGGGGAGGGTTAGGGTGGGGATGGGGTAAAGAGGGTATTTTCAGGTGAAATTTATGAGTAACACAGAAATTACCAGGGAGCGGATAAAAGAGATCAAAAGGCTCCATGAATCAAGAGAAAGGGCTGAAAAGGGGCTCTTACTTATAGAAGGCATACGCCTTATGGAAGAGGCTGTTAAGGAGAAGGTCTCATTTGAGGAGGTCCTCTATACACAGAGGATAGAGGACACGGATAGAGGAATCGCGGTCCTTGCCGCATTGAGGAAGGGAAGGGCGCCTTTATATCCTGTGTCCGAAAAGGTTATGCAGTCGGTTGCCGAAACGGAAAGTCCGCAAGGTATTCTGGGGGTCTTAAGGCATCTTGTCTGGGATATAAAAGATGTAACTAAGGGAAGGGGAACTGTAGTCGTCGCCTGTGGTTTACAGGATCCAGGGAACCTCGGTACCATTATAAGGACTGCCGATGCTGGAGGATGCGGAGGAGTCGTAACAACTCAAAACACTGTGGATATCTATAATTCCAAGGTCATCAGGGCAACGATGGGAAGCATCTTCCGCACGCCAGTCTTGAAGTTTGAAGACCCTAAAGAGGCCATCTCTGCCTTGAAAAAAGATGGTTACCAGATTATAGCCACTACTGCCCGCTCTAAAACATCGTATCTTGATATTGACTACATGAAGCCCACGGCCTTTTTGATAGGGCAGGAGGCAGCTGGAATTCCTGATGATTTACTCGAATCCGCTGACATCAAGGTTTTTATTCCTATGAAGGTAGGGGTTGAGTCGTTGAATGCCGCTGTTTCAGCATCAATCTTAATTTATGAGGTATTCAGGCAGAAGTTGAGGCAGCACCCTTGATCATTCCGAACGATAGTTTCTCCCTCCATAGGAGGAATAACCCCAAAACAACTAATGGAATGAATTGGGCTAGGTGCATGACTATGGCCATCCCTATGGCCTCTTCCTTGCCGATGCCGTAAAAACCCAGTCCCAGATAAATGGCGTAATGAAACGGCCCGACGAAACCTGGTGACGAAGGGACCGAAACGGCGAATGCAAGGAGCACAAGTATCAGGAGGGCTGAGGAGAAGGGGAGGGTGAAGCCGAAAGACAGTGTGATTATGTAAATGGGGAGGGCCGAGACAACCCAGTTCATGGCCGAATATATGGAAACCATAATTAGGGCGGGACCATCCTTTACGATCTCAAGGCCTGCGGCAAGAGAGTTTATAAACAGGATTACCTGCTCCTGAATTCTTTCAGGGAAGGGCCTGAGAAAGGTTCTTAGAATGGATAATGCCTTTTCTCTGTATCTGATAAGGAGGAACAGGAAAACGACAAGGGTAACTGAAATAATTAGTAAAGCGATGGCTCCGCCTCTGACTGTGTTCTTTATCTCAGCTACGCCGCCCGGAAGCTCAAATAACAGGAATACGGAGACCGTCATCAGCAAGACCGCCACAATGTCAAACAGTCTTTCAACTACAATCGTTGCAAAGGATGAGGTTACGCTGACCCCTTCCTTTTCACCTATGACATAGGCCCTCACAAACTCCCCCATCCTTGCCGGGAGAAGGTTATTGGCCATGAATCCTATGGTTGTAGCGGTGAAAAGGCTTCCGACCCCTATCTTTTTAATATGCCCCATCAGATACTGCCACCTGAGGGCTCTTATAAACATCAGGAGGTATTGGATCAGAAAGGCAGGGATCCAGAGGTAAAGGTTGGCGCGGGATGATGCCTCCCAAAGTTTATGGTAGTCGACCCCCCTGAAGAGGAAGAATATAAGAACTACGCTTATACCTATTCCGAGCCAGAATTTCCAGTTCATCCCAGTATCTCCTTTGCCTTAACTGCATCTCGCCTTATCTGCTCCGAAAGGGCGTCAGGCGTCTGAAAGGCCATCTCGTCCCGAATCCTGTCTATGAAGAGTATCTCCACCTGTTCACCGTAAATGTCCGAATCAAAGTCAAATATGTGGGCCTCTACTGAAAAAGGGTCTTCAGGGAATGTGGGATGTTTCCCAACATTGGCCACTGCCTTGTATCGCTTGCCGTTTAATGTAACGATAGATGCGTAGACTCCTGACTTCGGGAACAACTCCCCTTTGGTCTCAATATTTGCCGTAGGGAACCCCAGCTTTTTTCCCCGCTTCATTCCGGGGACAACAATCCCTTCCATTCCGTAAGGCCTGCCAAGGAGTGTAGATGCAAGATCGACACTACCTGCCCAAATCGCCTCCCTTACCTTGCTGCTGGAAACAACAGCCCCGCCGACCTCAACAGGCTCAACGACATGGAGACCGAAACCATACTCTTCCCCCATATTTTTAAGGAAAGCTATGCCTCCTTCCCGTCCCTTGCCGAATGAGTAGTTGAATCCCACAACGACTTCCTTTATGCCGATCTTGTCAACCAGGATATCTTTAACAAAGGAGCGGGGGTGGAGGTTGGCGAAGTCAAGGTTGAACTCCGCGCAGATAACTGCATAGAGCCCCAGCTCCTCCATTAGTTTGATCTTCTTTTCTATGGGGGTTATCAGTGGAAGGTACTTTTCAGGCGCCAGTACCTTAACAGGGTGGGGGTCAAAGGTAAAGGCCACGGGAAGCCCGCCAATGTCCCTGGCCCTTTCCATGGCCGTCTTTAATATGGTCTGATGGCCTAAGTGAATACCGTCAAAGTTCCCAAGGGCCAGTACAGGGGAATTGAGCCTCTCAATTTTGTCAGTCCCCCTGAATACCTTGATCACTTCGTCTTTGCCGTAGTCCTTAGTTTCTTCTCCATGGCAGCAACCCTCTTTGTGAGCTTATCGAGGTCATCTTTCGTGGCTATGTCGGCACGTCCAAGGACCTCTTCCGCTCCCTCGTGAAGGGTTTTGGTGAGATCCTTTCTCGCCTCGTCACCCTTTTTCAGAAGGTCCTTGAGGAGTTTTTCCCCTTCCTTCTGGCTTATCTCGCCCTTCTTTACAAGCTCTTTTATAAGCTTGTTCATCATTTCACTCCCTTCGGTAATAAGCCCGATCCCTGCCAAAACCGACTTTCTGAAAAACTCCGCCATGGTAGACCTCCTTATATGATTTCAAACACTCTGTTTAACGCCTCATCCAGCTTTGAGATATCAGGCCCTCCTGCCTGGGCCATGTCCGGCCGTCCACCGCCGCCGCCACCGACTATCTTTGCTAATTCCTTAACAATGTTACCTGCATGGTAATTCTTTGTCAAATCCCCACTTACAGCAGCTGTTAATGTTGATTTACTTCCATCCGAGGAACCAAGAACTATTATCCCTGAACCAAGTTTTTCCTTGAGCATATCGGCCATATCCTTCATCCCCTTGGGGTCTGATACATCTACCCTGGCTGAAAGGACCTTTACTCCTTTGATCTCTTTGACGCTGTTTAGAAGGGCCTCTGTCTCTCCCCCCGCAAGCTTACCCTGAAGGGACGAGACGGTTTTTTCCAGCTCCTTCTCTCTTTGAAGCAGCTTTGAAATCCTGTCTAAAAGGTTATCAGGCCTTGTCTTGAGGATGGAGGATGCCTCCTGGATATAATCCTGAAGGGACAAGAGGTGTTTGTAGGCGGCCTCCCCTGTCACCGCCTCGATCCTCCTTATCCCAGCAGCAACTCCTCCCTCGCTTATTATCTTGAATATGCCGATATCACCGCTTCTCCCGGTATGGGTCCCTCCGCAGAGTTCCTTGCTGAACTCTCCGACGCTTACGACCCTGACCAGGTCGCCGTATTTTTCTCCGAAGAGGGCCATGGCCCCTTCCTTTGCCGCCTCATTTTGCGACATCACCATTGTTTCAACAGGCAGGTTCTCTCTCACCTTTTCGTTGACAATGGACTCAACCCTGCGCATCTCCTCATCCGTTATTCCTGAGAAGTGGGAGAAGTCAAACCTCAGCCTGTCACCGGAAACCTGAGAGCCAGCCTGCTTGACATGACTCCCGAGGACCTCCCGGAGGGCGGCATGCAGGAGATGGGTTGAGGTGTGATTCAGGGCAGTGGCGCTTCTGTGTTCCTTGTCGACTACAAGATGGACTATCTCCGCTTCCCTGATCTCACCCTTTGCTATCCTTCCCTTATGCACAATAAGATTAGGCAAGGGCCTTATTGTGTCTTCAATATCCACTACAAGGGAATCGGTCTTTATTACGCCCCTGTCCCCCAGTTGTCCTCCTGACTCACCGTAAAACGGGGTCTCTTCCGTGATCACCTCAACGGAGTCCCCCTGGAAGGCGGCTTCTACTGTCTCTCCATCCTTAATAACCTTTACGACCTTAGACCTTGCAGAGAGGTGGTCATAGCAGAGGAAACTGACCCCTCCTATATGGGATGCGACAGACCTGTATATGTCCCTGGCCCTGTCTTCAACATCTCCCTTCCATGAGGCCTTAGCCCTCTCCCTCTGGGAGGACATCTCCCTCTCAAAACCCGGCATGTCGAGGGTTATTTCCTTTCCCTTCAATATGTCTTCAGTAAGGTCCACAGGGAAGCCATAGGTATCATACAGCTTAAATATCACGTCCCCGGCTATGACCTTCTCACCCTTCTCCTTCAGCCTTGTTACCTCTTCCTCAAGGAGCCTGAGGCCGTTATCGAGGGTTTCGGAGAACCTCTCCTCCTCGTTCCTTATGACCCTTGATATATAATCCCTCTGAGAATCCAGCTCCGGGTATGCCCCGGACATCTGGTCGATGATCCATCCTGACACTGTGCAAAGGAAAGGTTTGTCAAGTCCAAGGAGCTTTCCGTGTCTCGCTGCCCTCCTCATGATACGCCTGAGGACATAACCTCTTCCCTCATTTGAAGGGATTACGCCGTCCCCTATCAGGAATGTAACGGCCCTGCCGTGGTCCGCAATGACCCTTATCGATACATCATTGTCAGGATTACTTCCGTAACTCTTACCCGCTATCCTGGATATGGAAGATAAGAGACCTTGGAAGAGGTCGCTTTCATAATTGCTCGTTACTCCCTGAGCAATGGCCGTTATCCTCTCAAGCCCCATCCCTGTATCAATGCTCGGCTTAGGCAGGGGTGTGAGCTTCCCATTTACATCCCTGCTATACTGCATGAACACAAGGTTCCATATCTCAAGGTACCTGTCGCAGTCGCATCCGACCTTGCATCCAGGACTTCCGCACCCTACTTCAGCCCCCTGGTCCACCAGTATCTCGGAGCATGGGCCGCATGGGCCGGTGTCCCCCATCTGCCAGAAGTTGTCCTTTTCATCAAGCCTTGAGATCCTCTCCTTTGGGATACCAGTGACCTCAAGCCATAACTCCTCGGCCTCGTCATCCTCCCTGAATACCGTCACATGCAGCCTTTCTTTCGGAAGGCCCATCTCAACAGTCAGGAACTCCCAGGCATACGATATAGCGTCCCTCTTGAAGTAATCTCCGAAGGAGAAGTTGCCAAGCATCTCGAAGAATGTGTGGTGTCTGGCAGTACGTCCCACATTCTCAAGGTCGTTGTGCTTCCCTCCGGCCCTCACGCACTTCTGGGATGTGGCGACCCTTTTGTAGTCCCTCGCTTCCTCTCCCAGAAATACGCCCTTGAACTGATTCATCCCTGCATTTGTAAAAAGGAGGGTAGGGTCGTCGGCAGGGATCAGGGGGGATGAAGACACAACGGTGTGTCCTTTCCCCTTGAAGTAATTAAGGAATGCCTCTCTTATCTCGTTTCCAGATAGTTTTTTCATCGGTCTATTCTAATCCCCATGATGTATCTGTGTCTGAAGTGGACGATATCCCGCTCACCTTCAGGGCAAAGTCATCAGGGTTTGAGGCCCACTTCAGGGCCTCTTCGTATGTAATCTTCCCTGTCTTCAGGTGTCCCATCAGCGACTGATCGAAGGTCTGCATCCCGTAGCTGATCTGACCGGCTGCGATTGCATCCTTTATCTGCTTGGTCTTGTCCTTATCCTCTATACACTCCCTTATCCTTGCCGTGGAAACCAATACCTCCACTGCCGGGACCCTGCCTTTGCCCTCCGCAGCAGGAACCAGCCTTTGGGAGACTATACCCTTTATCACTCCCGCTAATTGAAGCCTCATCTGCTGTTGCTGATGGGGTGGGAAGGTGCTTACTATCCGGTTTACAGTCTCCGTTGCATCGATGGTGTGAAGGGTGCTGAGGACCAGATGTCCCGTCTCTGCTGCTGTTATGGCTATTTCTATGGTCTCCATATCCCTCATCTCGCCGACGAGGATGATGTCAGGGTCCTGTCTGAGGGCTGATTTCAGGGCACTCGCGAAGGAAAAGGTGTCGAACCCGACCTCCCTCTGGTTTACCACACTTTTTTTGTCCCTGTGAAGGAATTCGATGGGGTCTTCGATGGTCATTATATGGGTGGTATTAGTGGAGTTTATAAGGTCTATCATTGCGGCCAAGGTGGTGGATTTCCCACTTCCGGTTGTCCCCGTGACGAGGACGAGGCCTCTATGTTCATTGGCGAGTTTTTCTATGACAGGGGGGAGGTTCAGTTCTTTAATTGTCATGATCTTCATTGGTATAACCCTGAGGACCATTCCCACAGTCCCCCTTTGCTGGAATACATTGACCCTGAACCTTCCAAGACCCGGAACTCCGTAAGCCAGGTCTATTTCATTTGTCTGTTTGAACTTCTCTTTCTGCATCGGGTTCATGACAATGCCCGCCATATTGGCGATTACTTCCGGTGTAAGTCTTGGGGCGTCCTTCATTGGCACAAGGGAGCCGTCTACCCTGAAAACCGGCGGAAGCCCCACCTTTAAGTGGGTATCCGAGGCCCTTCCCTTGACCGCAACAGCCAGAATATCGTTTAGTTCCATAATTAAACCTCCGTCTTTTTCTCCCTCTCCCTCGACGGGAGAGGGTTGGGGTGAGGGTGAACAATCATCTTTCCCCCCTCCCCTCAATCCCCTCCCGCCAGGGGAGGGGAGCTTGGGATGGATAATATCCTATTATATATCTCCCTCACATTTTCTGTATGCCTGCGATAATCCTTGAGGAAAAGGTCATGAGGGGCATCCCCATGGTAGCCAAGCCTTTTTGCGAGCTTGGCAACCTTCCCGGGATGGAGGTCCATCTGGTCTGTGGATACGTTGTGAAGTATCCTCAACCGGTTTTCGGCCTTCATAAGGAACATATAGGCACCCTTAAGGGCTGAATGGTCTTCAGATGTAATCAGGTCTGAGGTTACAAGGGCATCAAGCGCATTTATGGTGCTTGACTTCCTGAGTTCCGTCAGTTCCCTCCCATGCCTTAATTGGAGGGACTGGGCAGCAAACTCTATGTCCACAATACCACCGCGTCCGGTCTTGACATTATATCTTTCAGGCCCTTCCTTGGCAAGCTCTTTTTCCATCCTTTCCCTTAGATGTATCATCTCTTTCCGCCCTTCCTCGTCGATCCCGCGGTTATAGACGAAGGAGGCAATTTCCTCCATTACCTCCTTTCCGAGTTCGGAATTGCCGGCCACATTCCTTGCCTTGATCAATGCCTGCCTTTCCCACAGCCTGGCACTCTCGTGATGATACCTTCTGTATGCGTCAAGAGATGATACCAGTGCACCGGCACTACCGGAGGGCCTGAGTCTCGTATCGACCTTGTACAGGTATCCCTCCCTTGTCTGGAGGGTCAGGAAGGAGATGACCCTTTGTGCCACCTTCGCGAAGTACTCCTGATTCGTGATCACCTTTGGCCCCTTTGTCTCACCTGCGCCGGAATAAATGAATATCAGGTCGAGGTCTGAGGAGTAGTTCATCTCGCGGCCTCCGAGCTTCCCCATCCCTATAACTGAGATAAAGGCTTCCGTCCCGTCAGTTAGAAACGGAGTCCCGTAACGTGCCCTTATTTCTTCCTCTGAGACCCGGAGTGCAACATCTATGGATAGGTCCGCAAGGCTGGTCAGCTGGCTGCACACTTCCATGAGGCCGATCTCTTCTGCAATGTCATTTATTCCGATCCTTATCAGCTCTATATTCCTGAATCTCCTTATGGTGTCCAGAACCTCTTCATATCCTTCCGCAGAACTTAAAGCAGACGACAGTTCTATCCCTAATTCCTCTTTGCTCTTTACCGGCGTCACGGTATCGGAACGGAGGAGTGTATCAAGGAGTTCAGGATGGCTTATCAGAAACTGCGATAGAAAGTCGCTGGTTCCGAATAACGCGGCCAGAAACCTTATCATCTTTGGGTTTTCGAGAAGGAGGGCGTAGAAACTACCCTTGGCGCCAACCGTGCTGAGAAACCTGTCGAGGTTTGCAATGGCCATATCAGGGTCAGGGGACCTGGAGGCCTCCAGGAAAAGGTGAGGGGCAAGCCTTCTCAAGGCCGCTCTATTGCGCTGCGTCAGGCGGGCATTTGGCGTTGCCTCTTTAAGGGTCTGAAGCCTGTAGTAAGTCACCTCCGGGTCTTCAAAACCCATAGAAGCAAGCCTTCCCACGACCTCCTCTTTATCTGTTTCATTGGAAAAGAAGTGCGCCACCTCCGGAGGTATATCTTCAAGGCTTTTGGATGGCTCATGGAATATGCCGTCATAAAGCCTTTCCACGTTTTTGCTGTGAAATGCGAGGACCTCTTTAAAACCGTCAATATCCCTGAATCCGCACCTCTTTGCCAACCTCCTTAACCCTTCCGGTTTGGCAGGCAGCTTGTGAGTCTGTCTCTCGTTTTCCACCTGTATCCTGTGTTCCGCAGTCCTTAAAAACCTGTAGGCCTCGGTGAGTGTTTTACAATCGTAATCCGGGAGGAGCCCCTTTTCATTGAGCTTAAGGAGGGAGCTAAGGGTATTCTTTTCCCTTATCGCCTTTTCTTTCCCGGCATGGACCAGTTGACTGGCCTGTACAAGGAATTCTATCTCTCTTATCCCTCCGCTCCCAAGCTTCACGTCCCACATCCCGGGCTTTAATGCCAAGTCCCTGTCTATCTTGAGCTTCATCTCCTTAATATCTTCTATAGTGGTGAAGTCCAAATACTTGCGGTATATGAAAGGCTCCATCTCCTTTAAAAACCTCTCCCCAAGGGGGATACCCCCTGCAACAGGTCTGGCCTTGAGCATAGCTGACCTTTCCCACGTCTCTCCCCAGGATTCATAGTAAACCTCTGCGCTCCTTATTGAGTTCACAATGGGGCCATTCTGCCCTTCAGGCCTGAGCCTGAGGTCCACTCGGAATACAAACCCATCCTCGGTATTGGATGATATGGCCTTTGTAAGAAGTTCTGCCAGTTTGCAGTAAAACTCATAAAGGGTATAAGTCCTGCCTCCTCCCTTGGTCTCCCCTTCATCAGATTCATAAAGGTATATCAGGTCTATGTCCGAGCTGAAGTTCAGTTCATTCCCGCCGAGCTTCCCCATTCCAAGGACTGTGAATGTGCACTCTTTAAGTGAACCGTTCCCATCCCTGTACCAAGGTGTGCCGTAATCCTTTTTCAAGAGGGCCAGGCAAAAGATATAGGCTGTATCAAGGGCAGCCGATGCAAGGGATGAAAGCTCTGCGGTTATCTCCTCCAGGGTCCCGTATCCCAGGAGGTCTCTGGCCCCGATCCTCAGCATCTCCTCTTGCTTGTATATCCTCAAGGTTGACAGAAGGCCACTATAATCGGGAACCTCTGCCATTATTCCTTTCAGTTCGGACTTCATTATTCCCAGAGGCTTTTCTTTCTTAAGGTATTCCGAGGTGATGAGATTCAGGCCTCTGCGTGGTTTCCTTATGAGGATGGAAGAAAGAAATTCGCTGCTGCTGAAGATCTTGATAAAAAGAGACAGGTGTTCTTTAAAGGTTTCTGTGTCTATACAGGCCTCTGCAGAAGCGGCCAGGAACCTTTCAAGAAAGTTCAGTGCGGAGTCAGGGTTGGGAGAATCCAATGCCAGCTCAATTACATAAGGAAGGTTGTCTGAGATTAAGGGAAATACCTTAATCTCTTCGATGTTTTCTGATGCGAGCCTTCCATCGCTGAAGCCTGCCTCGGAAAGGGCTGGAATCCTGTCTGAGGGGCCCATCTCCAAGGTCGACGATATCTTATCTTTCATATCTGGACAAGATACCAAAAGGAGGGGGATTCAACAAGGGTTTTATTAAGCAAGGCATTGGGAAGAATCTGCTTGCTTTTTGCCGCATACATGAGCTATTATAACGACTTATATATGTGTAACGATGTTAATTAGTTCCCATCCTGAAACTCCCCTCCCCTGGCGGGAGGGGATTAAGGGGAGGGGGAACCAAATTGTAACAGACTGAATTTACAAGCTAATTCACCCCCACCCTAACCCTCCCCCGTCAAGGGGGAGGGGAAAAAACGGTGTTTTCGGATGAAGACTAATTATGGAGCATAGATTGAAGGTATCAAGATTTCTTATTATTTCTTTATTCATCCTCATTATACCCGTTTCCGCAATAGCCATGCCTACCCAGTATGGCGATTCGGGCCTTATTTCCGTACCTACAACCGAGGTAACAGAAAGAGGTATTTTTCAGTCGGCTGTATGGTTTAACTCTTCAGAGAATAATGGAAAGAAGTTTACACTTTTGCCTGTCTCTCTATCCATGGGGATCGGGGATGAATTGGAGATATCAGGTTCTTATCCAAACATCTTACTTAATGACCAGAATGATGGGAGCATGAGGGCTTTTGAGAATATCGGGATTAAGTATAGATTAATTGGAGAGGCCGACTCCAACTTCAAGACTGCGATAGATGCCTTCGTCCGCCAGACGGTCTCGAATGATGAAACCCTGAACAGTTTGAGAGACCTGGGTTCAAGGTTGATGTTCAGTTATAGAATGGCGAACGCGGAGGTCCATCTTAATATCGGATATTTAAAGGTAGACTCCCCTTCCTCCAAGGATTATAAGAACGAGACATTATTTGGGGGCGCGATTGAATTCCCGGTTTCAGATAGATTCAGGCCTTTTGTTGAATTGGACGGTAATAGTAACAGGGATGGAGGGTCCTCAAGGGTAGAGCTGACTCCCGGGATGCAATACTACCTGTTGCCATACCTGACAGCGATAGGAGGTGTTGGTTTTGGCCTAACCGATATCGGCCCTGATTATCGGGTGATAGTAGGGTTGACCTTCAGCAGTGGCGCCGGCAGATATGTCAAGGCCATCCCGGTAATACCAGGGAGCAGGGAGAGATATGCAGCTACCTCTGTCTCTGCGGAAGAGCTTATGCCGGAAATCTCTATAGCTTCAAAGGAAGGTATTGCTAAAGTCACGAGTGCATCGCCTCAGCCACTCCCTGGCATAGAAGGGTTGGAAGCCTCTCAGGTACCGCCTTCACCTGTTTCCACGCCAACAACGGCTTTGGTTATGCCTGCCGGTAAAGAGGTTGTTACCCCAGGTTCACTTATTAGCCCAGTCGAGGCAGCCCCTGTTCCCATGGAGCCGCCAATGCCGCAACTTATGGCAATGCCGGGTGAGAAGGCTGCGGCTCCTGAAAAGGCTCCACTTAAACCCGAAATACCTGCCGAGGTCCCTGTTGAAATATTTGCGCCTCCGGTTCCTGTTGGAAAGACTAAGGTTGAGGAAGCGCCAAAGCCGGAGTTAAAGGCCGAGGTTCCTGCAGTCAGGAAGGAAGTAACGGCAAAAGGAGTTATCTATCGAGTAGCACTCTTCCTCTATAATAAATGGGAGCTGACACCATATGTTAAAGGTGTATTAGATAAGGTAGCAGTAGAAATTAAAGAGATAAAAGAACCAATAAGAATAACGTTGGTGGGGCATACCGATAACATAGGGAAAGCGAGCTCCAATAAGAAGCTCTCTTACAAGAGGGCCGAGGCCATCAAGGTGTATCTGGTTAAGAAGCATGGCATAGATCAGGGTATATTCGATCTTGTATGGCATGGTGAGGATAGGCCGGTGGCATCCAATGAGACTGCGAAGGGGAGGAAGGAGAACAGGCGGGTTGAGATAGTCATAGATCCTTGAGAAACCTAAGGAATAAAAATCATCCTATGGGCGCGAAGTCGAATGGAATAACCGTAGTAAAGGTCTCATTACCTTTAAACTGTGGGAATCTCCACATATAAATCCTGTTGACTATGGCCTCTTCCAACTCCTGGGAGTTTAATGAAGATGATACTATAGCCACTTCCTTGGCTCTCCCGGTAGAGGAGATGACTATCTTTATCTTTATCCTTCCCTTCAGAGAGGGGTCTTTTCTTAAGGCGTTATTGTAAAGGTATGTGAGCCCTCCCTTATAGGAGTCAATAGCTGCATAAACTTCTGCATCATACCTTTTCCAGGCATTTGAATCCGTAACAACCCTTTTCTTGTCCGCCTCTCCCAGTGAGACCTCTCTCTTTTCTTTTATGATCTCACCTGTATCTCTCGGCGTACCTTCCGACGGTGCCTTGACAGTAATAGCTTCCTCCTCGATACCTTCAAACCCCTTTGTTTTAAGACTTGCCAGGACGTCCTTCACCCTGTCTTCAGGCCCGACCTTATTAATATCTTTTACAACTTTATCAATATCACGAAACACAGCCGTGCCAGGGATCCTCTCTGGTCTTCCCTTCGCCATTATGACCCCAAGAAGTCCCTTGGACCGCACCCCGACGTCCTTCTTAACATCCGCCTTCACAGCTTTTTCAAGTAATGTACCAGGCTCCACCTCTTTCTTGGCAACTCTCTGCTCTTCCTTGACTTCTTCCTTCTTCTGAGGGAGAGGCAGAGGGGCCTTCTTTAAGACAGCTTGAGGAGGCTGAAGGATGAGCCTTGCAAACCTCTGCGGAATCCCCTTGATAGCCTCCCCCAACTCCTTCTTTTTTATCTCTATTGTGTTCAGATAGACAACCATTGAAAAATGGATAACTGTGGAGATTATAAGGATGAAAAAAAATGGATAATCATCCCTGACTATCCAGCGCCTCTTAAGAGAATCCTTTTCATTCACTGTACATCACCGCCAGAGATATATTGCCGTAACCTGCCTGTCCACAGGAATACATGATCTTTTTCAAAAGGTCAAAGGAGATCCTTCTGTCCCCTTGAATCACGACTTCCCCTGCAAATTTGAGGGAAGGGTTTTCTCTTCCGATAAATTCTATTCTCTTTGTGTTTTTCATCAGTGCATCATACACAGGCTTTATAAGAAGGTCCTGGCTACTTCCGGCATTCTTGACCTCTGCCACCTTTAACCCGTCCACGATGATGTCATCGGTTGATAATTGTATGATCAACTTCATCTTTGGGGCTTCTCTTGATGTAGAGACTGGTAGTTTAAGCTTTGGATCTACGGCAAGGATGTCACCCTCTGCAGAGAAGCTCTTTAAAAGGAATATAAGGATTATAGTCATCATGTCCATTAATGACGTAAGGGTCAGCGTTGCCAGGACAATACCGGGTTTCCTTCTCTTCTTTTTTGATGGTGCAAATGGCATCTATTTACCCGCTTTCCCCGAGGGAGGCCATAGGAAAAAGTTTCCGTCTGGTCCCTTCTGTGGTTTCTCTCGTGGCATCCATCACCTTGATGACCGTATCGTATGACGTGTTCGGGGTGAACAATAGGATCGCCTCTTCCTTGTCCGGGTACCTGTCCTTGAGGTTTATAAGCTCCATGGTAAGGAGCTTGAAATCAAAAATACCTCCCCTTTTAGGGATAAGGAGTTCCTCACCGAGACCGCCGAGCTCAAACCCCGTTTCAGTTACATTAATGACAAGAACAGAAGGGGCAGCGGCTGAAGTGCCGGCCTCGGCCTCTCCCTCCTGGGGGAGATAGGTGTCAATGACCGCTGTCTTTGCAAAGACAGCGGTGACGAGAAGGAAAACGACAAGGATCGTAATCATGTCCATCAGAGAGGTCAGGCTTATTTCCTCTTCTGAATGGCGGGCATGTCGTCTTCTCTTACTTGGTTTGAATGACATCTTTCATCCTGTTAAGGAGATTCATAAGCTTTACAGAAAATTCATCTATCTCATCTATAGCCCTCATGGCCCTTGCCTGGAAGATGGTATACATGGACAGCATGGGTATTGCCACTACGAGGCCGAAGAAGGTGGTGTAGAGGGCTATGGATATGCCGGTGGCCAGGAGAGCTGCCTTCTGCGAGGGGTCGGCAACGCCGACAGCGGAAAATGCCTGTATAAGCCCCTGTATGGTCCCAAGTAGACCCAGAAGGGTCGCGATGTTGGCCAGGGTTGCGAGGTAATGGATCCTCTTATCTATGGCGGGTATGATCTCTACGGCTACCTCGTCTATGGCGTTCTGGATATCTCTTTCTGACCCGCGGGATGCGGATATCCCGGCATTCAGGACCCGTAAGAGCGGGACATTAGAATCTTTACAAAGGGCCATCGCCTTATCTGTGTGCCCTTCCCGGATGTACTTGCTGACCTTTTCCCACAAGGCCCTGCCGTCCACATTGAATTTAAACAGCAGGACGAAGCCCCTCTCCAGTATGACGGCCGTCCCGATGACGGACACTATCAGGATGAAATACATGAATATCCCGCCATCTCGCATAAATGCCGCAAATGTTTCTATCATTACCTACCTCCTTGCAGGGCCATAAGGCCCTCTTCCTTTATTAAGAATTCCGGGTATACCGGTTTTAAGATATCGGAGATAAAACTCTTCTTAAGGGGTTCTTCCTCCAATTTTACTACCTTCTTTAATCTGGCCTTAGGGACGATAAATATGACCCTCGGCTTTTCCAGAGTCCCCTTTATCTCTATTATGCGCTCTGTGACCTCTTCTTCCGCAGCCTCAGGCTCTGCAGCTACCCCTTTCGTGGAATATATAAGGGAGATGGCCAGAAAGATAAGAAATGCTGTTATACACTTCCTCATTCCCGTATCTCCTTTAACTTGTCTTCAGGCTGCTTATCATCCTCTTTAAGCGGGGCCTCCTGTTTCATACCTTCATCCTCAGGTACCCTCTTATACAGCGCAGGCCTAAGATAGATGAGCCTATCAAGGCTCTTTTCCACCCAGTTGTTCTTTATCATCTGCTCCCTGCCAATCTCCAGACCCTGTTCATAAGCCTTTACAGCCTGTTCCTCATAAGGATAGGCCTTTTCCTCTAAAAGGAAGTTGTACTCCTTCAGTTCCTCCTCTGTCAAGTCTTTAGGTTTTTCCGCATCCAATAGGGAGTCCCTGAAATTCTCCAGGATATGCCCCATCTGGAAGTATACCTCAGGCAAAAGCTCCGGGGCCCCGGACTTGCCAACACCCGAATATTCTTCAAGGAGGTCGTTGAGTAACTTTGTCTTCTTCTTTAAAGTCTTTTCAAAGGGCTGGGTAAGTTTGGCCTCTAAATAAGCATCCTGTTTTTCTTTTGTGATGATAAGCCTGCCCTTTGCTATAAGATTATTATCTACCTTGCCTTTTAATTCCATTAGATGTTCTATGGTCTCAATACCTTCTCTTTTCCGGCCACTCTCGATCTTCATAGACCCTAACCTGTAGAGGGCCTCTCCTTCATCTCTGACGGGGATCCCTTTGTTCTTAAGGTAATTATTTAATAGCTCCTCGGCCTTGTTGTAATCCCCGTTCTCCTGGTTAAGAATCGCTGCTGCAAATAACAGTTTTACTGCATCATCCTTGTTCAATGTAATAGAAGATGCATATTCATAGAGGCGCGCCGCTTTTAACGGATATTCTTTTTCGATCCTTTGTCCTCCCTCAATAAGGAGCGATGTCCCCATTTCCGAGCCCGGATATTCCTTTGAAAGTCGCTTTACTAACTCTTCGAGGTTATCTGTTTCCTTCCTTTGCAGATAAATATACCCCAGTTTGGACAGGGCGGCTTCGCCTACCCTGGAGCCTGGATATGTGACGAATGACTCGTTAAACTTTACGATGGCGTCATTATCCTTTCCTCCCTTGAGGCGCTCTTCAGCTATCCTGTAACGGAGTTGAGCGAGCGTCTCCCTGAAGAAGGGGTCTTTTGATCTCTCCACAAGCTTCTGGTAAACCTCTTCTGCTCCATCAAGGTTCCCTTCCAATAGATATAGTTCCGCAACCCTTTTATAGGCCGGTATGTTATCCTTGTCCTTCACAAGGGGCATAAGGCTTTCTCTCGCCTTATCAAAGGCCCCTGTCTGGCTGTACATCTCTGAGATACTGTATCTTACCTTTTCCAGCCTTGCGCTTTTTAAGAGGTCTGATCTGTAAGTTTCCAATACCATTTCTGCGGACCTTAGGATTTCTTCCCTGTTTTCTTTTGACTGGTAGAATATCACCTCATATGTAAGAAAGGCTGAATGGGCGATCTCGCCCCTCTCCGGGCATTCATTGCAAAGCCGGGCAGCATTTTCATATTCCTGGGCTGCCTCTCCATAACTCTTCATATCGAACAGGGCCTCTGCAAGAAGGAGTTCCCCTTCCATGAGATCAGGGGACCGGGGGAAGGATGCCAGGAACATCCGGTAACCCTCTATCGCCTTTTCAAGGTGCTTCAGGTCTGCTCCCTTCTTACCCTTGTAATGGTATCTTTTGGAGACAGCCATCATACTCTTTGAAACGAGGGAATCCACCTTCTCAGAGCCTGATGGAAGATTTCTTTTATACCAGGGTGTCGTGGGATTGCACTCATGTACCATCACCCATCTTGTTTCAAGTGAGGCATCTTCATCCCCTGTTTGCTCATGGATCTCGGCCATCTTTTCATATATTAATGGTATATCCGGATTATCCGGGACAAGTTTCACCAGGTATTTGTAGACACTCAGGGCAGCAGCATACCTTGTCTCATCTGCGAGTTGATCTCCAAGCTTTAAGATGATAAGGGGTGTATATTCCCTATTCCCTTTTGAACTCAGGTATTCAATACCCTCGTTTGTGTCTTTAATATGGCTCAGGGACATGACGAGGGATGATACCGCTTCCTCTGTTAACCCCTCTATCCTGGGATCACCTTCCCACCTTAAATCCAATATCGAGATGAACATGTCGGCGGCCTTTTTAAACTCGTCCAGTTTATAATAGGCCCATCCCAGTTTATAGAGGGCCTTGTCATAAAATACGGATTTAGGGTTCTTCTGTATCCTGCCGTATGCATTTACGGCATCACCCATTTGTCCGGTCTCGAAATAGAATTCACCCAGCCTGAAGCTGACCTCAGGTATATAATCGCTGTTGGGGTAGTTCCTTACAAGGTCCTCAAACACCTTGACGGCCTCATCCCTTTTCCCCTGTTCATATAAGGAGAAGCCGAGTATATAGCGGATCGCATCAGCTCCCTTCCCATAACGGTGGCGGGGTAGCAGGGTCTTGAAATGGTTGATAAGGGAGGAATAATCCTTTGCAGGTTCTCCGGGCACTGCCTTTATTTTGCCGCTATTGTATAGGGCCAGCGTCTTCTCATATTCCTCCATCTCTTTTTTAAACTGTATATCCTTCGCCTCCAGATATCCCTCGGTAAGCCTTAGGATGGTATCAATTGATATATCTCCCTCTACTGTCAGATCCATGTACTCTGCCCACTCTTTTAACTTTAAATCTTCTACTTCATATTCCTTCCTTCCCTCTGCAGTGCTTGATATCCCCTTCTTCTCCACCGTCTGGCAGGAGGATATAAATGCCATAAAAATCACCATGATGATAAATCCGGTCTTCATATCGGTTTCTATTTCGTCCCTTCTTTTGCTAACTCAGTATTGTTAGCTGCATCCAGCCATGTGGTGATACTCGCTTTAAAGTCCGTCAGTTCGTATCTGTTCTTCAAAAGCCTTTCGTTTATACGCATCTCTAAGCTGGCCAAGCTCTCTTCCGATCCCTTTCCCGTCTCTTGTATGCTCTTTCTCAGTTTTTCCCTTATCTCTCCGAGTTTCTTAATGTTTTCCTTATCCCTACTTATTATCTCGCTGACCTTCTCCCTGGCACCGGGAAGCATAGATTCAAAATGGGTCTTCTCTCCCTTACGTATATTCATCAGGTCATTTGAGATCCGCTCTATTATCCATATAATATCGCGTATCTCTTCCGGCTTCTCCTCCATTTTCCACATCGGATTGAAGAAGCTGAGGATGTGGCATATATATAAGGGATTACGGCACTCAGGCCTTCCACTTTCAATCCAGTAGCGCATGATGAGGATGACCAGCCTCTTGGTTTCATCGTCGACCTTCCGTCCTAATGTCCACTCCCAGTAACTAAAGGTATTTGTGGCAAAATATGTTATATCATTCATGTCAAAACCTTCTATGGAGAACCTCTGCCCTTCCTTCCCCTTTATGGCCAGGAGGATTCTCTTTGACCTGTCCGTGCCCTCCTCGATCTTTCTTAGTCTCTCCTCCAGACCGCTTATCTTATTCCCTAAATAGGCCTCTTTTTCTGCTGACTCCCTTTCCTTTTTAAAAAAGGCCGTCTTCAGGGTAGCCAACGCCTCATATTCCCTTGAGATATCAGATATGGTCGGGTCGCTCTTTATTACTGAAAGATAATATTGTTCCTCACCTGTCAATGATGAGGCCCCTTCAAGGAGGATGGAGGTGTACCGCTGCCTTATGGAGCTGTCATCGATCATCTCTTCCAGCCTTCCTTCAGTGAGATTGATGTTGTCTAAGAGTTGCTGGTAGTGTTCCCTGGCCTCTTCTACCCTGCCTAATTTGAGGAAGCAGTAGCCAAGGATCATCATTGCCTCCCGCTCCACTGCATCATAAGGGGGATAAGATTTTATCAATTTAAGTGTGGGTATGACTCTCTTGTAATCACCCCTCCTCATCAGGCTCCATGCCTGGCCTATGGCGGCCTCCCCATATAGAGGGGAATCTAAAGAGACGCGTGAAAACTCCTTTACGGCCTCAGGAAATAGACCCCTTTCGAAGAGGACCTGTCCTAAGAGGATGCGAGCCCTTTCAGTCAGGCCGTCTCCTTTTATTGAGGGGCTGGAGAGGAGGCCTTTTAAATATCCTTCAGCAGCCTTGAGATCTTGTTTCATGACCTCTATCTGGGCGAGGGAGATCATGGCATACGGATAGAACCTGTCTCCAGCTGAAACCTTTGACAAGGCAACTGTAGCCTCTTCCAGGTTATTCAGTTGCAAAAGGCCCATTCCCTCAAAGTAGCGTGAGGCTCCGCTATTTAATAATTTACCAAGGGGCATGACCTCCTCATATTCCCTCATCTTATATAAGGTATCCAGTAGTATTGACTGTAAATAGATGTCTAAAGAGGGTGATTGGCCTGTAAAGTTTAGATAATCCTCTCTGACTTGCATCTTAAGGTCTGAGAGCCTGAGAAGGAGAAGTGCCTTGTCTTTGTCTCTCTCTTTTAAAGGTGTATTCAGGAGGCCTTTGCTGAGTTCTGATGAGGAGAGGTAGTCTCCTGTACGGAAAAGATACAGGGCCCTCTGATACTGCTGTTCCTCTAAGGGGGATTGGGCTATTGCCATTAGAGGTCGCGAAAAGAGGACAAGTAAAAGGATAGTTGCAAGCCGGAGGAAGCGCATCAAAATCACCTATTGATGAATTCAAACTGAGAGGAATCCAGCACCACATTGTCCTCTTTTTCTGTAAGGGACAATTCAATGGAATAAGTCATCCCCTTTGACATAGAAAAAGTGATATAAGTTTCACCCTTTTGTGGAGGCCCATCTTCCTCGGTCCAGTAATATGTTACCTTCAACACATGTGACCCTTCCCGGACCTCTCCTTGGTATAGTTGTTGACGACCTCCCGCTGCCAGCGCCTCATTCTCAAGAGCTGAATAGATATGGCTCTCAATAAGCCTGTCATTATCCTGCGCCTCTATAGATAACAGCTTTATATCACTGTTAACCGCTTTATTTACTGCAGAGAGGTGAAGGGTTGTCCTGGGAAAGACCTTTATGTCCTCTTCCAGTTTTTTTAACTCCTTATTCAAAAAGTTATAGTTATTATTCAATTGGATAATCAGGTGCCTTGCAGAATCCCTTCTTCCGGGAGGAGGAACCTCTGCCAGCGCGATTGAGTTAAAAAATATTATCACACCTGCTAAAGCAATAAGTATCTTCACTTTCCTTCCCTCCTACATATCAAATTGACGCATTATACATGACGCTTCCTTATTTTTAAAGTATTTTTTGCTTTATTATGCGTCATCATTCTTTTCACAAAAACCTTTACATCATTCACCGAGAGCCTTATAATAATTGTTCATAATAGTAATGGGCCATGAGCCCATGGCCGGCATCAATATTGTGTGTTATACTTTTAAACATAAGGAGGTATATACCATGAAGAGGCTCTCACCGTTTCTGTTTGTAGCAATTTGGTTTTTGGGCGGATGCTCCCTTGCCACAAAAGCGGTTCCAGTTGCAACTCCCGGAGCTGTCATAGACCAGAAGGCCGGCTCTGTCACCATGGAGAAGGAGGGGATAGAGGTTACGGCGCAATTGGTCGACTGGAATTACTTCCCTTATAATCTTACCAATTATTTTACACCGTACTCCATTACTATAAGGAATAAGACCCCACAGGTACTAAGCTTTGATACTGCTAATTTCGTCATGTACGATGAGGCCCAAACCCAGTACGGTGCTTATACGCCAAAGGATGTATACAGCATAACCAGCGGGGAGCTTTATTATCTTATACCTTACCCTTATGTTGGCGTATATCTCTATGAGGGTTACAGGCAGTTCCCGACGGTCGGTTACAGGGAGTATCCTCCCATAGGTGTTGCAGGGCCGCAGCTATATGAGGTCTATCCAAGGGATGTCTATTCTCAGGCCCTTCCCTTTGGTCCCCTCAACCCCAATGCCCAGTTGAAGGGGCTCGTATTCTTCAAGGGGAATTTATACAACTTTAAGAAGATAAGGGTGGTAGTCAACACAGTCAAGCCCAACGGCCAGAAGGTGGAGTTTGATTTTCCATTTGAGGTAAAGTAGTAACCCTTGGCGTCTACACTCGCATCAATAGACATAGGGACCAACACCTTCCGCCTCCTTATCTCCGATTTTGACGACAATGGAACACCGAGGCCAAGGCTTCTCAAGAGGGAGATAACCCGGCTTGGGGGGGGATTCACAGCCCACGGGATGTTGGCTGAGGAATCTATGGAGAGGGGTGTTCATACCCTTTCCGCCTTTTCCGAACTTTTAAGGGAACATAAAGTAAAGAAGGTAAGGGCCGTTGCCACCAGCGTGGTGAGGGAGGCTAAGAACGGCAGGGATTTCCTGGACCTTGTTAAAAATAATACAGGCCTTGATGTAGAAGTCATTGATGGAAGAGAAGAGGCCTCTCTTGCCCTGAAGGGCGTCCTTTCCTGCGTGAAACTAAAAACAAGGTACGCCCTTGTTTTTGACATAGGCGGAGGCAGCACCGAGTATATACTTTCCGACCTTGCCAATCCTCTTTACTCAGAAAGCCTGAGTTTAGGGGTTGTCCATGCCACAGAGACCTTCCTAAGGTCGGACCCTCCAAAAGATGAAGAGATAGAAAAGGTTGCAGCCCATGTGGTTGAAAGATTGTCCCCCTTCCTGAACAATCTCGCAAAAATGGGGTTAAGAGATAAGCTTCCTCCGCAAAACAGAGACATAACGCTGGTTGGAACCGCAGGTACCATAACTACTCTGGCTGCCATGGATCAGGGGCTTGAGGCTTACGAACCGTCAAAGATAAACAATTATGTCCTCACATATGATACTGTAAAAAGGCTGTTTAACCTCATATATCCTTTGACTATAAGCGAAAGAAGCGGCCTCCGGTCATTAGAGGGGGGCAGGGAAGACCTTATTGTGTCAGGTACTGTAATAGTCCTTAAGACTATGGAGTCCTTCGGGTTTGACAGGATGACGGTCAGCGACGGCGGCCTGCTGGAAGGTGTTCTGATAGATATGGTTGAGAGCCGGAGATAGGTATGACCGTTCTTCATACCAAGATCAGATGCACTGAGTATAACAAAGACAAAAAAAACCGCTTCACTTTCTCTTCTCTCACGTAGGGGCGAGGCGCTGCCGCGCCTTTCATGCGACTGTTACGGTCATACCGATGCCCCTATTGTCCCTACGCAATCTTCCGAGATGCAAAAACCCTTGAATTCTATATAGCCCTTGATATCGTATTTGTGCCGATCCAGGTACTGCTCGTAACTATCATAATAGAGAAAATGCTTAGTGAGCGGGAGAGGATGGCAACCTTAAAATAACAAAGGAATGGACAGATGATCATTTTAATACCGCTATAACTGCCGCAAGGGGTTTCCGGTGTGAATTTGAATTCAAGTCTACAGAACTGGCGTCCCTCAAGGAACTTCTTGTTGCAAAGAGGTCTTTCATGCTCGGCCTTCTGCAAAACCCAAATTTGCTTGAACACTAGAGGTTTACAGACCTCCTGTGGGCTGTGCTTCATCTCACCGAGGAGCTAATCGCAAGGATTGATATTGATAACCTGCCTGCCGCTGACCTCGAACATATTTACGGAGATATAAACCGCGCCTTTGGACACCTTATCTGCGAGTGGCTTTCGTATATGCGACACCTCAAAACCGATTATCCTTACCTCTATTCACTTGCTATTAGGACAAATCCATTCAATCCAGAGGCCTCTGTAGTAATTCCCTGAAACTTTCCCTTCATTGACAATCTCAAAATCAGTGGTAAGTTTGTGTTAAATCTTATTATCTAATCTGATGAGGCTGAAAATGGCATACATTTTAAACTCACTCACTCACTCACCGGTTGGGCGAAAATGCTTGTTCTCATAATAGCTGTTTGGAGCTCGTTGCTGGCTGGATCGCTGGTGTGGGATATGCACCAGCTAAAACAAGACACCTTGAATGCCGCCACCGTCGCCGCCCGCGCTAATATCAACAAGGATCTTAGCTTCCGCAAATGGGCGGCCTCACATGGTGGTGTTTATGTCTCGCCCACCGAACATACCCCGCCCAATCCCTATCTCAAGGTACCCGACCGCGATGTGGTCACCACCACGGGCAAAATGCTGACTTTGATGAATCCGGCCTACATGCTGCGCCAGATGCAGTCCGATTTTCCGGGTGATTATGGCACCAGGAGCCACATCACCAGCCTCAAACCAATCAACCCGAACAATGCTCCCGATGCCTGGGAAGCCAAGGCGCTGCATGCCTTTGAGCAGGGCAGCAAGGAGCAGCTGGAAACACAGCAGATCGACGGCCAGAGTTATCTGAGAATGATGCTGCCGCTTATTGTCGAACAGGGTTGTCTGAAATGCCATGAACAACAGGGCTACAAGCTGGGCGACATTCGCGGCGGGATCAGCTCTGCCATTCCCCTGGCGCCTTTTTTGGCGCGCGAGCGTGAATCTAACACCAGCATGATGCTGAACCACGGCGCGGTCTGGCTGCTCGGGCTGGCGAGTCTAGCGTGGCTGGGTGCTTCATACCGGCGTGTCCAGCGCTTGGAAATCCTCGTACGCTCGGCGGCTGCGGTCGAGGAGAGCGAGCGGCGTTTCCGGGCGATAGCTCAGTCGGCTAACGACGCCATCATCAGCGCCGATAGTGCCGGCAAGATAGTGGGCTGGAACCCTGGTGCAGAGCGGTTGTTCGGCTATATGGAAGCCGAAATCAGCGGTCAGCCCCTGACGGTGTTGATGCCGGAACGCTTCCGTAACCTGCATAGGGAGGGTCTGGCGAGGGTGGTGGCCGGTGGAACGCCGCATGTGATCGGCAAAATCGTCGAGCTTGCCGGGCTGCACAAGGACGGCAGCGAGTTTCCGCTGGAGATTTCGCTGGCGCAATGGCAAACCGCCGCTGGTCAGTTCTTCACCGCGATTATTCGCGACATCACTGAAAGGAAGCAGACGGAGCAAGCTTTACAGGAAAGCGAAAGCAAGTACCGACGGCTGATTGAGAACTCCCCGGATATCGTCTATACATTTTCCGTGAAACGGGGAAGTATTTATTGCTCCTCCCAAGTCATCTCGATCCTCGGCTATTCCGTCGAACATCTATATGCCAATCCGTTCCTGTGGAATGAATCTATTCACCCCGAAGACCGCGCAGTAGTTACCAAGGCTGTCGAAGAGTTCAAGACTGGCTCTCCTTTCAAGATTGAGTACCGAATAAAAAATGCTCATGGGGACTGGCGCTGGTTTTATGACCGCTCTACCGGCAGTCAAGAAGAAAACGGGGACTTCATCATCGAAGGTCTGGCGATGGACATCACCGAACGCAAGCAGGCGGGAACCAAACTTATCGAACAACTCGATGAACTGCGCCGCTGGCACGATATCACGTTAGGCAGGGAGATGCGCGTCCTTGACCTCAAACACGAGGTGAACGAACTGCTGGGCCAGACCGGCCAGCCGCCGCGTTATCCGAGTGCGGAACAGTCGAATGCGGAATGATGATTGCGGATTGCGGAAAACCGATCAGCGTTCCAAATTCCGCAATCCGCAATTTGCAATCCGCAATTAAATAAGGAGGAGTAAATCATGACAAAACCCAAATCAACACCTAAAGCCAAACCAGTGCCCAAGGCTCATACACAGCTCCCCAAAGCGCCGACCGGCATTCAGGGGCTGGACGAAATCACCGGCGGCGGATTGCCCCAGGGCCGGACGACGCTGGTGTGCGGCGATACGGGCTGTGGCAAGACGCTGCTGGCGATGGAATTTTTGGTGCGCGGCGCGACGCAGTTCGACGAGCCGGGCGTGTTTATGTCGTTTGAAGAGAACGCCGCAGACCTGTCCAAGAACGTCGCCTCGCTCGGTTTTGACTTGAAAGACCTGATCGCGCGCAAAAAGATGGTGCTGGATTTTGTCTACATCGAGCGCAGCGAAGTCGAAGAGAGCGGCGAATATGATCTGGAAGGATTGTTCATCCGCCTGGGCCATGCCATTGATTCCATCGGCGCCAAGCGCGTCGCGCTGGATACCATCGAGTCGCTGTTCGCCGGCTTACCCAACCCGCTCATCCTGCGCGCCGAACTGCACCGCCTGTTCCGCTGGCTGAAAGACAAAGGCGTGACCGCCGTCATCACCGGCGAACGCGGCGGCGAGACGCTGACGCGCCAGGGGTTGGAAGAATACGTCTCCGACTGCGTGATCGTGCTCGACCATCGCGTCAGCGAACAGACCTCCGCGCGGCGCTTGCGCGTGGTCAAGTATCGCGGCTCGCTCCACGGCACCGACGAGTATCCGTTTCTGATTGACGAAGACGGCTTTTCGGTGCTGCCGGTCACCTCGCTCGGCTTGCAACAAACCGCTTCCACCCAGCGCATTCCCAGCGGCGTTGCGCGTCTCGACGCGATGCTGGGCGGCGCGGGCTATTTTCGCGACAGTAGCGTGCTGGTCTCCGGCACGTCGGGCACCGGCAAGAGCAGCCTCGCCGCGCACTTTGCCGATGCCGCCTGTCGTCGCGGCGAGCGCGCCCTGTATCTGGCCTTCGAGGAATCTCCCAGCCAGATCATGCGCAATATGCGTTCTATCGGGATCAACCTGGAATCGTGGGTAAAAAAAGGTCTGCTGCAGTTTCAGGCGAGACGCCCGACGTTTTCGGGCCTAGAAATGCATCTGACGACGATTGACAAAGCGGTCAAAGCTTTCAAACCGCAGGTCGTGGTGGTGGATCCGGTGACCAGTTTCATCATCGGGGGCAATGAGATTGAAGTCAAATCCATGTTGATACGGCTGGTGGATATGCTGAAAATGAATCAGTGCACCAGCCTGCTCACCAGCTTGACTTCGACCGGCGGCGCGCTCGAACAGAACCATGCTATCTCGGCCCTGATAGACACCTGGCTGGTGCTGCGCGAGATCGAAAACGGCAACGAGCGCAATCGCGGCATGTTCATCCTGAAATCGCGCGGCATGGCGCACTCGAACCAGATTCGCGAGTTCCTGCTGACCGATCACGGCGTGGACCTGCGCGATGTGTACGTCGGCCCGAGCGGCGTGCTGGCCGGCTCGGCGCGGCTGGCGCAAGAGGCGCAAGAGAAAGCCGCGCTGTTGATACGCGACCAGGAAGTCGAGCTGCGGCGGGTCGAACTGGAGCGCAAACGCACCACGCTGGAGGCGCAGATCGCCGTGTTGCGCGCCGAGTTTGCTGTGCAGGAAATCGCGTCGGTGAAAATCATCGGCCAGGAAAAAGCGGAGAAAGTGCAGCTGGCGCAGGAACGTGTGGACATGGGGCGAATCCGCAAGGCGGATGTAAAGCCAGTTGTGAAACCGGGCAAGCAAAAAGGAGTGGCCAAATGAAAACGAACCCAACCAAGCCCGCACCGCCTGAAGCCAAACCGCACAAAGCAGCATCAGACCACTATATCCTGCGGCTGTACGTTGCCGGAAAGTCGCCGAAATCCGTGCGCGCCATTGCCAACATCAAAAAAATCTGCGAGGAAAACCTGCAAGGGCGCTACGAGCTGGAGGTGATAGACCTGTACCAGCAGCCGCAACTGGCGCAAGGCGATCAGATCATCGCCGTGCCGACGCTGATCAAGAAATTGCCGCTCCCATTACGCCGCATCATCGGCGATATGTCGAATACCGAACGCGTGCTGGTGGGGCTGGATTTGCGGAATGAAGCCAGCTAATTTCCGAAATAGACACAGAGGTGTCCTGATGCCAAACAAGCCCACAACACAAGAACAACTTGCCGCTGAAAATGCAGACCTGCGCGCGCGGTTAGGCGAAGCCGAAGAAACTTTGCGCGCTATTCGCAGTGGAGGAGTGGACGCACTCATCATCCCCGGCGTGGGCGGCGAGCAGGTCTTTACGCTCAAGGGTGCCGATCAATCTTACCGGATACTGATCGAGGATATGAGCGAAGGCGCGCTGACCATGTCGGCGGAGGGCGTGATTTTGTACGCCAACCGGCGCTTTGCCGAGATGCTCAAGATGCCGCTGGAAAAGGTGATCGGCGCAACGATTCATCCCTGGATTGAGCCAGACAGTCAGCGGATTCTTCAATCCCTGCTGAGCAAAGGCGCAGGCGAAAAACGCCGCGAGCAACTTGACCTTACCGCCAGCGACGGAATGCGGGTGCCGGTCTACCTTTCGGTGAGCAACCTGCTCATCGACGAGATGCCAGATTCTTACTGTCTGGTGGCAACCGACCTGACCGAGCAAAACCGCCGCGAAGAGGTAATCATCGCCTCCGAAAAATTGACGCGGGAGCTGCTGGCCGCCGCCAAACAATCATACCGGGAGCTGCTGAGTGTGATCGAGGATCAGAAGCAGGCGGAGGAGTCGCTGCGCAACAGCAAGAAGGAGTGGGAGGCGACATTTGACAGCATTTCTGATCCCCTTTTCATCCACGATAAAGAGATGAGGCTTGTGAAGATGAACAGGGCGTACCTATCAGCCTCCGGCGAGGCAAAGTTCAAGGATGTAATCGGCAAGCGATACTATGAGGTATTCCCGAAGCTGGACGGCCCTTTCAAGATGTGCCAGATGGCACGGGAAATGCAGGAGGAGGAGGAGGAGGAGGAGGAGGAGGAGGAGGAGGAGGAGCTTTATTATATAAACAAGGTCTATAAGGTCAGATTCTACCCCATAAAGGATGAAAATGGCAGCCTCCTCTATTCGATTCACATCCTTGAGGATACCACAGAGGCTAAGAAGGCGGAGGAGAGGATAAAAGAGGAGATGGAGGTAACCACACATCTTCTGATGATCGCAGAGGCGACAGCTCATACAACAGATATAGATAAACTGATGGAGCAGGTAACACGCTGCACCTGCAAGATATTAAAGTGTGACATCAGTCTGTCTTATCTATGGGACAAAGAGTCAGAGGTTTTTCAGTCCTCCCAGGCATACGGCCTTTCCCACGAGATGATCCCGGTGTTCAGGACAGAGCCGATAGATAAAAATATGGAGTTTGTGAATAGGGCTGTGGTTATTTCCCCTCTCCGTGGGGAAATCCCCTGGCTTCCCGACATCAGCACCCTCGCTGCCATCCCCCTGATTGGCAAGACCGGACCTCTCGGCCTCGTTATTGGTATTTACAAGGTGCCAACAGAGATAACTGAGAGGGATAAAAAAATCATGGTGGGGATATCGCAGCAGGTCTCCGTTGCCCTCGAGCAGGCAAGGTTTTATAAAGAATCCGTTGATAAGACGCTGGAACTTTCCCATAAGATAGAAACGATAAAAGTGATGAGCCAGATAGACAGGTCCATCCTCTCTACCCTGAAGGCGGATGAACTATTGGAGACCGTGACGAGACTCCTCTCCAAGGTGATACCATGCGAAAGGGCGACAGTCTCACTTGTTGACAGGGACCGGGATGGGGTAATATACAAGGCAGGCTTCGGGACTGCGGTGGTGCAAAAGGGCGCTTTTGTCTCCTTTGCTGATACGTCCGCAAGAATGGTAGTTGAGACAGGCAGGACGGAGTGCGTGAACAACCTCGCGGAGATGGTGCCGCTTCTGCCTTTAGAGAAGAGGTTATTAGATGAGGGTTTTCTCTCCCACATAAGGGTACCTATAACGATAAAGGGGGATGTGGCAGGGATATTGACAGTTGGCGCAAAGAGGGTTGCAGCCTTCACAAAGGAAAATCTATCGACCCTTGAGTACCTCTGCTCCCAGATAGGCGTCGCCCTTGAGAATGCAAGGCTTATAGCAGACCTTGAAGAGCTTTTCCTCAGCGTGGTTAAGTCCCTTTCCTCTGCAATAGACGCCAAGTCCCCCTGGACAGCAGGGCATTCGGAGAGGGTCACGAAATATGCCCTTGATATAGCGAAGCAGATGGGCCTGCCTGAAAAGGAGCTTAAAGACCTTGAGCTTGCCGGTCTCCTGCACGACGCTGGGAAGATAGGGACGTACGAGTATATACTCGATAAGCCCGACAAGCTGACACCGGAAGAGCTTGTCATAATGAGACTGCATCCAGTGAAGGGGGCTGAGATACTTGCTCCCATTAAACAATTGAAAGATATTATCCCCGGTGTGAAATACCATCATGAGTTTTATGACGGGACAGGATACCCTGACGGGCTCAAGGGAGAGGCAATACCTTTCCATGCCCGTATACTTACCGTTGCAGATACTGTAGACGCAATGGGGGCAGACAGGCCTTACAGGAAGGGGAGGGCGATGGATGTGATTATCGCGGAGTTAAAGAGATGCTCGGGTATGCAGTTTGATCCGAAGGTGGTGGAGGCGTTTCTGAAGCTATTATATCCCCCATCCCTTGACGGGAGGGGGTTAGGGGGTGGGTGAATTGGACTGTAATCTTAAGGTGATATAATTTAGTTCCCCCTCCCCTCAATCCCCTCCCGCAAGGGGAGGGGAGGCCTCGAAGAGGTTCTCGCACCCGGAGGGTGTTACTGATCGAATGTCCCAACAAATTTGTCGTAACCCCAAGGTCTTGATAATGCTGTAATACTGTGCTACCGTCTACCCTATGGAAGTCATTACCTGCCACCATAATTCCGACTTCGATGCCCTCGCATCCATGCTTGCCGCAAAAAAACTATACCCAGACGCAATTGCAGTATTCCCAGGCTCTCAGGAAAGGGTCCTCCGGGACTTTCTTACCCAAAACTCTTTTTTCCAGTTTGAGACAACGGCAGCCAAGGATATAGACCTGGCGCAGGTTGAAAGGATCATCCTTGTTGATACCAGACAGCCCGGAAGGATCGGCAGGCTTGCTGAGGCCTTGGAAAGGCCTGGTGTTGATGTGCATATATACGATCACCATCCACCTATGGCTGGTGACATAACAGGCTCTATAGATGTTAACAGGAAAGTGGGGGCCACAACCACAGTAATGGTGGGTCTACTCAAAGAAAAAGCGATTGATATAACCTCTGAAGAGGCCACAGTCATGATGATGGGGCTGTATGAGGAGACCGGATGTTTTACCTTTATATCAACTACTGAGGAAGACTTGCACGCTGCGGCACACCTCCTTTCAAAAGGGGCCGATCTCAATATCGTTACGGATTATATAGTCAAAGAGATGACCTCTGATCAGATATCTCTTTTGAACGAGATGCTACAGTCTCTGGATATAATCAACATAGGTGGTGTTGATATCGGCATTACTCATGTGCTGGTGGAAGAATATAAAGGGGATATAGCCATCCTTGCCCATAAATTAAGGGACATGGAGGGTATGGATGTCCTTTTTGTTCTTGCGGCTATGGAAGGGAGGCTCCATATAATAGCCAGGAGCAGGATTGATGAGGTGGATGCAGGGGAGATTGTGGCGGAGTTTGGCGGAGGAGGGCATCATGAGGCAGCCTCCGCATCCATAAAGAAGATCCCTATAGTTGAGGCAAAGGAGAGGTTGATAAATGTCCTGAGGGATAAGGTCAGAATAAAAAAGACCGCTGGGGATATAATGTCGTTTCCGGTCAAAACCATTTCTTCTTCTCAGTCCATTGCAGAGGCAGGCGATCTTATGGCCAGGTATGACATGGATGCACTGCCTGTTGCTGACAATGGCTCGGTTATAGGGATTATCTCCAAAGAGTCGGTCAGCAGGGCAAGGTATCATGGTCTTGCAGATTCAAAGGTTACAGATTACATGAATGCAGGCATAGAGACCCTTTCCCCTGATGCCCCTCTTTCAAGGGTGAGGCAGATCATTATTGAACACAACCAGCCGGCAGTTCCGGTTATAGATAACGGACGATTGTCCGGTATCATATCAGAGAACGACATCTTAAAGCTCCTCCATTATGAAACGTTAAAAAGCTCGCTTGAACCTTACCCACATATTCGTAAGAAGAATATTGCAAAGATGATGGAGGAGAGGCTTCCTGCAAGGGTTTTGGAGATACTTAAAGAGGCCGGTATCGTGGCAGACACTCTTGGCTTTACCGTTTATACAGTTGGAGGCTTCGTAAGGGACATTATCTTGAAGTATGAAAATCTGGATATGGACCTGGTAATAGAAGGCGACGGGATTGTATTTGCTAATGCCTTTGCAGAAGGATATGGATGCAGGGTAAAGACCCATGAGAAGTTTGGGACTGCGGTCCTTGTTTTTCCAGATGGATTAAAGGTTGATGTGGCCTCATCAAGACTTGAATATTATGAGAGGCCTGCGGTCCTTCCCACTGTGGAGAGAGGCTCCATACAGCTGGATCTGTACAGGAGGGATTTTACCATAAATACCCTGGCAGTAAGGCTTAACCCTTCCGGTTTCGGTGAACTCCTGGATTATTATGGAGCACAGAGAGATATAAGGGAGAAGGTAATCCGGGTCCTGTACGACTACAGTTTTGTGAACGACCCGACCAGGGTATTCAGGGCCATAAGGTTTGAGCAGAGATTTTCATTTAAGATGAGCAGGCACACCCATGCCCTCATAGCCAATGCCGTGAAACTCAACTTCTTTGAAAAGCTGAGCGGGAAGAGGTTATTTAACGAACTTGTCCTTATACTTAAGGAAGAGAGGCCCATAAAGGCCATAAACAGGATGGCGGAACTGGGCCTACTCAGGTTTATACATCCAAGGCTAAGGGTTGGCGAAAAGGAGAGAGAGGTCATAGGGAATATCATAGGGACCATTGCCTGGTACAGGCTACTCTTCCTGAAAGAGAGATGCGACCCGTCCCTTGTTTACATGATGGGTCTTCTGGACTCCCTTAAGTTGAAGGAGATTGATGAGTTCTGCATCCGGCTTGCAGTCCCCGGAAGGCTCAGGGAGAAGCTTGTCACTGCGAGAAAGACGGGCGTTGTTGCCTTGAGACGTCTCGCCAGGGGAGGCCTCAAAGACAGCGAACTTTATCACTTACTTAAGCCGTTACAGATGGAGGCCCTTCTTTACATTACTGCCAAAGGAGGGGAGACTGTAAAAAAGGAGGTTTCTCACTATATCACCCATTTAATGGAGATAAAGACTGCACTGACCGGAAATGACCTCGAAAAAGAGTTTGGTTTAAAGCCAGGCCCGAAGTTCAAGGAGATTTTATCAGGCCTTCTCGATGCCCGGCTGGAGGGTGTTGTAAGGACAATGGACGAGGAGATGAAGTGGGTGAAGAGGCGGGTTAAAGGGTAGGATGGTATTTATGATTGATTTTATTATTAAAGGAATTATGCTATAAGGCATTGGACGTGTAACTAAAATTACTTAAGGAGGATACAAAAATGGCAATGACAGTGGAAATCAAGGGTGACAAGCTATGCATCGAGATAGACATTCAAAAGCCGACACCGTCGGCGTCCGGCAAGACCCTGGTTGTAGCCAGCACAAGAGGGAATGTTTCCACTGAGGCGATAATTGATGGAAAGCCTGTGACTATAGGGCTGAACGCGTACATATATCCTTAATAACTTAGGGTTACTACAATGCTGTTCACTTAGGCGTATAACACGTTCCCCCTCCCCTCAATCCCCTCCCGCAAGGGGAGGGGAGATTTATTAGAGTTCCCTCCCCCTTGACGGGGGAGGGTTAGGGTGGGGGTGAACTAACGAATAACTCTTATCTGAATTGAGGCTTATTATGCAAAAAGGGATACCTCTTACAGAAGGGATAAACCCGGCCTCCAACGATTTAGATATTAAATCTGTCGCCGAGATCATTGAGATTATGAACAATGAGGACAGGCGGGCCGTGGAGGGAGTCTCTCAGGCAAGAGAGCAGATAGAGAAGGTCATAGCGGCCGTTGTGGAGACATTTAACAACGGCGGACGGCTCTTCTATATCGGAGCAGGGACCAGCGGGAGGCTTGGGGTTCTGGATGCATCGGAGTGTCCTCCTACATTCAGTGTTGACCCTGAGATGGTCCAGGGTATAATTGCAGGTGGAGAGATTGCACTGAGGAAGGCCGTTGAGGGGGCAGAGGATGACGAGGAGGCCGGGAGGCAGGCCATTCATGAAAACGGCGTAAGGCAGGGCGACATGGTTATCGGGATATCGGCCTCAGGTCTTGCGGCCTTTGTGAGCGGGGCATTGGAAGAGGCCAGGATGATAGGGGGAAGGACCTGGCTTCTTACTTGTAATAAACGGGTTGATCCATTCATTGAGCAGTTCATTGACGGCATCATTGCCATTGATACGGGAGCTGAGGTCCTTGCCGGCTCGACTCGGCTTAAGGCCGGCACAGCCACAAAGCTTGTTTTAAATATGATCACAACCATCTCCATGGTCAAGACAGGGAAGGTCTACGGGAACCTGATGGTGGACGTGAACCCGACAAACAGGAAGCTCAAGGACAGGGCCGTCAGGATAATATCGGAAGCAACAGGATGCGGTATGGATGAGGCAGGAGAGCTCCTTGAAAGGTCTATGAACAGGCCAAAGGTTGCTATAGTGATGAAGATGAAGGGAATGGAAAGAGAGACGGCTGAGAGGGTTTTGGCGGAGCATAAAGGTTTTTTAAGGGAGGCGATAAGATGAAAAGGTTTTTAGAGGTATTCGATAAACCGGCCAGGACTATACTGGGGCTTATGTCAGGCACATCTCATGACGGGATAGATGCGGTGATTGCGAAAATAATAGGCTTCGGGGCAAGATCGAAGGTCACCATCATACATCACAACACCTATCCATATCCGGCAGGGCTTCAGGGAAGGATTGGAAAGGCATTTAATGGAGGGACTACCGCTGACATATGCAGGCTTAACTTCGACCTTGGAGAGGCCTTCGCAGATGTGGCACTCAAATGCATAAAAGAGGCAGGGCTTAAGCCTAAAGATATAGATATCATAGCCTCCCACGGCCAGACGGTCTACCATATCCCTCCGATAGAGGGGGCAAAAGCTTCGACCCTTCAGATAGGAGAGGCATCGGTAATTGCCGAGAGGACCGGTCTACTTACTATTTCCGATTTCAGGACCAGGGATATGGCAGCAGGGGGGCAAGGGGCTCCTCTTGTTGCTCTTGCCGACCATATCCTCTTTCAAGAAAAAGGAAAGGTCAGGGCCCTTCAGAACATAGGAGGGATAGCCAATGTGACGGTAGTCACGGAGAAGGTTGATGATGTCATTGCCTTTGATACTGGCCCCGGAAACTCATTGATAGACGAGGCAGTCAGGATACTGACCGACGGGAGGGAGAGCTTCGACACGGATGGCAGGATGGCATCAGAGGGGAAGGTTGATGAAGTTTTGCTAAAGGAGCTTATGAACCATCCATACCTTTCAATAAACCCTCCCAAGTCAACGGGAAGGGAGTTGTTCGGAAAGGAGATGGCCCAGCTGCTTACAAGGCTCGTAACAGGAGAGGCCGGAAGGCGTAAAGGTAGGAAGCCGGAAGACCTCATCGCCACCCTCACAATGTTTACCGCCCGGTCTATCTACAACGCATACGAGAGGTTTATCTTTCCGCGGTACAGGGTTGACGAGGTTGTCCTTTCGGGGGGAGGGAGCAGGAACCCTGTGCTTGTTGGGCATCTGAAAGATCTTTTTGAAAAGGTGGGCAAAGCCCGCCCTACGATTCTCTTTATCGATGAATTAGGCATCCCCTCATCTGCCAAAGAGGCCCTTTCCTTTGCGATACTGGCAAACGAAACCATATCAGGCAATCCCGGGAATCTGCCCAAAGTAACAGGAGCAAAAAAGGCGGTGATATTAGGAAAGATAAGCTTGTAACGTTAAAGGCTTTAAGAAACAGGCCGCCTTACGTAAGATACGAAAAGACGGCCTGTTTATGGCGAATGGTTATTTTATTGTCAAGAAAATAGTTATATTTGCTGTACTCAATTTGTGAATCAGGCGGCTACTGCCTTTTTCTCATTCCTCTTTCTTTCTTCGGGATTGAGATATTTCTTCCTGAGCCTGATGGTCTTTGGTGTTACCTCAACAAGCTCGTCGTCCTCGATATATTCCAGGGCCTGTTCAAGAGAAAGCCGGATTGGAGGCGTCAGTCTTATGGCCTCATCCGCTCCCGATGCCCTCATATTGCTTAACTGCTTCTTCTTGCAAGGGTTAACAACCAGGTCGCTGTCCCTGCTGTGCTGACCTATTATCATTCCAGGATATAACTTTGCTCCGGGCTCTACGAACATGATACCCCTGTCCTCCAGGTTCCAAAGGGCATAAGCCGTTGCCTCTCCATCCTCGTGGGCTATGAGGACGCCGTTTCTCCTGCCCCCGATCTCTCCTTTGTAAGGCTGATAGTCATGGAACGTATGGTTCATTACCCCACTTCCCTTGGTGTCGGTCATGAATTCGCCCCTGAATCCGATCAGCCCCCTGGCCGGAACGAGGAATTCTATCCTGACATGTCCCTTCCCGTCGTTGACCATATCAGCCATCTCGCCCTTTCTGAGGCCTATCTTTTCAATGACTGACCCCATGAATACCTCATCCACATCTATTACAAGGTGCTCTATAGGTTCATGTACCTGGCCGTTTATGTTCTTCAATATAACCTCAGGCTTGGACACCTGGAGTTCAAAACCCTCCCTCCTCATCGTTTCGATAAGTATGGAGAGGTGAAGCTCTCCCCTTCCTGAGACCTTGTAGGAATCAGTGGAGCCAGTTTCTTCAACCCTGAGGCTCACGTTGGTCCTAAGCTCCTTCTGGAGCCTGTCTGCGATGTTCCTTGTGGTTACAAATTTCCCTTCCCGCCCTGCAAATGGGGAGTTGTTGACTATGAAGTTCATGGAAAGTGTGGGCTCATCCACATGTATCGGAGGAAGGGCGGTTGGGTTTTCAAAATCTGCAATGGTCTCCCCTATGGTGACATCGTCAAGCCCCGCCAGCGCTACTATCTCTCCTGCGGCCGCCTCTGAAATCTCAGCCCTGGTAAGACCCTCAAAGGCAAATAGCTTTGTTATCTTTGCCTTTGTGATGCTCCCGTCCTTTCTTACCACAGATACGGGAGATCCTGCCTTTATCCTCCCCTTGAATACGCGTCCAATGGCGAGCCTTCCAAGGAAGTCGTTATAGTCGAGGGTTGTAGCCAGCATCTGAAGCGGCGCATCAGCATCTCCAGGAGGAAGTGGGATAGATTTTACTATCGCATCAAAGAGAGGCTCAAGGTTTTCGGACTCCTCATCAAGCTCCCTCTTGGCGATACCCTGTTTTGCAGATGCATAAACAATAGGGAAATCGAGTTGGTCATCGCTTGCATTCAGTTCAACGAACAGATCGAAGACCATGTCTACCACATCCTCTGGTCTCGAATCGGGTCTGTCGATTTTGTTAATAACTACAATAGGTTTCAGGCCAAGGTTGAGAGACTTCCTTAAGACAAATTTGGTCTGGGGCATAGGCCCTTCGAAGGCATCAACGAGGAGAAGGACTCCGTCCACCATCTTCAAAATACGCTCTACCTCTCCGCCAAAATCGGCATGCCCGGGTGTATCAACGATGTTTATCTTTGTCCCTTTGTAGCGGATGGATGTGTTCTTGGCAAGGATCGTTATCCCTCTTTCCTTTTCCAGTTCGTTGGAGTCCATGACCCGTTCAGTCACAGCCTCGTTTGCCCTGAATATTCCGCTCTGCCTCAGCATCCCGTCAACGAGGGTGGTCTTACCGTGGTCAACGTGGGCGATGATGGCGATGTTTCTGATGTCTTTTCTTAAATGCATTCTTTTTTCTCCTTATTAAAATAAAAAAAGGCCGAATTTACGGCCTTTATGAAAATCAGTATACAGGAATCATGCCGGTGAGTCAACAATTTCTGTGGAATTATGTGATGGCAGGTGTTATATTCCCATGTTAAATGCTGAACGTAAAAGAAAAGGCTGCCCAGCTGATAGTTCCACGGCTTGACGGGAACAGGCTTGGCGACGAAGAGTACTTTAATCACATCCTGAACCTTATAGATGAAGGTATCGGCGGTTTTATACTTTTCGGAGGCAAGGCACCTGATACGCCAGAAGCTGTCAGTAGGCTTCAGGAAAAGGCCAGGATACCTCTCCTTATTACCTCTGATATCGAAAGGGGGCTTGGCCAGCAGCTTACCGGCGGTACGAAGTTCCCAAGCCAGTGGGCAGTGGCTGAGGCCATTGACCGGAACAATCCCGCTGATGTTGCCCTTCTTCATAAGATGTTGACTGCTGTAAGTGAAGAATGCGCAGCAACAGGTATCCATGCCGTATTTTCCCCTGTCGCCGATGTCAATGTGAATCCAGACAACCCCATAATCTGTACACGCTCCTTCGGAGAAGAACCTGAAAAGGTTTCATGGTTTGTGGCAGAGTATGTGAAAGGTCTGCAAAAACGTCTTTCAACTGACCACCGACCACTGGCCACCGACCACTTTCTTTTAGCCTGTGCCAAGCACTTCCCTGGCCACGGGGACACGGCAGTTGACTCCCACACGTCTTTGCCTATCATAAATGCCGGCAGGGAAAGGCTTGAAAGAGTGGAACTTCCTCCATTCAGGGCTGCCATAAATGCAGGAGTCGGAATGATAATGATCGGGCACCTTATGGTCCCTGCCCTTGAACCCGAACCGATTCCTGCTACATTCTCAAGAAGGATAGTTACAAACCTGCTCAGGGAGGAAATGGGTTTCAAGGGTTTGATTGTTACCGATGCCCTGGATATGGGGGCCCTAAAGTCTATCTGCGACGAAGGAGAGGCTGCTGTCAGGTGTCTTGAGGCTGGATGCGATATATTGCTTCATCCTTCGGAACCTCTGAAGGTGTTAGAAGTGATAGTAAAGGCAGTTGAAGAAGGACGACTTTCTTTTGATAGGGTTGAAGAGGCATATGGCAGGGTGATGGGTATTAAGAACCAGTGGTCAGTGGCCGGTGGTCAGTGGCCGGAGATTGGTACTCATCAATCCAAAGATATTGCAGACAGGATTGCCAGAAAGGCCATTAAATTCAGAAAGGGGAGGGGGGTCAGCCAGTCGGAAAATATGGCATGTATAATAATCGACGATGATGGGGATGGGAGTCTTGCAACACCTTTTTTAGATGACATGAAAGATCGGTTTCCAGGTTTTAAAATAGTTTCGTCTACTTCCGAGATTAAGAAGGATGAGACTGTTATCATCCCCATATTTTCCAGGGTCTCCGCATGGAAGGGAAGCTCCGGCTTGTCGAAAGACTCTTTTGAGAAGGTCAAAAGTATTATAGACAGGGCAGGACAGGCAGTATTGATATCGTTTGGAAGCCCTTATATATTGAACAGTTTCGATGCAGATGTTATGATAGATGCCTTTGACCCGGCTGACTTCATGCAGAGGGCTGTGGCTGAAAGGCTTAAGTGCAATGCTGTTCACTTAGGCGTATAACACGTTCCCCCTCCCCTCAATCCCCTCCCGCAAGGGGAGGGGAGATTTATTAGAGTCCCTCCCCCTTGACGGGGGAGGGTTAGGGTGGGGGTGAACTAACTAAATAATCTCTATCTGAACAGTATTGGTTATAGGAGGAATCACATGAAGAAGTTCTC
>JAUSKU010000089.1 GCA_030646755.1 Deltaproteobacteria bacterium
TTACAAGAACTGCACTTAGGACACTTTTTTTGTTCATATTCACCCCCTTAATTTGTCAGACAAGTATAATAGGGGTGAATGTACAATAACTAAGCCTGTTTGGGAAGCTTAACAGACCCACTAAACTGTTACGCTACCTAAATTTAACGATTGTGAATCCAGAATCGTTTATGAACCTCAGAATATCCATGCCGTTGTAATTTGCCGTAAATCCATACCGCTTGCTGTTTAAAGAAGCAAAGAAATGAGGATGGACTGAAAATGCTGGACGTAAAACAACTGCCCTTTATAGCCTTACTGTGTTTGTCACTTTTCCCACAATCCGCCTTTGCCTCCGGCTTTAAGATAGAGACCCAAGGAAGCAAGGCAACAGGCATGGGGACGGCATTTGTCGCAGTAGCTGATGACCCTTCGGCGATAGCGTATAATCCAGCAGGGTTGACGCAGTTGGAGGGAACCAACATTTACCTCGGAACCACCGCCATCATTCCGACCATAAAGTATGAAAGCCCTGCCGGGGCCTCGGATGAAACAGCTTATCAGGTTTTCTACCCGCCGCACCTTTATATCGCATCCAAGCCAGCGGAAAGGTTAAGCATCGGCTTGGGGATATTCTCTCCATTCGGTCTTGAGACGAAGTGGAGCAAGACCGGCCCTGTCTGGTATGCTGCAACGGAAAGCGCGATTGAGACCATAAACATAAACCCCACCGTTGCCTATTGGATTTCCCCCACGCTTTCAATCGGCGCCGGAATAGACTATATGAAGTCAAAGGTGGTTATGGAAAACATGGTCAATCAATCCCTTGTGGGTGGGAGCGACGGAGAGCTAAGCTGCAAAGCTGACGGCGACGGGTGGGGCTATAACGCTGGACTTCTATACGCGCCAGGCAAGTCGCTTAACGTCGGCATCGCCTATCGCAGCAGGATAAAGGTTGATTACAAAGGAGACGCTACATTCAGCAACATCGCCCCTGCAATACAGCCGCTCTTTGGCGGCTCAAGCTACGAGACGGATTCTTCGACAGGCCTGACCTTCCCGGATATATTGAACTTCGGGATTTCCTACAAGCAAGGCGAAAAACTGACCATTGCCGTGGAAGCAGAGCGTACAGGATGGTCGAGCTACGACAAGGTTGATGTAGACCTTAAAAACGAGGTTCCAGCCGCAGGGTTCACGGACAGCACGACAAAGAAGGACTGGCGGGACACATGGGCTTATAAAGTCGGCATCGAATATTTGTTAAACGAAACGATTGCCCTAAGAGGCGGGTATATGTACGACCATACCCCTGAGCCTGAAAGCACCTTCGATCCGAGAGTGCCGGATTCAGACCAGCAGGACGTGAGCATCGGTTTCGGCTATAAGTTAGACAAGATCACCATTGACGCCGCATACGTGGCGGCCTTTTACAAAGACAGGGATGTCAACAACAGCATCCTGAGCGGCACATACAAGGGCTTTGCCCATTTTGTCGGGTTGAGCGTGGGGTGGAGGTTTTAATGTTGAATCGTGACGGCAACTAATCGGGGACGGGTTCTTATTTCTCCCTTGGAGTAATTGCTATGCTTTTTTGTTGAACAGTCCTTGTATAAACTTTTCAGCTTCTACTCTGTCTTTTTCAATATCCTCTGTCATAAGCTCCGAAGGAACAACCATTGGATATCTCTCAGTATAATAATATCCAGAAACACGTTCACAGAGTTCCCGGAATTCTTCAAGTCCTGCATCAAACTCAACAGCAAAATCCAGGAGGGTATCGAGTTCGTGAATCTTGCGTAATTTCCAGCCTTTTCCCAAAAGGAAAGCCTTTAAGTATTTCTCAAGAGATTGCTGGAGAAAGAACGCGGCACCATCAGGGTCACCGTCCTTCAATAGGACGGCCATTCTATGCCAATCCTTTTTTGCGACATTTATCCAATCATCGGGATAAATTGAACCCTTGTCTTCTGTCATGCTTTAATCCCCGTTTCAAGGATTTCATTAATAAACTGGTCCCCATGCCTTACCCGTTCCTCAATCTCTTTCGGAGTGAGGACAATGGGTGAAAGAGGGACTCCTCTTTTCAAATCCCTTAGAAGACGCCTGACTGTTGCCTGTCTTTCAAAAAAACGTTCCTTGACATCAGAGATTATAAGCAAATCTATATCGCTGTCCTCTCCCGCCGTACCTTTGGCATGTGAACCAAAGAGGATAACCTCTATTGCACCATACCCCTCTTTTAATCTTTGTGTGATGGCCTTTAAATCAATCATGTTTTTATCTTACGTTGACTGGTATGTAATGTCAATCTCATATGGGTATCGTAGCATGGGAAAGGGGGCAGCTGTTTTATCAGCGATGGGTATTGATTTATAATGCGTGGCTTGTTAGAATGTATAAAATCTTGCATTGAATGAATTATGATAAATACAGAGCGAATAAGGCAGACCCTGAATGCCATTAAAGAATCCCCGGATCAGCCAACCTTGAGTTCGTCCCTTCTTGATATCTTAAGAGAGCTCCCCCGGAAAACCGAATATATCGATCTGTTTGAGCAGTGCCTGTATCTGATGAATAAGATAGAGGATCCCTCTGTTCGCAGGAATACCCTCCTTGATTTTGTAAAAGATATCCCCCGGTCAGGTTCTTTCAACCCATTGTATAAAGCGGCTATGGAGTCTCTCATCATTGCTGCTGATGCCTTACGTGAGGGCCAGCACAGGATAAACGAGCTCCTCAGGATTGCCCATGCCCTCCCAAAAACAGAGGAGTTTGCCGATCTTCGCCTCCTTGCATGGAGGCTGGCCCTGAACCTCCCGGATAAGCCCCGCTATAAGAAACCGTCTCTTGACAGCATAGCCAGGGAGCTGCCAAAGGCCTGCGATTATTCTTTTTACAGAAGATATACGCTCCTTGGGGTCGCCGGTGAGCTTCCGAAGGAGGGGGTCTTCCTCAATCTTTACAAGGAAGCCGTCTCTCTTGCAACCGATGCTACTGCGGTCATTGAAGAGCCTTATTCCAGGAAGTATATCCTTCTCTTTATTGCCAATGAGCTTAGAAAGAGTGGAGAATTTCCTGATATTTACAGGCGGGCGTTAACAGAGGCGTATAAGGCTGTATTAGCCATAAAAGACCCGTTCGCCAGAGAACATGCATTGTTTGAGATCATCAGGGAGCTTCCGAAGAGCCGGGAATTTTCTGAACTCCTTATGGATGTGGTTGATCAGGCCCTGAACTTCTTTACCGTCAGAAAGTGGATGGAGGATATAGAGGCCACAGATGTTGTCGATTATATCCTTTCAGCCGAGGAGCCAGGGATCAAGGAGTCAAAAAAAAGAAGGTTCTCCAGGGAGAAATACTCGGATATATTATCTGCCGAGATAGATAAATTCGGAGGCCAATTAAACGATATCCGTTTCATAGAAACGTTGAGGCCATACACCCATATCTGGATACAGCCAAAAAGATTGAGGGACTCGGTAAGGAAGGTGGTGGCCCATCTGGAATCTTTGCAGGAGAAGTTTCACGGGAGGGAGATAGAGAGGCCGATATTTTTAAAGGAGGTACACCCTGGTGGGACAGGCATCTTGTCTGTTTCTCACAGGCTGAAAGCTTCTGCCACTCCTGTTATGAGCAATTGCATATCAATAGACATAGGCGCCACAAATACCGTTATCATGAGGAAGAAGGGGGATGAGCAGCCGGAGTTTATAGTCTTACCCTCTGTAGCCAAAAAATATGATTCGGTTTATGTAATACCTACAATCCTTAGTTCAGAGACAAACAGTATAGGGGCCGAAGTTGTCGAGGTAAACCCTCTAATAAATATCAAACAGATGCTTCTTGAAAGGAACCCGAAGGGAAGGGTTCATATGGAAAGGTTTTTCCGAACCCTTTACCAGCACCTGAAAAAAGCTACTGTGAGCGGAGGGTGGTTTTCGATAGCCTCAAGGAATATGGCGGATATCATCTATATTACAGTTCCTGTGGGGTTCCAGTATTATAAAAAAGCGATGAGAGAGATAGCGGAGAAGACTATCCGTGGAGTTGATATCGAATTTATTGAAGAACCCCTTGCTGCTGCAATAGGTTATCAGGTTGTTGAAAAGAGGGACAAGGTAATACTGATTATTGACTTTGGAGGGAGCACCCTGAACTCCATGATAGTCAGGGTAAATATCGGCGAGGCTCACGTAGTGGCCAAGCCTGAGCGGGCACAGATGCTGGGAGGTCATGACATAGACCAATGGCTTGCGGAACACCTGGCAAAAAAAGCCGGACTGCCAGTGGAAACGGGCACATCGTACAGGTTTTTGGCACTTGCTGAGGGGATCAAGATCGATCTTTCCAAAAGGAAGGAGGTTCCATTTGAATTAGAAGGTGGTTATATTGGCAATATAACTCGAGAGGAACTGGAAGAGCTCCTCGAACAGCATGAGTTTTATAAGATCGTAGACCGTAATATTTCCAATCTGCTAAGAAAGGGTGAAAAGGTTGGGCTGAAAAAAGACAAGATAGAGGCGGTTCTTATTACCGGCGGATCGTCCCAGATTCCATCTTTCAGGGAGAAGATAGAACATATATTCCCTGAACTCAGGAGGCAGAACCTTATTTATGATCACAGCCCTCTTTCTGCTGTAGCCATTGGGTCTGCCATTTATGGGACGAAAGCGGTCACCGACAGGCATCTCAGTATGGCTTATGCCGTCCGTTACGTGACTGATGATAAAGATGCCCCTTATTCATACAGCATCGTCCTTGAGAAAGGGGAGTCTCTGCCGATTGAAAAGAGCTTCAAGATAAGACCGGCGCGTAAGCTGGGTATTCAGAACGAGTTATCCCTTGAACTGTTCGAGGTCCCTGAAAGGATTATAGTCAGGAGATGGGTAGCAGAATCAGGGATTGAATTTATAGCACAGGATATCCAACACGGCAGGGATATTACATTAACGGGATTAAAGACAGTAACGCTGCCTTTTGAGGAAGGCGGGGACAGCAATCTCGACATACAACTCTATGTCAATGAAACAGGACAGCTATCTTTGAAATATGGGGATCAAGACAGGGTTATTGAAACAGGAGTAAGGCTTCAGTAATAAAAAGGGTTAAACTGCCGGATGTGCCGGTGACGCAACAGGGAGCTTTATAGTAAATGTTGCGCCGATTCCTGCCGTGCTCTTTACATCTATCCTCCCGTTATGCAGCTCTATTATCCCCCTGCTTACCGAGAGACCAAGACCCGTTCCCTCTCCAACGTCCTTTGTAGTAAAGAACGGATCGAATATCTTGGGGAAGATATCTTCCGGGATGCCAGGGCCGGTATCTGAAATGTCTATAAGGCACCACCCTTCCTTCTGCCTTGTCTGAACGGTTATCTGTCCCTTCTCCTTTGTTGCCTGAACAGCATTTAAAAGTATGTTGGTTAAAACCTGTGATATTTTGTGCTTATCTAGCAGCAGCTTTGGAAGGTGTGGGGAGAGTTTCTTTTTAAAACTTATCCCGTTCTTGGAAAAGGTGCAGTTCATAAGGAAGAAGACATCCTCTACCAGACTGTTTACATCCACATAGGTGAATTCCGGTTCGTGCTGCTGAGAAAAGTCAAGGAGCTGGCTGACGATCTTCTTGACCCTGTGTATGCCGTCTTCCATGGCCCTGTAGTACTCTTCCTCCCTTTCCGCTGAGAATTCGTTTTTCCTGAGATTGTAAAGGCAGTTCAATATCCCGCCGAGAGGATTGTTTACTTCATGAGCAACCCCTGCTGCGAGCTGCCCGATGGCTGACATCTTTTCCGTATCTGCTACCTGCTTTTCCAGCATCTTCTGATCTGTTATATCCTTAGCTATGCCCAATACCTCTGTTATCTCACCTTTGTTTCCCCTGATAGCTGAAATGCTTAATATGGCATACCTCGGGTCACCTTTTTTGCTTATAACCTCCACTCCATAGGTCTGTTTTATTCCATCCTTTACGGTCTTTTTAAACCTCTCACCCTTATGGACCTTTGAAAAGACAGTCAGGAAGGATTTACCGAGCAGTTCATCCTTAGTGTACCCCCACTCCTCAATTTTTTTGTTAACATAAGTAACTATCCCCTCAGGGTTTAGCGTATAGATAACGTCGTTGGCTGTTTCAAGAAGATTCTCAAGGTAATCCTTGGTCTCTTTCAACTCCCTTGTCCTGTCCTGCACCTTCTGCTCCAGGATTTCGTGGTATTCCTTCAGTTGCTTCTCCAGCTTTTTTCTATCTGTAATATCTCTTACGAATGCCCTGGTCCTGATAAATTTGCCTGTTGTAGTATGATAAAGTGCAGTAGCTCTAATCTCTACATCTATCCTTCTGCCGTCCTTTGTAATAAATTGCCCCTCAATAGTGCTGACACCTTTATCTCTCGCTTTTGTAATGTGACTTATAACATTATCTTTGAACTCATCGGACATTATTTCTTCTATCTTCATCTGCCTCATTTCATCAAGGGTGTACCCAAGTATGTCGAGTTCCGTTTTATTTACACCTACAAAGAACCTGTTGGAATCAACAGAGTGAATCATCTCAGGTGAGTTTTCTATAAGGTCTTTATATTTTTCTTCAGATGTCTCAAGCTCATTTGTCCTGTTTTCGAGTTTGGAGTAAGTCTCTTGAAGCTTCCCTGCCATACTATTAAATTCATCTGCCAGCTTTTCTATCTCGTCATTGGTATTTATGCTTAGGCGATAGTCAAGGTCTCCCTGCCCGATGCGCCCAACTCCTTCATATAGCTGATTGATAGGTCTGACAATCTTCCTGGCTGCATAAGTTCCGGCTATAGACAGCAGGATTATAAGCGCAGAGCCGAATATAGATATCCGGATGACGAGAGAATAAATGGGCGCATATGTCTCATCAGGGCTTTGTCTTATGAAGATGTGCCATGTATATCCATCAAACCAACCGTTATCAGGATTCAAAGTAGATTTAACAGGGGCAAAGCCGATAATGGAGTTTTCCCCACCATGGGCATCATCTTTTGCTATTCCCCATCCTGGTGTTGTACTTTTTATTATGTTGACGAGGCCGGGGTTTATCTGGTGGCTGCGGGGTGGGAAGATTGGGCACATGATTATTGTGCCTGAGGAATCTACAAGGTTTGCGTGGCCTGTCTGTTCAATCCTTACATTGGTAATGACCTCAAGGAGGTTGTCGATATTATATGTTATTACTACTACACCCATAGCCTTTACATTATCCATGACAGGCGTAGCTATGCTTATAAGATGCAGATCAGATGCCTTATCAAGCTCTAAATTCCCAACATACACCTTCCCTCTGCCGTCATTGAACGATTCGATAAACCACTTTTCGTTGCTGTAGTTTCTTTTTGATATCGTTCCAACGCCGGTAATATAGACACCTTTTGCATCAACTACGGTAAGGCTGTAGATCTCCTTTTCGTTATAGTTTACAAGTTTTTTGAGATAATCATCCAGTTCTTCGTTCTTGAGACTGGTATGAAAAACGGCCCGTCTGATATCAGGTGTAACAGCAAGGCGTTGTACATCGGCAACCTCTTTTTTAATTATCAGATCGATCTTGTCTGCTGTCTCTTTTGCTATCTCCTGGAAACTTGTGCCTATAGAGTTCCTGCGAGTAGTTGTCCCGTCCCTATATGTAAGAAAGAGGCCAACCATAAGTGGGAGGATACTTACAATAAGGATCGAGGTAATAACCCTTCTCTGTATCCCCATCTTTAGTATTTTATTTTTCACGATCTACCTCAACCCGCATCCTTATCTTCCGGAGTCCTGGCTCAACCCATGGTTTTTGCACTTCATCCAAAGGGTCTTTCTGGATAAACCAAGTTTTTCAGCAGCGAGCGTTTTATTCCCTTCCGTTGCCTCTAACGCCTTGATTATATATTCCTTTTCAAAACGCTCCATTGCCTCTGATAATAGTTCTGAATATTGTGACTTCTTCGAGGTTCCAAGAGCATCATTGTAATAGGCCAGGATATCTTCAGGCAGGTCTTTTGGCTGGATATATCTATTATTCCCAAGTATAACAGCCCTTTCGATGGCGTGCGCCAACTCTCTGACATTCCCAGGGAAGGGGTAGTTAATCAATAGCTCTCTGGTCTCGGGTGAGATACCTTCTATATCCCTATTGTTCTGTGAAGCAAACTTCTTTACAAAACTGTTAGCCAGAAGGATAATGTCTTCCTTCCTTTCCCTCAAGGGGGGGACATGGATATGTACGACATTTAATCTGTAATAAAGATCCTCTCTAAAGGCGCTTCTCTGAACCTCCTTTTTCAGGTCCTTGTTGGTTGCGCATATGATCCTTACATCTATGCTTATGGTCTCCATGCCCCCCACCCTCTCAAACTGCCTTTCCTGGAGAACCCTAAGAAGCTTTACCTGAACGGTAGGTGATATCTCGCCAATTTCATCAAGGAACAGTGTTCCCCCATTGGCCAGTTCGAATCTGCCTTTTTTTTGTTTGACTGCCCCAGTAAAGGCCCCCTTTTCATGACCGAAAAGTTCTGTTTCCAAAAGGGTTTCCGGCAGGGCGGCACAGCTTACTTTGATAAAGGGTCTCTCTTTTCTGCTGCTGTGGTGGATGGCATTGGCGATGAGTTCCTTTCCTGTTCCGCTTTCACCCGAAATCAGGATTGTGGCCCCTGTTTCAGCCACCACCCTTATTTTGTCCATGACCTCCCGCATCTTGCTGTTGCTTCCGATGATTCCCTCAAAATGGCACAATTCATCTATCTTTTCTTTTAGCTGCCGGTTTTCGAATTCCAGCTCTCTAAACTCCAGCAAACGCCTGACTATAATCAAAAGTTCTTCCATGGAAAATGGTTTGGTCAGATAATCGTAAGCACCTTGTTTAATAGCCTCTACCGCAGTGTTGACCGAGCCGTAAGCTGTTATCATAATAACCTTAGTTTTTGGAGAATGCTCCATGACGGTTTTTAGTATCTCAAGGCCGTCTATTTCAGGCAGTCTGAGGTCTGTAATTAATACATCGTAGTCATCATCGAGAATCAGATTCTTACCTTCTTTACCCGACCCCACCCCTTTTACTTCATACCCCTCTGCAAGAAGGGCGTCAATAATAGCTATCCTCACAAGAGGTTCATCATCAATGATAAGGATTCTAGGTTTGTCTATCACACGCCCTCCATTATGTTTGCATATGGTTATGTGGCGGTACATTGCCCTATGGTAACCAGCGAATTAACTAATTGTGTGGTGTTAGTTCAAGTTGCAATCGGTGTCATGGCTGCGATATCGTAACTATGAAAAATAGCACACGTTGCGTCTTATTATATAAGAAGTGATATATAACATGCAATGCTTATCGTACAATGCTTATCGTACAAAAGGATGTTCTATCTTTTGGGCCTTTGGCCATTTCGTGATATGCTTGCTTAATAATTTCCTTGCTTGACAATTTTAAACCGCTGGTCTATATAACAAGCGGGAATGATGGAGAAACAGTCTTCTTTGACGACGAAGACAAGGCGTTTTATCTAAAGACCCTCGGAGGCTATAGCAAAAAATGGGGTTTGGATATCTGGGCATACTGCCTTATGGCCAACCACATCCATATTGTCAATTAAAGGGGTAAATAATGTCTGAAGATATCCATTCCCAGAAGATACTGATCCTTGACTTCGGTTCCCAGTACACCCAGCTTATAGCGAGGAGGGTGAGGGAGCAGAAGGTGTACTGTGAGATACACCCGTATAATATAGGTTTAGAAAAGATAAAGGGGTTCGGAGCCAAAGGCATTATCCTCTCAGGCGGCCCTTCCAGCGTATATGATAAAGATGCCCCGGCTGTTGATAAAGGGCTCTTTGCCTTAGGTCTTCCTGTCCTCGGCATATGCTACGGGATGCAGCTGATGACCCATCTCCTTGGAGGTGTTGTGGCAAAGGCCCAGCACAGGGAGTACGGCAGGGCTGAGATTGCCATAGACGACAGCACTGACCTGTTCAAAGGCCTTTCCGGCAGAGAGGTAGTCTGGATGAGCCACGGTGACAGGATAGAGAGGTTCCCTGAAGGGTTTAAACCCATTTCACACACGGACAACTCCCCTGTTGCGGCCATGAAGGATGAAAATAGGCGTTTTTACGGTGTCCAGTTTCACCCGGAGGTCGTCCATACCCCGAAAGGGAAGGAGATCGTCGGGAACTTCCTCTTTGAGATATGCGGATGCAGGCCAACGTGGACCATGGGCTCATTCATAGAGAGCCAGGTCAAAGAGATAAAAGAAAGGGTAGGGGGGCAAGGCGTAATCTGCGGCCTGAGCGGAGGGGTAGATTCAGCTGTAACAGCAGTCCTTATCCATAAGGCGATAGGAGACCAGCTTACATGTATCTTCGTTGATAACGGCCTCTTAAGGGCGGGGGAGGCCAAAAAAGTTGAGGAGGTGTTCAGGAAGCATTTCCGGATAAACCTTATTGCTGTTGGTGCATCCGAGAGGTTCTTGGATAAACTCAAGGGAGTGGAAGACCCTGAGAGGAAGAGGAAGCTGATAGGTAACGAGTTCATTCATCTTTTTGAGGAGGAGGCCCTGAAATTGAAGGAGATCGGCTTCCTTGCCCAGGGGACTCTGTACCCGGATGTTATTGAGAGCGTCTCATTTAAAGGTCCTTCTGCAACGATAAAGAGCCATCACAATGTGGGAGGCCTCCTTGAGAAGATGAGCCTCAAGCTTGTAGAGCCCATGAGGGAGCTTTTTAAGGACGAGGTAAGGGCCTTAGGCCGGGAACTTGGTATGCCGGATGAGGTCATTGACAGACAACCCTTCCCTGGACCTGGCCTTGCCATAAGGGTCCTCGGAGAGGTTACAAAGGAAAGGATTGAGATTCTCAGGAACGCAGACGTCATAATCCTTGACGAGATAAAGGGTGCCGGACTCTATACAAAGATGTGGCAGTCTTTCGCCGTCCTTCTGCCTGTAAAGACCGTCGGGGTGATGGGAGACGAGAGGACTTACGAAAACGTCATTGCCTTAAGGGCAGTGGAGTCTCTGGATGGTATGACTGCCGACTGGGTAAGGTTCCCGTACGACCTTCTGGCCAGGATATCAAATAGGGTAATCAACGAGGTAAAAGGCGTAAACCGGGTAGTCTACGACATATCTTCCAAGCCCCCGAGTACCATAGAGTGGGAGTGATGGAATGGAAAAATCTTGACATAAAATCTGTTCCTGTGATATGAAGGATAGCCTGACATAAATATAATTCGGTTAATAATTCAGAAAGGGGTATCAATGGATAAAAGATTTTTTACAGTCCTTTTCCTTCCCTCCAACCCGTCAAGGGTTAAAAAACTAATACTCTCGGAGTTCCTTATAAAGTCCCTTGCCATATCGGCAATGATACTTCTCCTTGCATCCTCTGCCATATTCTTCGATTATGTCAATGTAAAGAAGAAGGAGGTAGACCTTGCAGGCCTTAAGGAACAGACAAAGATCCAGAATGTCCAACTCCAGACCTTTGCCGACAAGATAAACGATATGGAGGCTGAACTGGCCCGCCTGAGGAGCCTGGACACAAAGATAAGGGTCTTGACTGACACTAAAACGGAGGGACCGGCGACAAAAAGCGAAAGATTGTCCCTCGGAGGGAGAGGTGGCCCTGAAGTTGCACCATTGTCTTTTGACAGGGAGGCATTGTTGAAGGATATGGTGGCAAAACTGGACAGACTCAATATCGAGGCAAAGGAGCAGGAGAAGAGCCTGCACGAACTGCATGCCTCTATCCGGGACCGCGAATCGTTGCTTGCCGCCACTCCTTCTCTATGGCCTGTCAGAGGGTATATATCATCTCGTTTTGGGGACAGGGAATCTCCTTTTGACAGCAGCAATGAATTTCATGAAGGAATGGATATATCAGCACCATCGGGATCGGCTGTTGTAGCTGCAGCAGAAGGCTTGGTGACATTCGCAGCCCGCAATAATGACTTGGGGAATGCCGTTACAATAGACCACGGATACGGTATTGTTTCAAGGTACGGCCATCTGTCCGAAATATCTGTCCGTATCGGGCAGAAGGTAATGGCAGGGCAAAGGATAGGGGCAGTTGGAAGCACAGGGAGGAGCACCGGACCTCATTTGCATTATGAAGTGGTAGTTAATGGTTATAAAGTTAATCCAATTAAATACCTGAATTAGAAGAGACATTAACTATACCGGAAGCCAAAGGCCCTGAGCTAAATCAACAGGGCCTTTTTTATTGTCAGCTTACTTACTCCTTGCTTTTCTTGGCAAATCTGCATAAAATGACCCGAATTTACCGTGGACTTGGAAGTTCCGTTATGACTGTTTACTGGAGGTTGGATGATAGTTCCCTTACTTAAGAAGATTTTTGGAACAAAGAACGAGCGGGAGCTCAAGAGGATACAGCCTATAGTGCAGCAGATTAATGCTCTGGAGAGTTCTGTAAAGAACCTGTCCGACTCGGAGTTACAGGGTAAAACTATAGAGTTCAAGGAGCGGCTGTCAAGAGGCGAGCCGCTTGATTCCATACTTCCAGAGGCCTTTGCCGTTGTGAGGGAGGCGTCCTGGAGAGTGCTCAAGATGAGGCACTTCGATGTCCAACTCATAGGCGGTATTGTTCTGCATGAAGGGAACATCTCTGAAATGAGGACAGGTGAAGGAAAGACGCTTGTTGCAACCCTCCCTGCATACCTGAACGCCCTGAAGGGTGAAGGGGTCCATGTGGTTACAGTAAACGACTACCTGGCCAGAAGGGACTCCGAGTGGATGGGGAAGCTGTATAGTTTCCTTGGCCTTTCGGTTGGTTGCATACTTCATCACCTGAACGATGCGGAGAGAAAGGTCGCCTATGGCTCGGACATTACTTACGGGACAAACAACGAATTCGGGTTTGATTACCTTAGGGATAACATGAAGTTTTCCCTGGACGACTATGTCCAGAAGAATCTCCATTACGCCATAGTTGACGAGGTTGACAGCATCCTGGTCGACGAGGCGAGGACGCCTCTTATAATATCCGGGTCTGCCGAGGACTCCACGGACAAGTATTATTCCATAGACAAGATCATCCCGAGGTTGAAAAAGGACACTGATTATACCATAGACGAAAAGGCCCGAAGCGTTGTGCTAACGGAAGATGGTGTGGAAAAGGTTGAAAGGGCTCTCGGCGTGGAGAACCTTTACGAACCCCATAACATCGAGACCCTGCATCATGTGAATCAGGGGCTAAAGGCCCATGCCCTGTTCAGGGTTGATGTGGATTATGTAGTAAAGGATGGGGAGGTCCTTATTGTCGACGAGTTTACTGGCCGTCTCATGCCTGGAAGACGTTACAGCGACGGTCTCCACCAGGCCCTTGAGGCAAAGGAAGGTGTAAAGATAGAGAACGAGAACCAGACCCTTGCGTCCATCACATTTCAGAACTATTTCAGGATGTATGAAAAACTCTCCGGCATGACCGGTACTGCGGAGACAGAGGCGGAGGAGTTTCACAAGATATATAAGCTTGATGTGATGGTAATACCACCAAACAGGCCCACGGTAAGGAAGGATTTTTCTGATGTTATTTACAAGACAGAGAAGGAAAAGTTCAGGGCTGTAGTAAGTGAGATAAAGGCCCTCCATGAAAAGGGGCAGCCTGTCCTTGTTGGCACCATATCCATTGAAAACTCTGAAAAATTCAGCGCTCTCCTCAAGAGGGAGGGGGTAAGGCACCATGTACTTAATGCCAAGCACCATGAGAGGGAGGCGGAGATAGTGGCCCAGGCTGGCCGTTTCGGGGCGGTCACTATTGCAACGAACATGGCGGGCCGTGGAACTGACATCGTACTTGGTGGAAACCCTGAATTCCTGGCAGTTGCCAAGGCTGGAAAGGACCCAAATACTGAAGAGTACAAAAAGGCCTTAGCCGAATTCGAGGAGGCATGCTCCAAGGAGAGGGTGCAGGTTGTAGCTGCCGGAGGATTGCACATCCTTGGCACAGAAAGGCATGAATCGAGAAGGATAGATAACCAGCTGAGGGGCAGGGCGGGGAGGCAGGGAGATCCCGGTTCTTCAAAGTTTTATATGGCCCTGGAGGACGACCTCCTTAGGATATTCGGCTCTGAGAGGATATCAGGGATCATGGACAGGCTTGGTATGGAGGAAGACGAACCGATAGAGCACAACCTTGTGACGAGGGCCATAGAAACGGCTCAGAAGAGGGTGGAGGCACATAACTTCGATATAAGGAAGCACGTCCTGGAGTATGACGATGTCATGAACCAGCAGAGGAAGGTGATTTATGAACAGAGGAAAAAGGTGTTGTCAGGAGAGGCCTTAAAAGAAGATATCCGGGACATGATAAAAGAGCTTGTGGATGGGATCGTCGATATCCATACCGAAGAGAAGGGATATTCCGAGGAATGGGACTGGGAAGGTCTTAATGATTCCGTGTTCAAGCAGTTTTCCATACATTATGAGCCGTCTGGCGGGAGCCGGGAAGGTTTAACAAGGGAGGCCGCCAGAGAGGACATACTTAATGCAGTCCTTAATGTGTACAAAAAGAAGGAAGAAGAGCTTGGCGATGAAATAATGAGGCATATGGAAAAGTTCCTCATGCTCCAGTCCATAGACGGCCACTGGAAGGACCATCTCCTGTCAATGGACCACCTGAAGGAAGGGATAGGTCTCAGGGGTTATGGTCAGAAGGACCCTCTTATTGAGTACAAGAGGGAAGGGTACGACATGTTCATGGACATGGTCTTACGGGTCAAGGAGGACGTTCTTGAAAAGCTCTTCAGGGTCCAACTGGCCAGGGAGGAAGAGGTCCCTGAGATAGAAGAAATGAGAAGGCCCCAGAAGTTTATCATGAGCCGCGGGGATGCCCAGGAAGCCAAACCTGCGACTGTCCATAGAGATGAAGAAAAGGTAGGGAGGAACGACCCATGCCCGTGCGGGAGCGGAAAGAAGTATAAGAAGTGCCACGGGAAATAAGGTAGGGGCGAACCTTGTGTTCGCCCTCAATGTCTGACCACATTATCTCCCCTATGTCGTAAGAAAAAGCAAATCCAGTTGCATCTCTCCTGATAAGATGCTACAAAATATGGTATGAGAAGGTTTCTCAATATCTCTGCCGTCCTTGTTATTATCCTTTTTGTCCTGTTTATAACCGCTTCTATTTTTGTAAAGCTCTATTTCCCTCCCGAGAAGGTAAAGGAACTCGTCGTTTCCGAGATTTCAAAAGCACTCAACAGGAAGGTCTCCGTCGGGGACGTGGATATAAGTCTTTTCCGAGGGATTGATATTAACGATATATACTTAGGCGAGAACCGTGGCTATGGGAATATTCCTTTCGTAAAGGTGAAGAGGGTTATAGTAGGTTATAACTTTTCTGAGTTGCTCAAAAGAAGGGTAGTCCTCGACAGGGTTACGATAGAGAAGCCGGAGGTCTACGTCCGTTCCAGGAACGGCAGGCTGGCACTTTCAGATCTGATTAAAAGGCCTCCGCCGGAGGAGATGCCGAAGAAACCACTTCCTGTTACTGTCCTCCTGAAAAGGGGTGAGGTAAGGGGCCTTGCTATTTTTTACGAGGCCGAGGATGCCAGTGCGTCGATAAAAGGCCTGGATGTGGCTCTGGATGGCGATTTATATCCGTTTAAGGATATAAATATCAACCTCTCGTCCAAAGGTTCAGGCAATATAGAGGTTTCTGCGAAAAGCGTGACCTTAAATTCGGAGCTGATACCTGACCTGATATTAAGGATTAAGGATACAACGGCCTTTTTCATGCGGGGAGAACTGTCTCTGAAAGGCCTGAAGGCCGGGATTAAGGATAAAACCCTTACTCCTTTTGATGTAGTTGCAGGGATAGACCTGACTGGAGATTTAAAAGGCGGTGCCGAAATAAAAGGTCTTTCTCTGTCAGTAGGAGAGGGGAATACATTCAATATTTCTGGTAATATAAAGGCGCTAAAAGGTCTTAAGGGGTTAGATATGAAGTTGACTGGAGATTCTGACCTTGGAGAGGTTTCAAGGATTGCAGAAAGGTTCCTGCCTGTTCCTGTCAGCGGTTCTTTGAAGATAAAGGGCCTTCATGTTGCAGGTGGCGCGCCTGACTCTCTTAAGTTTAAGACTGAATTTTCTTTAAAAGATGTGAAGGGATCATATAAAGGTATGCAACTGCCGGTTACAGGTATTATCAAGGCTGAGGGTGACAGTAAAGGGAATATTTCGTTGTCGGAACTTAATATTAATTCCGGTGACGCCTTGAAGGTCGAGGCCTCGGCAAACATCTCAGAATGGGGGAAGGGGAAGGCCGATGGAAAGGCCTGGATCATAGCTGACAACGCAAAGGTACTAAACATTCTACCGAAAGGGGTTGTAGAGAGAATAGGGAAGGTCGAGATTCCCGGTAAGACTACTGTTGAAATAGCTGCTGGAAGGTATTCAGAGAAGGGGCCGATCAGTGTAAAGATCTCAGGGGAGTCTGATATGAGCTGTCTCCAGATGGGGACTCTTTCCGTGCAGGAACCAACAGTGACCTTCTATGTTAATTCAGACGATCTTTTAAAGGGTAAGACCTTTGTAGATGCCGGGGTAAAGGGAAAGGCCTTAAAATTCCAAAAAGGAGATATGTCTTTCAGTGAAGAGTCTGTGGATATATCTGTTTCGGCCTCCTTTAAAAACCCGTTTAAAGGAGATAGTGCTGTGAAGGGAACTGTCAGGGCAAAAGGTCTCAGGCTCAATAAGGGCAATATCAGTCTTTATGAAGAGATGGCTGATGGCCTTATTTCCGTATCGGGCGACTTTAGGGCGGGGGACCTCCTGATTGATGGATTTGAGATAGGCATTCCTGAGCTCTTCAAGGCCAATGTCAGCGGTGCTGTCAAGGGATGGGGAAAGGACCTCGATCTGAAGGCAAAGGTTGAGGAGATAGACTTTAAGAGCCTGATGGATAAGATTCCTGCGTCAATAAAACAGAAGCTCCCTGAGATGGAGGTCGAGGGGAATGGGAACCTTGTGGTTTCGATAAGTGGAGGTATTCCCCCTCGCAATGTAGAAGATGCTGAAAACCGGATAAGTATCTCCGGGAACTTCAAAGCAAAGGGTTTGGGGATTTCTATCCCGGAGAAGGGTGTAAAGATCAGTAATTCAGAGGGTGATATAGACTTTGACTTGTCAAAAGAAGTCCAATGGGTTTCCGGCACTGCAAGGGTCGGAAAGCTGGAAAAGAGCGGTTTGCTTGAGGACCCTGTCGGCATCTCGGCTGGATTTGAACTTCTGGCAGACGGCCCGGATATAAAGATTAAGAATATCTCTGCCTCAATCCCTCAAAGGGCGCTTTCTGTTTCAATATCCGGGGATGTATTGGAATATACCAAAGCGCCAAGGCTTAATCTGGATATGGCCTTTTCATTCAGCTCCCGGGAAAAGGTTGATCTCGTGAAGGGGTTAAGTGCTCAAGGGGCAGCGGCATTTAAGGGGTCGCTAATATCCCATAAAGAAAAAGAACTGGTGCTGGATGGGGGGCTGAAATTTGATCATCTCGATGTTTCCTATCAGGAGAGGGGATATCTTAAGGATATAAACGGCGAGATAAAGATGTCTCAGGGAGTCAGATATGCCAAAGGTCTGGAGCTGATAGCGGAACGGGGGAAAGGGGTGGACGCTCCTTATATGGCCTCCTTGTATGGCCTTCTGAGGCCTTATGTGAAGAAGGGGTATGACATGACCATGGCATCCGCATCTTTTGATGGATATGACGCGGGCCCTCTTTCCATGGATATTGCCTGGGACAACGGCAACCTATTGATTAATAGATATGACCTGACGCTGTTCGACGGGAGTACAACCGGGAAGATATGGGCGTCATACAACAAAGGCGTGCCTGAGTATTCTATTTATTCCAATATTGCCGGGGTAAAGTTGGACAGGATATTCAAGGATAAGAAGGGAAGGGAACTTGAGATAAATGCAGACCTGAATCTGAAAGGGAAGGGTGCGGATATCGAGGGAGAGGTCAATGTCACGAAGATAGGGAAGGATATCCTGGACAGGGGCCTGCTGAGGCTGGACCCTAATGAGAGCAATCCGCAGATAGTGGATATTCGAAGGAAGGTGAGCACTCTCGGATGGGTCCCAAAAGAGGCCTCCATCTGGATAAGGCACGGTGAACTGAACATGGATATCACCTTACAGAGAAGGAGATTTACCCTCCTCAATATTGTAAGCCTGGAAAAGATACCTGTCAGGAGGGTGCCTGTGGGGTATCTGATAAAGAAGGCGTTGAAGAAGGCGGCAGACTGAGGGACAGCGGCAGGGAAGTCGGACGATAACTGCACTATTCAGGCACTTTATCCTCTTTAATTGCTTGACTTTGATGGTGGGCGGTGATTAAATCAAAACCGTCTATGCTTTATAATCGGCTGCGTGGGGAAGCATAAAGTCCCCCCTCTTAAGATAAGAGGGGGTTAGGGGGCGTTATGAAAAACTATATATGGAGCAGAGGCAGTCAAATCAAGAGTTGCAAATATTTTATCTGAATGCTTGTTGTTCAACCGAATGCTTTCGCCGGTTCAGCGGCCATAGCCAGGTTAATGCGACCGATCTGGGTTGAATGAAGTATCCAAGTAGGGATAAGCTCATTTCCCTTGGTAGGTGGGCATTAACGCAAGGGGAGCTTTCGCAGGAACGGATAGTCAGCAGAATTAAGGTAAATAGGTATGGTATCACTTTAATTGGGGATTAAATAATAGGACGCCGATATGAATGCAGAGCAATGAACGACGGGAATGGGGCTTTGGACTGATGCAAAAGATATGCTTGCGGCAGCAAAAATTTTACATGAAAAAGAGAAACAGAGAATAGGGAATCCTATTTATTATCTTCTTTGCCATGGCGTAGAGGAAGCATTTAAAGCCTTTATATGCGCCAAAGGCGGATCGCTTAAGTGTTTGAAGTCAATAGGTCATGATCTTGAGTTAGCGAAAGAATGGGCTGTGGCTTGTGGTCTTGATAAGGACTATCAAATTAGCAAAGAGCATGACACTATGCTTAAACTCATTAATGGTTACTATAAATCAAAAGAATTTGAATATAGGGTCACAGGATATAAGAGATATCCCAAGTCAGAGAATTTAATTACATTTCTTGAAGACCTGCTGAAACACATTCGAAACACATGCTTGCAATCTGTAAAGTAAAACTGGCTCTAACCTTTTATCAGAAGAGCCTTAGAGGAGTGTCGCGTCTACACTTTTTACAAACCTCATCATTATCGAAGCAACGCCGGGCGACCCGCCAGATCGCCCCTACAGCGAGAAGAGGGAATGAAGATGCCAGAATACTCACTTGCCGTAGTTGAGAACTACAAAATGCGCCGTCACATGATGAAGCAAAACTGCGATAAAAATTCTGTTTAAAGGAAAATTATGCATATGAAAGACAAACTCCCCTCCAATCAGGCCGATTTCCTGCTTTACACTGGTGCTGACGGTAAGGTAAAGGTCGATGTTTTTTTAAAGGATGAAACGGTCTGGCTTACGCAAAAGGCAATTGGTGAACTATTCGATGTCAAAAGACCTGCCATTACAAAGCACCTTAAAAATATCTTTGAGTCCGGAGAATTGCGGGAAGATTCAGTTAGTTCCATTCTGGAACATACTGCCCCGGATGGGAAAACTTATGGCACAAAGTTCTATAATCTTGACGCCATTATTGCGGTTGGGTATCGGGTAAACTCCTACCAGGCAACGCAGTTCCGTATATGGACCACTAAAACACTGAAAGAGTATATTATCAAGGGCTTTGTGCTGGATGACGAACGGCTCAAGCAGGGTAATCGGGTATTTGGCAAGGATTACTTTGATGAACTGCTGGAACGTATCCGGGAAATCCGCGCCAGCGAGCGGCGATTTTATCAGAAAATCACTGATATCTATGCCCTGTCGGTTGATTATGACAAGAACGCGCCGATCACCAAAGATTTTTTCTCCACTGTCCAGAACAAACTTCACTGGGCCATTGCAGGCAAGACCGCCGCTGAAATCATCTATGCATCAGCCGACGCAACAAAAATCTACATGGGGCTGACCAACTGGAAACATGCCCCGGACGGCAAAATCCTTAAATCAGATGTGACCGTGGCCAAAAACTACTTGAGTGAAGCCCACATCAAGGAATTGAACCGTATCATTTCAGCCTATCTTGATCTGGCGGAAAACCGCGCGGAGCGTCAGATAGTGACAACTATGGCGGACTGGATCACTTTTCTTCACAGCTTTCTGGAATTATCCAATTACCCGATCCTTCAGGACAAAGGCAAAGTGAGTGCGCTGGAAGCTAAGCTCAAAGCCGAGCAGGAATATGAAGTCTACCGCAAACGTCAGGATGTTGAATACATCTCGGATTTTGACAGGGAAATAAAGCGGATCGAAGGTCATAAATGAGCAATGGAATGCCGGGCGACCAGCCGGATCGCCCCTGCAGCGAGAAGAGGGAATGAAGATGTCGGAAAACTCACTTGCAGTATTTGAGAACTACAAAATCCGCCGTCGTTCTGATGAGGGAAATAGAGACAGGGATTCAACATGTGGGAAAGGCGCATTGAATAGACAATGAAGAAATCCGGCAGATATAATACATCCGTGCTGATTGAAGACCAGTTTGAGCCCGGCTCGCGCGGTAGGGTGCTCAAGAATCTGCTTGGCGTTAAGGGCAAGCGGAAGATGGATGAAATCGAAGCAGCGGAACATAAGCGCGCATTGAAAGAGCTGCTTTATATTTATGACGCCGGGCATAGATTTACGGCAGCAGACATCTGCAAGATACATAAAATCTGGCTTGGCGGCATCTACGAATGGGCCGGCAAATATCGTCAGGTGAATATCAGCAAGGGAGGCTTCATGTTTGCGGCAGCAAACCAGGTCCCACGGTTAATGGATGCATTTGAAAAAGGCCCCCTCGAAACCTATACGCCTTGTCATTTTGCTTCACTCGATGACGTCATAAAAGCCCTTGCGGTAGTTCACACAGAGCTTGTGTTAATCCATCCCTTTCGTGAAGGCAACGGCAGGCTTGCCCGTATATTGGCAATAATAATGGGATTGCAGGCATCACTGCCTCCGCTCGATTTTAGCGTCATTCGTGGAAAGAAAAGGGATGAGTATTTTGCAGCGGTTCAAGCGGGGATGGACTGCAACTATGCGCCAATGGAAAAGATTTTCCGTGATTTACTTCGTAGAACGCTTCAGTGGTGAAGTTGCCGGAAGTGCTGTTTTACGCTTTTTGCTGACCCCTAATGCCTTTAATGCCGAAGCATGAATTCCCTCGATGGCGGAAGATGAGATAACAGATCGGTTAAGCATGGCCTCACGCTTTACAGGGTCTTTTAGATATGGGTTGGTCTCAATAAGGGATCTTTTACGCATATAAAAATGATACCATAAATCGTGATACCGGTCACGAAATATTAAAGAAGGAAGTGTCGCGTCTACACTTTTTTCAAACCTTACAATGAACGAGTGTGCGAATTGACATAAGTCTCCATCTTGGATAACCTTGGATTTATAAAAATCGGAGGATACATGAAAAGCCTTATTATATTATCAGTTTTCTTTTTCGTTATCGGCTGTACCGCAAGACCAGAGGTGCAGATAACCCTTGTTGACACAAGGACCGCCCTGGAAAACCAGGTATTGGGCTCTTACAAGGAACTTAACAGGGAGTTCGTGATGATTGCTTCCGTCCGTTCCGTGGACGAGAAGGGGATTGCAGAGGACAGGCTGAAGGGTATGTCCGCCTCCCAGCGGGATGCGATGAAGGCGATGCAGGCCAGGGAGTTCAACAGGGACGATATAGACGACTTCAAGAGGAACGGTTGCATTGGAGAAAACAAAGAGGGGCTTCTTGAGGTATTCCCGTGTGAAAAGGCGAAGGGGGACCCTAAGTATGACAGGCTAATCAAAGACGTTGTGAAAGAGGAGAATGAGAGCAGGATGGTGATCATGAAGAGGGTAATAATAATGAACGAGAGCCTGAAGGAGTCCGATCTGCCAAGGATTCAGAAGGTCTTTGCAAGTATGAATTATGATGCTGCCAAGTCCGGGGAGATGATACAGAAGGATGACGGCAGCTGGATAAAGAAATAGCCCTTCGACATGCTCAGGGCGAGCGGTTTTTGACCCGTTCATGGTGAGCTTGTCGAACCATATTAGGAGTAGGTAGGCAAAATGGAACCTGAAATGAAGCCGATCCCGGGGCGGCTGGTGGTCTTTCTGGTCGGCCAGACTGATATGAACCTTGCGGGCTCCGAGGTTGTCGAGATCAAGACGCTGAAGAGCGCACCGGCATACCTTGATGTAATTCCAAAGCAGAAGGTTATTAAGCTGGAAAAGCGGTATCTTGGGGGTTCGGAGGTAGCCTTTCTTGTAAAAGGATACCTTCCTGATGTGGTTATTGTTGAGGCGTCTCTGGAGATGGACGACCTCCTATCCGAAACCACTCTTGAGATCAAGAGAGACCTTCTCGCTGAATGCAGGAAGATACTGTGCGAATTCAACTGCAACAAGGAGTTTGATGAGGAGTATAGCGTTTATTGCATCTCCAGTTACAGCGGAGACCCGGAGGTATATCTATCTCTGTATGGGGAAAAGATTGCAGCATTTCTCAAGAATGAGACGGTCCTCCTTGATGAAGAGGAGGTAAAGGGAACACTCTCCTACTATCTGAAATATGGAAAGGACGACATAACGGTGGTTGACTGGGATGGGGCCTTCATCTTCGACCCTACCGGAGATTTCCACAGCAACATAGAGCTCTTTGAGATCGCCAATCTCCAGCTCCTCAAATCAAGGCTCCTTGATGCCCACCTGGATGACAGGCTGAAGAAGACCCTTAATCTAATCAAGGCTCCAAAGGGGCTTCCGATTATAAGGTCAAGAGAAGTCAGGAGCGTCTTGAAAGAGGTTGTTGAGATAAGGACCCAGTCAATCCTTGAGTCCGAGGCCATAGAGCACAACATAAAACTGATTGGAGACTGGTACTCCGCAAGGCTTTACTCTCTCATAGGAAAGAAGTTCCATCTGGACAGCTGGAGGTCTGACATAAAGGAGAAGCTCGATACACTGGAGGATGTGTATACCATGGCTGCCGAAAACTTCAGCGTATCCTTTGGCACGACCCTCGAATTTGCCATGCTCGCAGGGTGGTTTCTGCTTTTACTTCTGTATGTGGCAGAGTTTTTCCTGCTCAGATAAGGAGAAGGATGCAACGGTCTATCTAAGCCCCGCATACAATCAATGACATCATTGAGCAGGCTCAGTCGGACGGGGCTGCAATGGTTTACCTGAAGATTACCCATCAATTATTAAGAGCTAAAAGCAAATACAGGTCATAAGGCCAGTGCTGCTCTGACTACCCCAAGTTCGAGCGAGGAGAATGCAATGGCCATCAAAGAGTTTGGATTTTCAGCACGCACACGGAGTGCGCCGCGTAACGGCCGGGATACTGAGTTGCTGCGCTCGGAGCTGTTCAGCATCGAGCAACTGAAGCGTCACGCGGTAACTCTGGCTGGCCAGCATAGAATTGATCCGCGACCGGGGCCGGACAGGTTGCTGCCCCGGCTTGCGGACAACGCGCGCGTTCTGCTGGCCGCGTATGACGTAGTGACAGCCGCAGCCACGCCGGGACAACGTATCGTGCCGGCAGAGGCCTGGTTGCTCGACAATTTCTATCTGATCGAGCAGCAGATTGGTCTGGCGCGCCGGCATCTACCGCGCGGATACAGTCGGCAGTTGCCGCGGCTAGCTGATGGCATGTCGGCCGGTTTCCCCCGCATCTATGACTTGGCGTTGGAACTGATCTCTCACATGGACGGCCGTGTCGACAGCGACAACGCCACTCACTTCGTCGCTGCCTACCAGACCGTCGAACCATTAAAACTGGGTGAATTGTGGGCATTCCCGATCATGCTGCAGTTGGCGCTGCTGGAAAACCTGCGCCGCGTTGGTTTGCGTATTGCCCGTCGGCGCAAGGATCTCGATGCTGCCATCACATGGGCAGACCGCATGCTCGCGACGGCCGAAAGGGAACCGAAACAGCTCATCCAGCGGCTGGCCGAGTTTGCCAATGCCGATGTGCCGCTGACCGCACCGTTTGTAGAGGAGTTTTATGCCAGACTCCAGGCTCAGGGGGCCACCATGGCGTTCGTTCAAACCTGGGTCGAGCAAAAGCTGCTTGAACAAGGGGTATCTGCAACACAGTTGTCGGCGGCGGCAGCCCGAACGGCTGCGACCAACCAGATTTCCATCGCAAACAGTATCGGCAGTCTGCGTTTCATCGGCACGATGGACTGGCGGGATTACGTTGAGTCGCTCAGTGTCGTCGAACAGACATTGCGTCAAGACCCGGCGGGTATGTACGCCAGCCAGGACTTTGCCACCCGCGACCGTTACCGGCATGTCATTGAAGACGTGGCCCGAGGCAGTTCGCGCAGTGAGTTTGAGGTGGCACGTGAAGCGATTATTTTCACGCAGGCTGCGGCAGAGCGATTGAGTCCCAGCGACCGCAGCGCGCATGTCGGATACTATTTGGTTGATCACGGACGGCAGATACTGGAACGGGCGGTCGGCTGCCGTTTGACATGGCGAGTGCGAGTCAGGCGAGCGAGTCGAAATTTTCGTCTGCCCATCTACCTCAGTCCCATCCTGTTACTCACTGTACTGGCGACTGCAGTCGTGCTCTCCGCTTTCGGCGGGATTTCGCTGCATGACTGGCGCTACTGGTTTTTTGCAATCACCGGCATCATCGGCGCCTCGGCGCTGGCCGTGCCACTGGTGAACCTGCTGGTCACGCTCGTCTTGCCGCCTCGCGCGTTACCACGAATGGATTTTTCGCAGGGCATTCCAGATATTCACCGCACTATGGTGGTTGTTCCCACCTTGCTGAGCAGCCCGCAAGAGATTGATGATCTTCTCAAAGCACTGGAGATCCGCTATCTCGGCAATCGCGACCCCAATCTGTTCTTTGCCTTGCTGACGGATTTCCGCGACGCGCCTGAGCGCATTCTGCCAGACGATGACGCGTTGCTCGCCCACGCCCGCGCCGCTGTTAAAACACTCAATGAAACTTACCGCGAAGATCGCCCCTGCATCTTCTATCTTTTTCACCGCCCGCGTGAGTGGAATGCCCACGAACAGGTGTGGATGGGATACGAACGCAAACGCGGCAAGCTGGAGCAGTTCAACTCACTGCTGCGTGGCGAAGCACAAACCGAGTTTTCGGAGGTTGTCGGTGATACCTCTATCCTCATTTCCATAAAGTATGTCATCACCCTGGATACCGACACACAACTGCCGCGCGACGCGGCACGCGCACTGATTGGTAATATCGCCCATCCGCTCAATCGGCCGGTCTACGATGCCGACAAAGGGCGCATCGTTGAAGGCTATGCAATCCTGCAACCACGCGCGTCGATCAGCTTGATCAGTGCCGGTCTGTCACGCTTTACCAAACTCTTCGCCGGTGAATCAGGCCTCGATCCTTACACCCGCGAAGTGTCCGATGTTTATCAGGATGTGTTTGGCGAAGGGTCGTTCATCGGCAAAGGCATATACGATGTCGATGCTTTTCGTCAGGCCGTCGATGGACGCTTTCCCGAGAATCTTATTCTTAGTCACGATCTGCTGGAGAGCGGCTATGCCCGTTCGGCACTGGTGACCGATGTTGACCTGATTGAAGAGCATCCGGACAGTTACGCCATTGATGTCAGTCGACGCCATCGCTGGATACGGGGTGATTGGCAACTGGCGGGCTGGCTGTTACCGACTGTGCCCGGCCCACCGGGACCAGACGGATCGAAGGCGAAGCGGCAAGCGAACCCGCTCTCGGCCTTGTCGATGTGGAAGATTTTCGACAACCTGCGCCGCAGTCTGGTGTCGCCGGCGCTGCTCGCCCTGCTGGCAGGTGGTTGGCTGTTTGGTCCGGGACCGGCGTGGTTCTGGACCCTGCTGGTCGCGGGTGTGGTGTTCCTGCCCACCTTGTTGGGAGCCGTGATCGAGCTCATCCGCAAGCCTGAAGAACGTGATTGGCTGGTGCACCTGATCCTGACAAGCAAATCCGCGGGCCGCCCAATAGTGCTCGCTTTGCTGACGTTGGTCCTTTTGCCCTATGACACGCTGATTTGCCTGGATGCGATCCTGCGCTCGGGTGTGCGGATGCTGTTCACTCGACGCGGATTATTGCTCTGGCAACTGCACTCCTATGCAAGTCGCAACGCGCGCCGAACGCTGCCCGGTTTTTTTAGGGAGATGTGGATCGCGCCTGTTCTGGCGGTATTGCTGGGCTTGGCCTTGGCTTTGTCTGGGGCTTGGGCATTGGAGGTCAACCGGTCGGCGGAGTTACTCTTCTGCGCGCCCGTCTTGTTGCTCTGGCTGGTGTCGCCAGTCGTCGGATGGTGGATCAGCAAGCCGCTTGTGTCCCCCGTACCGGACTTAACCGTTGATCAGCGGGCGTTCCTGCGGGCGTCGGCCCGGCGAACGTGGCGCTTCTTCGCGGAGTTCGTCGGCCCACAGGACAACTGGCTACCGCCCGATAACTTCCAGGAATATCCGGCTCCGGCCATCGCCTCGCGTACCTCGCCCACGAACATCGGCATGTCGCTGCTGGCGAACCTGGCTGCGTACGATTTAGGTTACATTTCCGCCGGAGAATTGCTGCGGTTTACCGAGAACACACTGGCTACGATGGAAAAGCTGGAACGCTACCGCGGCCATTTTTACAACTGGTACGACACGCGCACGCTGCAACCGTTACACCCGCAATACGTCTCCTCGGTGGACAGCGGCAATCTGGCCGGCAGCTTGCTCACCTTGCAAGCGGGACTGGCCGAGTTGAAATATCAGCCGGTGCTGTCATCCAACGCGTTTCAGGGGCTGCAGGACACCTTGCAGGTGCTTGCCGAACACGTGTCCTCGTCACCTGCCCCGGATCTGGCGAACAAGATAAAACTGCTACAGGAATCACTCACGCTTAACGGCACGCCGCAGACACTGGTTGCCGCCGCAAGCTTGCTGGATGATATTCACCATGTTGGCGGCGGGCTGGTTGCATTGCTGCCGGCGGATATTGATATCGGCGGTGAACTCTATTACTGGGTGCAGGCTTTCGATCAGCAAGCCCGCGCACTTCGAGATGACCTTGAATCCATGGTGGCCGAGCCGCAGCAGTTCAGCCACATCCCGACACTGGCGGAACTGGCCAGAAAGAAATCTGCCGATAAGAATCCAGCATCAGGATCACGTTACAAGGGTGCGGTGGAGCGGATCAGGACAATCGACGCTCTGGTCGAACGTTGCCGCGAGCTGGCGATGATGGATTTTGAATTTCTCTACGATACGGCAAGCGGTTTACTGAGCATCGGGTACGACGTGGGCGAACGCCGCCGCGATCCTTCCTGCTACGACCTGCTGGCATCAGAAGCACGCCTGGCCAGTTTCCTGCTCATCGCGCAGGGACAGGTACCGCAGAAGCATTGGTTCGCACTCGGCCGTCTGTTGACAAGTCATAGCGGCAACGTGAGTCTGATTTCGTGGAGCGGCTCGATGTTCGAGTACCTCATGCCGCGGCTGATGATGCCGAGTTACGAGAACACCTTGTTGGAGCAGACCTGCAAGGCCGTGGTGTCGCGCCAGATCGAATACGGCCGACAACGCGCTGTGCCCTGGGGCATTTCCGAGTCCTGCTATAACGCCACCGATATGCACCAGGTCTATCAATATCGGGCGTTCGGCGTGCCCGGACTAGGCTTCAAGCGCGGGCTGGGAGACGACCTGGTCATCGCTCCTTACGCCAGCGCACTGGCGCTGACGGTGATGCCGCGGGAAGCGTGTCGCAACTTGCAGACGCTGGCTGACTATGGTTTCCTCGGCGTCTATGGGTTCTACGAGGCGGTCGATTACACGCCATCGCGTGTGCCGCGGGGCAAGAATCACGTCATCGTGCGAACCTTCATGGCGCATCATCAAGGCATGAGCCTGTTGGCCTTTGGGCATGTATTGCTCAACCGGCCAATGCAGCGCCGATTCATGTCTGCCCCCCTGGTACAGGCCACGGAATTGTTGCTGCAGGAGCGTGTGCCGAAGAAGGGAGCCACGTTGCACCCGCACGCTGCTGAAGTGAGCGCCTCCGCGCGACCCCCTGCCGAGGAAGCAGGCGGGGTCATGCGCGTGTTTACCGACCCGAACACGCCAATACCTGAAGTTCACCTGTTGTCCAACGGCAGGTACCACGTCATGGCGACCAATGCCGGCGGAGGTTACAGCCGCTGGCGCGACCTGGCCGTCACCCGTTGGCGCGAGGACGCCACTTCCGATTGCTGGGGCACATTCATTTACTTGCGCGACCGCGACACGGGGCGTTATTGGTCAACCGCGTATCAACCGACACTGCGCAAGGCCGATCACTACGAGGCGATCTTCGTGCAGGCGCGCGCTGAATACCGGCGGCGCGATCAGGCGATCGAAGCGCACACCGAGATCAGCGTTTCACCTGAAGATGACGTCGAGATCCGCCGTGTCACGCTCACCAACCAGTCGTCCCGTACCCGTCATATCGAGGTGACGAGTTACGCGGAGGTCGTGTTGGCACCGTTGAATGCCGACCTGGCGCATCGCGGCTTTAGTAATTTATTCGTGCAAACCGAAATCCTGTCCGACCGGCAGGCGATTCTCTGCACGCGGCGCCGCCGCACACCGGGGGAGCAGGTGCCGTGGATGTTTCACCTGTTGGCAGCACCAGGTGCTACTGCCGACGAGCCGTCTTACGAGACTGACCGCGCCAAATTCATCGGGCGGGGTCGAACGGCGGCCAACCCAGTGGTCCTGGATAGCACTGACAGCCCGGCGACGTTATCGAACACTGATGGTTCGGTACTCGATCCCATCGTGGCGATCCGCCGCACCATCACCTTGTCACCCGACGAATCGGCGACCGTGCAGATCATCTCCGGTGTCGCGGACACGCGCGAGGCAGCATTGGCTTTGCTTGAGGAGTATTGTGACCGGCACTTCGTAGAGCGTGCCTTTGAAATGGCATGGTTCCAAAGCCAGGAGGTGCTGCGCAACCTTAATGCAACCGAAGCCGAAGCTCAGATCTATGGCCGCCTGGCCACCTCCGTCATTTACGGCAATGCTTTGCGCCGCGCCTCGCCCAGCGTCATTGTCCGCAACCAGCTTGGTCAGTCCGGGCTTTGGCGCTTTGCCGTCTCGGGCGATCTGCCGATCGTCCTGATACGCATCGGCGACCTGAACCGCATCGACTTGGTAAAACAGGTGCTGCAAGCCCATGCCTATTGGCGGCTGAAGGGCTTGGCTGCGGATTTGGTGATCGTGAACGAGGATTTCTCGGGCTACCGGGCGATTCTGCAAGACGAGATCATGGGGCTGATCAACGCGGGTCCCGAAGCACAAATTATCGACAAACCGGGTGGAGTCTTCGTGCTGCGCGACGAAGAACTTTCCGAGGATGAGCGAGTCTTGTTCCAGACTGTCGCCCGCGTCGTGTTCACCGATACCGCCGAGACATTGGTCGAGCAGGTGGAACGCCGCGTGTCGGCAGAGCGTTTGTCGGACCGTCTGGAGCCATTGCTGCAACCGGCAGTTGAACAGGTCCATCCGCTGTCGGCGCGCGAACGCATTTTCTGCAACGGCTTGGGGGGCTTCACGCCCGACGGGCACGAATACGTCGTCACCCTCGAGCCTGGTCAGAGCACGCCGGCGCCGTGGGTCAATGTCATCGCCAGCCCGCACATTGGCACGGTCGTCAGCGAGAGCGGGAGCGCGTATACCTGGGTGGAAAACGCTCATGAGTTCCGGTTGACCACCTGGCACAATGACCCGCTTAGCGACAGCAGCGGCGAAGCACTCTACATCCGCGACGAGGAAACCGGTGCGTTCTGGTCGCCGACACCGTTGCCAGCCTGCGGCCGCACAGGATATGTGAGCCGGCACGGGTTCGGCTACAGCGTGTTCGAGCATTACGAAGCCGGCATCTCCTCGGAACTGTTCACCTACGTCGCCATGGACGCACCGGTAAAGTTCGTCGTAGTCAAGCTGCGCAACCATTCGAAGCGCACGCGTCGATTGTCGCTGACCGGGTATTGGGAACTGGTGCTCGGTGAGTGGCGACACGCCAATCTGATGCACATTGTGACCGAAACGGATCCGCACAGCGGGGCGCTGTTTGCCCGCAATGCTTACGGCCGCGAATGCGCCAATCGGGTCGTCTTTGTGCAGGTCAGCGAGCGGGAGCGTACGGTGACCGGAAACCGTACAGAGTTCATTGGCCGCAACGGCTCGCTGGCCAGCCCGGCGGCTATGCGCCGCAAGCTTTTGTCGGGCAGGACAGGTGCGGGCCTTGATCCGTGCGCCGCGATACAGACCCAGATCGAACTGGCCGAAGGGCAAGAGCGCGAGATCGTGTTCGTATTCGGCGCGGCCCGTAACAGCGACGAAGCACAGCATTTCATCCAGCGCTTCAGCGGGCCGGCTGGCGCTCGGCAGGCATTGGAAGCTGTGTGGGAACACTGGAACCGCACCTTGGGCGCGGTGCACGTGGAGACGCCGGATCCAGCGTTGGACGTGTTGGCCAACGGCTGGCTGGTCTATCAGACACTGTCCTGCAGGCTCTGGGGCCGTAGTGGGTATTATCAGTCCGGCGGTGCCTACGGTTTCCGCGATCAATTGCAGGACACCATGGCGCTGATCCATACGACACCGTGGCTCGCACGCGAGCAGTTGATCCGTTGCGCCGAGCGCCAGTTCCTCCAGGGTGACGTGCAACACTGGTGGCATCCGCCCAACGGACAAGGCGTGCGCACACATTTCTCCGACGACTATCTGTGGCTACCGTATGCAACCTGTCGTTATGTGCTGGCGACCGGCGATACGGGCGTACTCGACGAGCCAGTACATTTCCTGGAGGGCCGCAAATTGAATCCGGAAGAGGAGGCTTACTACGACCAGCCGCAACGTTCGGCTGAAGTGGCAAGCCTCTATGAACATTGCGTGCGTTCAATCAAACATGGTTTACGCTTTGGCGCACATCAATTACCGCTGATGGGCTGCGGTGACTGGAACGATGGCATGAATCTGGTCGGTCGTGACGGCAAGGGCGAGAGCGTTTGGCTGGCGTGGTTCCTGTACGAGAACCTGCAACTGTTTGCAGGCCTGGCGCGTGGCCGGAAGGATGCGACCTTTGCCGAAGTTTGCAGCGGGCAAGCTACGCTGCTGCGCACCAACATTGAGGCCAATGCCTGGGACGGCGGCTGGTATCGGCGGGCCTATTTCGATGATGGCACACCCTTGGGCTCGTCCGACAATGACGAATGCCAAATCGATTCGATCAGCCAGAGTTGGGCGGTCATTTCGGGCGGCGGCGATCCCATACGAGCCCGTCAGGCGATGGCGGCGGTGGACCAACGCCTGGTGCGACGCGATACGCAGTTAATCCAACTGCTCGACCCGCCCTTCGATAAATCAGACCTTGAGCCCGGTTATATCAAGGGCTACGTGCCCGGCGTCCGCGAGAACGGCGGCCAATATACCCATGCCGCGATTTGGGCCACGACGGCATTTGCCATGCTGGGTGACAGGGAACGCGCGTGGGAATTGTTCGCCATGCTCAATCCCGTCAATCACGGCAGTACGCCGGAAGAGATCGAACGCTACAAGGTCGAGCCGTACGTCATGTGCGCGGATATTTATGGTGCGACGCCACACATAGGCCGGGGTGGTTGGACTTGGTACACCGGGGCGGCGGGCTGGATGTACCGGCTGATCGTGGAAACGCTACTGGGCCTGCAACTGGAAGTGGACCATCTGCGCATTGCCCCATGTATCCCGGCCCATTGGGAGTCGTACAAAATCGACTACCGCTATCGCGAGACCTTCTACCACATCACAGTCAAGCGCGTCGGTGAAAAGCCGGAGCGTGTGATCCGCGTGACGGTGGACGGTGTCGTTATCAATGGAGCCGGTGTCGATGGGCCAGTTGTAGATGGAATAGTGCGACCGCAAGGCATGATCCCACTTGTTGACGACCGACGGGAGCACAACGTTGAGATAGATTTGAGCTAAAGGCATTTTGATTTGCATGTATCCCTGTCCCTGTGCCCTCGGGGTATTTACGAGAATGTTCTTTCTCGAAAATCGCGGATTTAAATTAGACGTCCAACGCCGGTTGTCGTTGGTTCGAACCCCATCAGCCACCCCACTGAAACTGCCACTTAGCTGGGATGGGGCCTTCATCTTCGACCCTACCGGAGATTTCCACAGCAACATAGAGCTCTTTGAGATCGCCAATCTCCAGCTCCTCAAATCAAGGCTCCTTGATGACCACCTGGATGATAGGCTGAAGAAGACCCTTCGCCTCATAAAGGCTCCAAAGGGGCTTCCGATTATCAGGTCAAGAGAGGTCAGGAAAGTGTTGAAGGAGGTTGTTGAGATAAGTACCCAGTCAATCCTTGAGTCCGAAGCCATAGAGCACAACATAAAACTGATCGGAGACTGGTACTCCGCAAGGCTTTACTTACTCATAGGAAAGAAGTTCCATCTTGACAGCTGGAGGTCTGACATAAAGGAGAAGCTCGATACACTGGAGGATGTGTATACCATGGCTGCAGAAAACTTCAGCGTATCCTTCGGCACGACCCTGGAATTCGTCATGCTCGCAGGGTGGTTTCTGTTGTTGCTATTGTATGTGGCAGAGTTTTTCTTATTGAAGTGACGATGCAACACTATGGCGCCTATATGTTGCTTCATTAAAGCCCTGCTCATCTTTCATATCAGCTTAGACAAGATATATATTATCAAGCCGACAAAGCCGCCAACAAGGGTCCCGTTGATTCGGATGTACTGAAGGTCCTTTCCAATCTGTAATTCCAGGGTTTCTGTCAATCTCTTTGCGTCCCACTTCTTTACCTGCGAGGAGATCAGGCTGCTTATAGCGTTGCGATGACTGCTGACGGTGTAGATGACCGCATTCTGGATCCACACATTAATTTTCTGGAGGACCGCCTCGTCTCTAAGGAGTCCCCTCCCGATAGCTGTTACAGCCTCTTTAAGCCTTCCCCTTATAACAGAGTCCGGCTTTTTGATGTCATCCAGGACCATGGCCTTCATGTCTACCCATACGTTCTCTAAGTACTGCTGGACAGTCGGGTGGAGCAGTATCTCTTCCTTGAATGCCTCTCCCCTGGCCTTATATGCAGGAGATGATTTCAGGTTTTCAATAAACAACAATGTCGCCTCATTGAACCTCTTCCTCAGTTCATGATCCGGGTTGTCTGCGACCTGCCTCAATGTCTCCCTTATCCCCTTTACTACCTTGTTGTATATGGCTGTATCAACACCGAATATCTCTAGATACCAGGGAGTTCCATCCGTGATCTTTCTTCCCAGGTCAGGCTTGTAATCTTCAAAAAGCCGGTTGACCAGTCTCAACCCTTCATCAAAAAGGGCCTGGTGCTTGTTATTAGAGGTAAGGGCGTCGAGAAAGTTGCCTGCAAGGGGGGCTATTTCAATGGATCTGACGGCTGAGGTAATATTCTCCTTGATAAAACGCCGGATATCCTTGTCGTCAACGGCGTCCAATATCCGGGGCAGGAATGAGCAGAACTCATCAACTATGAATGAGCTGTTATCCGGGGTTGCAAGCCATGCGGCGCTCCTTCCGGCGATATCCTCAGCCTCAAGCTTTTCTCTTACTGCCTCAGGAGTAAGGAAGTGACCCTCTACAAAATCCCCAAGGCTCTCGCCGATGCGGTCCTTGTTGTTAGGGATAATAGCCGTGTGGTTGTAAATAAGGGGGCCTATAAATGGAATAGGCCGCAACCAGCGAACTCCAAAAGGGTGACGGAAAAGGGCCGTGACTGCAAACCAGTCCGCAAAGGCTCCAACCATCGCAGCCTCAGCAAATGCACGGATAAACCCAAGCCACGCATATGTCTGCTCGCCATGTTTTGCTGCGATATAAACAAAGACCATCAGGAGCAACAGGCCAGTTGCTCCTCTTTTCATCTTCTTAAGGGAGGCCTCTTTGGATTCATTTTTTATCATCGTTAGTTGCCTTATCTTGAGTGAAAAAATTAAAATTCCCCCCTCCCTTGACGGGAGGGGGTTGGGGGTGGGTGAACTTTCCTATTAACGATTCAGACAACTTGTTCTTATTACTTCTAATATGCCATCCATATTTTGGATAACCTCGTTATCCCAAAACCTTAATACCTTATAGCCGTTCATAATCAGACAGTCATCTCTTCTTTTGTCTTTTTCGATTGTTTCGGCATGTTGACCGCCGTCAAGCTCAACAACGATCTTCTTTTCAAAGCTTACAAAATCTACAATGAAATCCTCAAGTACCTGTTGTCTCCTGAATTTTATCCCTTCAACCTGACTGGATTTTAATCTATTCCACAATAGTCTTTCAACGTCAGTGGGGTTGTTTCTAAGGTTTCCGGCAAACTGTTTCAATCTATTATGCAAGTTCCCCCACCCCCTCGCCCCCTCCCGCAAGGGGAGGGGGAAAAATAGTTTAATCCAGTTTTCCCTCCCCCTTGACGGGGGAGGGTCAGGGAGGGGGTGAACTGGTTGTAATTTCAATGTGCTACAACTTGGTTCCCCCTCCCCTCAATCCCCTCCCGCCAGTGGAGGGGGATAATTTGTAGGGTGGGCTGTGCCCACCGCTTTCAATCAATTTTATATTGTGGGCGTAGCCCCTCCTACTCGGTGCACCCAAGTGCCTCTGATATATTCCCATAATCTGATAGTTTAACAACATTAGTAATCACCTTTTTAATAACTGCATTCCTTCTAACGACTTGATTGAATTTTTCGTGAATTCTTTTATCTACTATCAAAAAATCGGCATATAACGCCAAGACCGCAAGGTACTTATCTGTTATATTACTCCCATAAGTGCGATCATCAGATTTTAATACCTTATCTAGCTCCTTCCATATTAACCACGACGGACAGTGGTCTTCCTTAATTGTTTTAAATGAGTCTTCATTAATATCAAGTATCTCTGCAAGTATTTTCAATTTTTTCCTGAAGATAGCAGCATAACCTATATCTTCTATACTGGCTTTATCTGGAATTTCTTCAGGTGAGAGGCCAAAACTTTTCAGGAAATTTTCTCTAACATCCCCTCTGTTATGGTAGAGATGCAATCCATCCTTATAAACATCTTTAATAAATTCTTGCGCTACAGTTTTATGATCGGAAAGCTTTTTATCTCCTCTGTTTACTAGGTCTTTTTCAAGATTGGTCTTTAATGTTTCTACTACCTTCTCTGCTTCTTCATGATTACGCAGTTGCCAATTTGAAAAATTAATAGGCTTTTTGGTTTCAGAACCTCCAATTTTTGCATGACTTATTGAGGCAATTTCGCGACGTCTATTTTGTCTAATAGGTGCAGTACGTTTCATAATTTGTTTCCATATTGTCATATCATATATGGAAATCAAGTCTCGGCCAGTGCCGAACTTTAACAATTTATCTTTTGTTTTCTGGATTATTTCTTCGAAAGAAGTTGAGGGATTGCTAATTAACCATGACAATTCTATTGCTTGAATATCCATAATGGTTCCAATTATACCTGATGGCTTAACAGTATCGAACCACGCAACCATTGGAAGGTTTTTAATAAAACATATTCTATTGTCTATAACTGCGTCGTCCTCGTGTTGCAAAAGTTCTTCAATATGATGCCATGTAACAAGGGGGATAAGGTTTTTCAAGCTAATACAGTCTAATAAATGTCTTGCCTTCCCTTGATTGTGTTGATTGGAACCATACAAATCCCGTGCAACATTACCGATGGTCGATGAATCTAAAGCAATTAGATGTGGAATAATTAGTTTTGACAAACTCTACACCCCTTTCTATTTTTTCTCCACGACTTTCCTCTCCTCCTCCGCCACCCCATAAAGCCCATAAACAATCTCGTCTATCTTCTCATCCGTAACAGCTATTTCCCTTTCAACCTTTTCCCGCTCTGCTGACGGCGGCATTGAGTTCTTCTTTTTGTGTAGTTCGAGTATCCGGTCAACGAGGGAGATGAGCTTGTCGTGAATGGCCTTTTCAGAGGGGTTTTTGAAGTCTATGGTGTGGATGGGGAGATATTTAATGAACCGGGATTCGTAAGAGAAATAGCCGCCTCTGAATGTCGTACTGCACTGATGATGATGCCAATCAAGCAACCTGCTGTTCAGAAGGGCCAGCAGGTATTTCGGGTTAATGGACTCCTTCGGTAGTATGCCGTATCCACCTGCCGCGCCGCCGCTGAAGTAAAAGACCCCTTCTTCATCAAAACAATATCCGGCGGAGGCGGCAAGGTCAGGCGTAATGATCTTTTTCAGATCAAACTTATCCAGACTCTTCGGGTAAATGTAGGCGTACCAATGATCATTTTTCATCTTGCCGTCTTCCCTATTCTCAAGATACTTCTTATTCTCATTGAGATAAGCCCAGCACAAAGGATACCTCTCCTGGAACTCTTTCTTGCCTATCAGCTTGCCGTTATTATACGGGAAAAGCACAACTTTTTCGGTATTCTCGATAGAGTAGCGGCGCATCTGTCCGCCTTTGATAAGCGGCTTTAAAGGCTCTGACTCAAGCTCGACCTCCTTGTCCAGTTGCTTTGAGAAGGCCACGACCGTGGCTTTTTCCCGGTTTCTCACTTCAAGGAGGTATATCTTATCCGCGCTAGTTTTCAGGCCCTGGAATATCCGTTCCGTCACCTCTTCCAATGGCTTGCTGTTCCGTGTCAGCTTTTCGATCAAGGAATCCGCTTCCTCAAAGTGGAAGTTCCATGCCGTAGGTGTTACCTGCTTTCTTGATATAAGGCCGGACCTCATGGCGTCGTCTGCGAGTTCGTCGCCTTCCATGAGTGCGGCCAACTGTTCGGCAGGCCTGGTGAGCGTTTTGATTTCGGCATACTTGAACTTTTGCGCCTTATTCTTCGACAAAAACAGTAGACAGGTATAGGTGCTCGCCCCTTCAAAGACCTGGTTGTCCCGGAAATTCACGATCTCGGAAAGAGTCTTCCCCTCAGATATCAGTTTCCGCAAGCCTTCGCCGTAAGAAGCCTGAAAGAATTTATGCGGCAGAATATAGCCATGAATCCCCGTATCTTTTAACAGGTTAAGGGCTTTTTCAACAAACAGGGCATAGATGTCGTAATTCCCTTTGGCCGACTTGTATTCCGAGTTAAAATATTCAATCTGTTCTTTCGGCAGGCCTTGTATCCTTATATACGGCGGATTTCCTATGACGGCATCGAAACCACCGCTTGCCATTATATCGCCAAACCCACCGGTCTTTGACTTCCAGTCAAATGGATTAATTCGCGTCTTTGTCTCATCGTCAAACAAGCTGCCCTGGTCAAATATGTCGTAACCGATGAGGGAGTTTCCGCACCTTATGTTGTACGTGAGGGTCGGAAGCAACGCCTGTTTTGAAGGAAGGCTCCTTTCACCTTCAAGAAGCTTAAGGTAGAGGCTCATCATGGTTATCTCAACAGCCTGCGGGTCAATATCTACGCCGTAGATGTTGTTCTTTAGAATCCTTGCCTTTGTGCGGAGCGGCAGGGCAAAGTCCTCTGCATCGAATTTCTGATAGAAGTCAAAACGTTCAACTTGAGCCTCCTTTGGATGCTTACGGAAGTATTCAAGGTGGTAGTCCAGGAGGTATTGATAGGCTCCAAGCAGGAAGGAGCCGGACCCGCAGGCAGGGTCTAATATCCTTATCTTCTCGATCTGCTTCGGCGTTTTCCCGTCAATTAGCTTGCCGATGGTATTCTTGACAATATAGTCAACGATATATCTCGGCGTGTAGTAGACGCCCCCAGCCTTCCTTACCTCCGGCTTCTCCTCGACCTTTACCCTCTGCGGCGTTACCCGTATGGTGCTTCCGAGGTAGCGCTCATAGATGCTTCCCAAAAGCTCGACGCCTATCACATCGAACCTATAGCGACATTTTGGGAAGTAAAGGTTCTCGATTATATCGGCAAGGAGGTTTGAATCAACATCTACGCCCTCACAGGCATGGGGCTTGAATATGTCGCCGTTTAAGTCAGAGTTTACCTCTGAAAAGAGGTCTTTCAGGTGGGTTAAAAGGGGCTTTCTCTTTCCTTCAAGCTTCCATACATCTATTGTCTCCTTAAGCTCGTTGGCATCCCTGATCTTCCTGTCTTCCGCAATGCGGATGAAGACGATCCTGTCAAGGAGCTTCTGAACCACTTCGTTAAGCAGCCTTACATCAATCTCAGGATTCCGCTTGTGGATATCTTTTGCAAGCTCCGTCCTCCATTCCGTCATGTCCTCAAGGAACGCCCTGTCAACAGGTATACGAAGCCTCTTGCTCTTGACGTCCCTCGGCAAAAGGCCTTCAAGGGAACCTTTTTCAACCTCTTCCTTTGAGAGGAGCCAGAGCTTGTCTATATTTTCAAGGAAGTCGGGATACTTGAAATCAAGTATTAGCCCTTCGTTAGGGTGTTTTGGATCGGGCTTTAGAGAAGCGTCAAAAAGTTTAAACTCTTCAAAGTCGGTAAGGATAACAAAGAAGACTTCCTTGGTGCTCCACGCATAGTATTTTGCCTGGAGGATATGATTTACATTATCGAGGGCTACGGAAGGCGACTTTGCCTCAACAAAGAATTTGGTAGCCCCGCCTATCCGAAAGTTGTAGTCAGGCCTGCCTGTAGTTTCGCCTTTCTCAACGACGACCTCTCTATCAAACGGCGAAAGCTTCTTTTTGTTGCCGATGTCCCAGCCGAGGGCCTCAAACAGAGGATCAAGGAAGTCCTGCCTGACCTCTGCCTCAAGATAGCCTTTGGAAAGGTAGTGGTGCTTATCCTTCTCAAATTTGTGGATTAGGGAAAGCAGTTTTTCTTTGAAAATTTCCTTTGGCAAGAAGGGCTCCTTGATTCCTTGATGACACGCTATTATATCGATTTGGCTACCTCAATAAGGCTCTTTTCCCCCTCCCTTGACGGGAGGGGGTTGGGGGCGGGTGAACTCTCAAGCATCGGTAAAATTGGACTTTCACCCCCACCCTAACCCTCCCCCGTCGAGGGGGAGGGGATATTTCAGCACAGCAAACTATCACAATCTATGCGGAATGACAATTGAAATTGTGCCCCATTGTCTTTGAGGGCTCTTAAATATTGCAAGATGCACATTCAGGATACCGACAATCCATTTTCTAAGTTGCGTTAGTTTCTTCCAAGTGGTAAATAGGAAGCTATGTCCCGCCCCATAATCCCGATCCTTATATCTTATCTGATTGGTCTTGCGGCAGGGTATTACATTGATATCCCTTTTCACATAATCATCGCCCTTCTCTTCATATCAGCATCTCTTACAACGGTATCAATACTTATAAAAAAGGTCCCGGTTATCTTTTTTGCCCTTTCCATGCTGACACTTTTCATCCTCGGCATAGGGCGGATGGAAGCGATTTTAAATCCTTTCCTTCCTGAAAATCACATAACAAAGATCATATCTGATAGACCTCTGAGCCTGGAAGGAAAGATATCTGAGCCGCCGGAAAGGTTGCTGGATAAGACCAGGCTTTATATCAACCTCTCGGCCCTTTACATAGGAGACGTTTCTTATCCTGTAACGGGCAGGCTCCTGTTGACCGTTGGCAACACCACGCTGGCTGGTGACCCCATCCCCACCCCGACCCTCCCCTTGAAGGGGCGGGAGTTTTCGGATGAAAACAGATTAAAATATGGCGACAGTATAAGGTTTCTCGCCAAGATTAAGAAACCAAGGAATTTCCACAACCCTGGAGGGTTTGACTATGAGAGATACCTGGCACTCAAGGGGATATTTTCCACGGCCTATCTGAAAGATGCGGAAGGGATCGTAAAGACGGATGAAGAAAACCCCTCATATACAGGCTGGATAGAAGGGATGAGGGATTCCATAAGGGAGAATGTATTTAAAAATGCTGGTGACACGGCGCCTGTCCTCCTATCCCTGATAACAGGAGAGCAGGGAGAGATCCCGAGAGAGACAAGGGAGGCCTTCTCCAGGGCAGGGACGGCCCATATCCTGGCGATAAGCGGAGAGCATATAGGCATAATAGCCTTTGCTTCCTTTGCCATAATTCTCTGGCTTCTGAAACGCTCCGAGAAGGTGATGCTTACCGTCAACATTTACAAGGCGGCGGCAATTCTGACAATTCCCTCTATAATTCTTTACTCCATGATAGCCGGCAGCGGCTTCTCCATAGTAAGGGCCGCCATAATGGGCGGAGTGCTGCTTATGGCTGTTCTCCTGGACAGGAGAAGGGACATCGCAAGTCTCGTTGCCTTTGCCGCCTTTCTTATCCTCACCTTTGAACCTCAGGCCCTGTTTGATATCTCGTTTCAGCTGTCATTCGCCTCGGTCATCTCATTGGCTTTGATAGTCCCGCATCTAAAAACTATTTATGCAAATCTCGAAGAAAGAAACAGGACTGCAACCAGACGCATATTATCCTGGCTTGCCATGCTTTCTTTCGTGAGCATTGCCGCCACCATAGGGACATCCCCTCTGGTGGCCTATTACTTCAACAGGGTTTCCATCATATCTCCGGTAGCAAACCTGGTAACAGTCCCCATCGTAGGGTTCATAATAGTACCAATAGGCCTTCTGTCTTCCATCCTTATTCCTGTATCACAGGCCTTTTCAGGCTTGCTTATAAGTGTAAACTCACATCTCCTGACTCTGATAATCAAGTTTACCGCCCTCATTGCCTCTGTTCCCATGGCCTCCATCAGGGTCGTAACTCCGGACATCCTTGAGGTCTCCCTTTTTTACCTCCTTATCGCATCTTTTATATATAGAAAAGAGTTTCACTTGGCAAGGCGGCTTCTGATAGCGGCCCTTGCCATTACAATAATTCTTGAATCCTTCTATTTTTTAAAACCCAGACTTCAAACAGAATTAAAGATCACATTCCTTGACGTTGGACAGGGTGAGTCTACGCTGGTAGAATTTCCTGGCGGCAAGAGGATGCTTATAGACGGAGGCGGATTCCCTGACAGCGACCTTGACGTGGGTGAGATGATTCTGGCTCCTTTCCTCTGGCATAAAAGGATAAGGGATATTGACTACCTGGTCCTCAGCCATCCAAACTCAGACCACTACGGCGGGCTCCCTTTCGTCTTGAGAAACTTCAACGTAGGGGAGGTATGGGAAAGCGGGGTAGAAGAAGAGAGCGAGGGGTATGCGGAATTTAAAAGGGCAGCAAGGGAAGGCAGTTTGAGACATAAAGTGGTCGGGGACGGAGAAGGTATTTCTGTAAACGGTGTGACAATAAAAGTACTTAACCCGCCAAAGGGGTATGTCCCAAAAGACGACAGGGCAGCCAACAATGGGTCTCTGGTATTAAAGGTGATTTATGGAGATACATCTTTTCTCTTTACAGGAGATATAGAAAAAGATGCTGAATACGCCCTCTTGTCAAAAGGGGGTGACTTGAAAAGCACCATCCTCAAGGTTCCGCATCACGGGAGCCTCACATCAAGCACAGTAGAGTTTTTAAACAAGGTAAGACCTGAAAAAGCGGTATTCTCTGTCGGATACAATAACCGCTTCGGATTTCCCAAAGAGGCCGTATTGAAGAGGTATAAGGATATCGGTGCAGATATCTACAGGACTGACAGGGACGGGGCAATAACTGCATCAACTGATAGCGTAAATACAAGATTCTTTAATAGCGCCATTCATCAAGTCCTTTCCCGTTGACTTATTCAACTTGTTATATATAATATCAACCACGTGAAGCCCACTGAAGGGATATTTATGCCAAAAGGCAGGATACTTGTTGTAGATGACGACAGGGTAAGCAGGACGATTTGTGCCGATATCCTGGTTGAGGACGGATACGAGGTTGAAACCGCCTCTACAGGTTCGGCATCCCTGGAGATGTTAAGGACAAGGGCTTTTGACCTCGTGGTGTTAGACCTTGTCCTTCCTGATCTGAGCGGGGATGAGGTACTGAAGAAAATAAGGCAGATCAATGCCTTCATGAGCGTCATCATCATAACCGGGCACTCATCAGTGGCCTCCGCAATAGATTGCCTGAAGGGCGGGGCATCAGATTACCTGATAAAGCCCTTAAACCCTGAGGAGTTCAGGTTCTATGTGAACCGCACCATCGAGCAGAAGAGGCTCTTTGAAGAAAACACAGGGCTAAAGAGACTCATAAGATTATATGAAGTAAGCAGGTTGATCTCATCCTGCCTCGGTTATGAAAGGTTCTATGAAGTTGTTGTTGATTCCCTCTTACAGATTGTTGAGGGGAAGATAGGCCTGTACATATTCTCAGGCGGTGAGCAGCCTGGTTTTAGAATCATGGCTTTTAGGGGATGCGATGAGGAGACGGCGGCATCTTTGGCAAACCCCCTGATATCCTATCTGAAGAAGAGTCAGGCGCTGGATATGAAGCCTCAAGTCCAGACTCTTGATTCTGAGCCCTTAGGCCTCTCTTCCCACGAGGTAGGCCCCGTCCTCCTGGTACCTATCAAAATAAAGGATGCCATAACAGGGTATGTGGCCATATTCAAGCATCCAGATACTATCTACAGCGACACTAACATAGAAAATGCATCTTTCATATCTGACGAAGCCTCCCTATCCCTGGAAAATGTCCAGCTTTACAATCAGGCCAAGGAACTTACTTACATAGATGACGTTACCAAGCTTTACAATGTAAGGTACATGGATATCGCGCTGGATAATGAGATAAAGAGGGCAAAGCGTTTCACGTCCCAGCTATCCCTCCTCTTCATGGATATAGATTACTTTAAGAGGATAAATGACACTCATGGGCACAAGGTAGGGACAAGGGCACTCTTTGAACTCGGCCAGCTCTTAAAAGAGAAAGTCAGGGAGGTCGATACTGTCATCAGGTATGGAGGGGATGAGTTTGCTGTATTGCTCGTTGAAACCAACTCTGCCGGCGCAATGATTATAGCGGAACGCATAAGGACCGCAGTTGAAAGACATATCTTCCTTTCGGAAGAAGGACTGTCCGTAAGGTTCACTATAACCATCGGTATAGCCACATACCCTGAACAGGCTGCCGACAAGACTGAACTGTTAACCTTTGCTGATAATGCAATGTACAAGGGAAAGAGGACTACCAGGAATGTGGTGGTCCTTGCCGACAATATCAGTCCTCTTGGCCTCAACTCAAACACAAGGTTTCAGGGAAGAATATGAAAAGTAGGAAACATTTTTTAATCATACTCTTGACCTTCGCATTTTGCTGGGCTGCCCCTGCTGCGGCCCAGGACGGGAGGGAGGGGATAACCCAGCAGTACAGGAAGGCGCTGGAGATGAATCCAGATGACATGGATGCCCGCTACCTTCTTGGCGTATCCATGCTGCGTGAAAAGGCATATAATGAGGCCCTGCAACATCTCATAAAGGTTTATCCACATAGGTCCGGCGAGGCGGAGATGAACTATAACATAGGGCTGGCTTATGCAGGGGCAGGGGAACTGAAAAAGGCATTCCAGCATTACATGAAGGCGGATGAGATAAATCCGGCTGAGGCAAGGGACAAATATCGCCTCGATCTGGCATTCTATAACCTCGGGATCGCCTATCAGAAGGCAGGCAATCTCGATGAGGCCTTGCGCGCTTATAAGGAGGCCACAAGGATAAGCCCTGAACAAGCAAACGCATACTGCGCAACGGGTGAGGTCTTTTATCAGAAGAAGGATTACAATACCGCTCTGGAAAACCTTTTGATATGCGGGCAAAAGAACCCTGACAGGAAAGGAGTAAACCGTTATATATCCGCCATCTACCAGGAAAGAGGCATAGACCACTTAAATCGGAAGGACTATGCCGACGCCAGGAAAGAACTTGACAGGGCTATCAGTTCGGACCAGAGCAACGAAACCGCCCATTATTATATGGGATATCTTGAATACCTCGAAGGAAACTATAAGAAGGCCCTATCATCGCTGGACAAGATAAAAAAGACAGAAAGGGAGGATATGAAAAAGGCCCTCACCTCCATGTTTCACAACGTCGGAGGGGCCATGCAAAAGAATGAGGACTGGGAAGGGGCAGTAACGGCTTTCAGCCAGGCCGTTGAAATCACCGGCGCCGACCCTGAGCTCCGCTTCTTCCTCGGGTACAGTTATATGAAGGCAAAGAAGTATGATTTTGCAAGGGCAGCCTTCAAGGAAGCGTTGAGGCTCGATCCGAAACACCAGGGGGCGGCCGTGAACCTGGTCGTGGTCTCTGAGATAGCCCTCAAGGCCCACCTGGATGCCGGGGCCGACTTCATTAAAAAAGGTTCTTTCGATGCGGCGCTGAAGGAGTTTAACCTTGCCCTCTCCATCGACCCTTATAACCAGAAAGGGACTGAAGGGAAGGAAGTTTCAAAAAAAGGCGTTGAGAAGCTCGTAATACAAGCTATCGATAAGGGAAATAGATTTATAACTGAAGAAAAATATATTGATGCAAAAAGGAGGTTTGAGGCCGTCCTTGCAGTAGACCCGGAGAATCAGGAGGCACAGGAGGGGATAAAGCGGATCGCGGAACTCTTAAAGGAAGCAAAGAGGAAGCATACGGTTGCCGGTGAGATGGCCTTTTCTGACGGGAAATATTATGCTGCCTCCGTGGAATACAAGAAGGCCATAGAGTACGACCAAGGCGATAAGGGCTTGTCAGAAAGGCTGCAGGAGACTCTAAGCAGGCTCTCTGGGCAGCTTTCTTCTCTACTGAAGGAAGCCCGCGGTCATGAGAATTCCGGCAGATTCACTGAAGCTATCTTGGCGTATAACAAGATACTTGATGTCCAGCCCGACCACAAAGAGGCACTGGAAGGGAAGTCCAGAATGTCGGAAAACCTGGAGAAGATATTTGACGAGGCCCTTTCCAATGCCAGGAGATATGCCAAGGCCGGGGATCTTCAGAAGGCAGCCGAAAATTACAGGATCGTACTGGAACTCAAACCTGCAAACGATGTGGCCCTATCGGAGCTCAAGGCCATTTCAGGAAGGCTCCAGAGGGTTGTAGCCGATAGATTGGCAGATGCCGCTTCTGCCCTGAGAGGGGGGAGATACGGCGAGGCTGTATCTAACTATAAGGCAGTCCTGATTATTGACAGGGAAAACAGGGAGGCGGCCACAGGCCTTCAGAACGCCACAAGGCTGCGGAACGAGGCGATTGAGAAAAGGATGGCAGCCGGCATAAAGGCGTATAAGGACGATATCTATTCCCAGGCCGCTGCTGCCTTCAGTGAAGTCCTGCAGATAGATCCCGGCAATGCAGAGGCACAGAGACTATTGCGAGACGCCAGGGCAAGGATGGAGGAATCCATAACTCCGTGGCTCAGGGCGGGCATTGAGGCATACAAAAAAGGGGACATGGATGTGGCTATAGTGTCATTTAAAAAGGTGTTGAACGTTGACCCTGGAAACAGGGAGGCCAGGGAGTATCTCGGCAAAATGGACGTACAAAAGACAAAGGCGTCCGTGGCAAAAGAGGTGGAGAAGCACTATCTGAAGGGGATAGAACTCTATACGGACGGGAAGTACAGGGAGGCGATGGACTCCTGGAAGAAGGTGCTGGAGCTTGATCCGAAGCATGAAAAGGCCCTCCTGAATATAGAAAAGGCCAAGAGGAAGATGGAAGGGGTAATGGATACGAAGTAGCTTGGAGGATGATATGGCTGGGAAAAAGCCAGAGAAGAAGACATCTAAAAAAGGCGGGGGATTTATCTTCAGCCTGAAATACAAGATACTTATAGGAATACTCTTCTTTGTGGCAACCTTGATGGGGACCGTAATAGGGCTGATTAACAAGAATGTCAGGGAGACGATACTTGCGGAAAGCATAGAGAAGGGCCTTGCCGTTGCCAGGGGGATCGCCACCGCCAGCGAAGACCCGCTTCTGACCAACGACGACCTCACCCTTTTCTCCACCCTGAAAGGGATACAGGATAATACGGGGGTTGTCTACGGGATGGTTGTAGACATGGAAGGCACCATAAGGGGCCATAATGACGTAAAGCTAAGCGGAAAGCCTTACATCGGGACAGCAGGGTCGTCCGTATTCAAAATAGGAAAGGACTATATCATAAATTCTTACATGGGGGAGACAGGGACTACATACGATATCAGCATCCCCATCTTTTCCATAGGCGCAACGGATGAGATAGGAAGGGTACACCTCGGCCTCTCTGAAAAAACGGCGAGGGAGGCAGTGGAGAAGGCCAGCCGTTATATTATTTACCTCTCCGCCATCGGACTTCTCCTTGGGGGTATTGGCGCATTCCTGATGGCAACGGTGATGGTAAAACCGATAAAGCTGCTTGTTTCCGGAGTAAGGGCCATAGGTGAAGGGAAATTCCATCAGAGGATAAACATCAAAAGAAGGGATGAGATAGGAGAGCTTACATCGGCCTTCAACGATATGGCCAAGGGGCTTGAGGAAAGGGAGTTTATAAGGAACACATTCCAGAAGTTTGTGCATAAAGATATAGTCAATGAGTTATTAAAAAACCCGGATAAGGTTAAGGTCGGCGGTGAAAGAAAGAAGGTTACGGTACTCTTCTCGGATATAAGGGGCTTTACACCCCTCTCCGAAAACATGCCGCCGGAAGAGGTAGTGGCGCTGCTTAACAGGCACTTTTCGAGCATGCTGCCGATAATAAACAAGAATGGAGGAGTGCTTGATAAATTCATGGGGGATGCCATGATGGTCACCTTTGGCGCACCTTTCCCGAAGGGTGACGATGCGCTTATGGCCGTAAAGACTGGCCTCATGATGAAAGATATGAGAAGGGCACTCAATAAAAATAGGGAAAAAGAAGGGAAGGCGCCAATCCATATGGGAATAGGAATAAATACAGGTTATGTCGTAGCTGGAAACATCGGCTCAGAGGAAAGGATGGAATACACCGTCTTCGGCGATGTCGTAAATACCGCAGCAAGAATTGAAGGGTTGTCCAGGGAAGAAGACGTCATTATTACAGAGGACACCTATAAAGAGATCATGAATTCCGTCACAATAGGCCAGGAGAAGGAAGAGGTTTCTTTAAAGGGGAAGAGCCGGCCGGTTACTATATACAGGGTACTTAGCATTAAGGAATCGTGAGCCGTAGGGGCGAACCTTGTGTTCGCCCAACTTCGTCGCTGCCATAGGTGGAAAGGCAAGGGGGAGTTAAAGAGATATTTTCGGAGCAGATAGGATTAATGAAAGGATTTATAGATGTTTGAGATATGTAAGGACAAGAGTTATGTTCCCGCCGAGAGGGAGCAGGTTGCGAGACTCATGATGTCTTTCAACGAACCTATGGTCGCCCCTTCCCGTCACTCCGCCCAGCCAACCCAGGCCTACATATGCACACTAAAAGAAGGAGAAGGGTTCTCAGTTTATATCTATCTTTATCTGACTATTGAAAAGATAGGGATTCTTTATGAATATACAGATAAAATAACTGACACTCAATCACTCCGGACAGCGGAAGATGAGGCCTTGCAGTTTACAGATGACATGGGATTCATAGTCGATGACCTCAACTTTGAATTTCTTGAAATCTCTGAACAAAATAAACTTCTTGCCTCCATCCCTCTATTCAAGACTCCAGCGGAGGTTGTTATTAAAGAAAGAACTTCGGAAGTTGAAGGTGCGGTTAGGGAGGCCGCTGTAGTTGCTGAAACGATCACTGAAAAAGTCGAAGAGGAAAAAATTGAAGAACTTACTGTAGAGGTTGAAGAAAGGCAACCGATTGAGGAAGGAAAAAAATGGGAACCTGAGCTGTTCCTGACTAAATTTAGAATTAGGGCAGCGGCTGAAAGAATGAAAAAGAATAAATAGGCATCGAAAAAAATGGAGGATTGAATGAATAAAGGCTTTGTACTGTTGTCATTGGTGATTTTTGTTCATGTTCAGGGATGCGCGACAAGCAAGGCACAGAAGGAACAGTCCTCGATCCACTACCGCCTTGGGGTCTCATACCTTAACGAAGGTGACAGTACTTCTGCACTAAGAGAATTGATGGAGGCCGAAAAGTTCTCAAAGGAAGACCCTCAGATATCCAATGCCCTCGGCCTTGCTTATTACAAAAAAGGTGAGTTTGATCTGGCGATTCAGCAGTTCAAAAAGGCTGTGGAGCTTAATCCGCAGTTTTCAGAAGCCAGAAATAATTTAGGCATCATATATCTGGAAAAAAAGATGTGGGATAATGCCATAGATGAATTAATAAGGGCAAGCACGGACCTTCTTTATCCTACCCCTGAATATGCATATACCAATCTGGGATGGGCCTATTTCAAAAAAGGAGACCCAGTAAAAGCAATTGAATGCTACCAAAAGGCGATAGAAAAAAATCCAAGGTTCCCTCTTGCCCATTATAATATCGGATTGGTCTATTCTTCCCTCGATAAGACGGACGATGCTGTTGCAGAATATAAAGTAGCCATCAGATACTACCCTACTTATCTTGACGCCCATTACAATCTGGGACTGTCCTACCTGAAGCTTAACAAAAAGGGGTTGGCTCTGGATGCCTTCAAGGAGGTTGTTCGGATCGGCCCTGACTCTGAAGCAGGGAGGAATGCACAGAACTACTTAGACCTGCTGAAGTGAGGAGGTTTTTATCAAATGGAAAACATAGGGGAACACATAAAGGAAGAGCGGGAGAAAAAGGGAATAACTATAGAAGAGGCCGCAAAGGCAACCAGGATAGGGAAGACGTACCTTAAAGCCATAGAAGATGGGGACTTCAGCATACAGTCGCCGGTATTCATGAAGGGCTTCCTCAGGTCTTATGCTGATTTTCTGGGACTTGACAGTGCCGATATCCTGGAGAGGTACAAAGGTACTCTGGATGAAAGAGAGGGAAAGGGCAAAACGGAAGAACACAAACTTGAGCCTGTCAGGAAATCTCGCAAATATGCCGTCACAGCAGTAATAACCTTGTCTCTCATAGCTGTTATAATATTTGCCGTTATATTTACCACCAAGAAGCCAGATGTGGCTCCCTCGATGTTCAAACCGTCCCAGGAAGCCGAGTTAGAGCAGCAGGAAGTCGCAATGGTGAACACAACTACTCTTGGGACAATCACATCAGTCCAGGGGAAACTATTTCAGCCGTTGACCACTTCTGCACTGCCTGCAACCGAGCCTCCAAAACCCGTTGTCCTGACTGTGCAAACGTCTGAAAGACCCAGAAAGAAATATACCCTCACTATAACAGCCAAAGAGCTGTCGTGGCTCAGGATCAGTGTTGATGAGAAGAATCCAGTGGAAGTACTCCTGAAGAGTGGCGAAACAGCCAGCTGGTTTGCTGATAGGAAGTTAATAATCACTACAGAAAAAGCCGCCGGGATAGATCTGACACTTAACGGCAAGTCCTTGGGAAGATTGGGAGAATCAGGAAAGGTGGTAACAAAGACGATACCGGAATAATACAGGCATGGGGTTATGAGATGTTAGATTCATTAGTGTTAGAAGTTACCAACACTGACACTAATGGCTGGTACCAATAAAATGGCGGAGTCGACGGGGCTCGAACCCGCGACCTCCTGCGTGACAGGCAGGCGTTCTAACCAACTGAACTACGACTCCGTATAGAAGTGGCCAGTTGCCGGTGTTCGGTGGTCAGTAAAAACAAGCATGCTGATCACAGATCACTGACTACTGATCACTGTATTTCATGGTGGGCGAAACAGGGATCGAACCTGTGACCCTCTGCTTGTAAGGCAGATGCTCTCCCAGCTGAGCTATTCGCCCTAAAAACTCGTAAGCCGTAAACAGTAAACTATTTTTTCAGCTCACGGCTCACGCCTAAGAAACTACTTGTTTACTGCATCCTTTAAAGACTTACCTGCTTTAAACTTAGGTGCAGTGGATGCCTTTATCTTTATCTCTTTCCCGGTCTGAGGATTCCTTCCCTTCCTAGCAGCCCTCTTGGCTGTGCTGAAGGTCCCGAACCCTACCAGTGTCACCTTGTCGCCCTTCTTGAGCGCATCGGAAACGCTTGAGGTAAAGGCATTAAGTGCCTTCTCAGCAGTGGTCTTCGGAATCCCGGCCTTTGCTGCTATCCTGTCAACCAACTCTGTCTTTGTCATTTTTCTCCTCCCCTTCTCAAAAGTTTTAAACCAAAAGCAGGTAATTAAATACCAGCTATGAAGGCCTATGTCAAGAGAATTTTTAACGGTAGAGAGCTTTCAAATCACACTAAAGAGCTAATGCTTTGTCAACTCACTTTCCATCTTCTCCTGGAAACGCGCATTGACAGTCTCTTCTCTCCTGAAAATCATATCCCCAGGGCTGTCAAAGACTATGGCATTTCTGAGAACCTCGTCCATGCTCTCCACAAAAGTTACGTTAAGGGAGTTTAAGATGTACGAGGGTATCTCCTTCAGGTCCTTCTCGTTGTACCTCGGCACAAGGACCTTCTTTATATTGCCCCTGTGAGCTGCCAGGAGCTTTTCCTTAAGTCCTCCTATCGGCAGGACCCGCCCCTGGAGGGTTATCTCCCCTGTCATTGCCAGGTTCCCCTTAACAGGCTTTCTCAAAAGGGCAGATGCTATGGATGTGGCAATGGTTATCCCGGCAGACGGACCGTCTTTTGGAATAGCGCCTTCCGGCACATGAATATGAAGGTCAACCTTCTGGTAAAAGTCTCTCTCCAGGCCAAGTTCATCTGCCTTCGACCTGACATAACTCAGGGCAGCCTGGGCGGATTCCTGCATGACATCCCCGAGCTTACCCGTGATGATAAGCTTTCCCTTCCCAGGCATAACACTAACCTCGGTCTCAAGGAGGTCGCCTCCCTGCTCGGTCCAGTCACCCCTATCCTGTCTTTTTCCGCCGCACTGCTGAAGCGGAACTTAGGCACGCCAAGGTATCTGGGTATCGCTGAAGACACCACCCTGACGCTGTGTCCCCTCCCCTTCTTAACAACCTCTTTAGCCACCTTCCTGCAAATGGCAGCAATCTCCCTTTCAAGGGTCCTTACACCGGCCTCTCTTGTATACAGCTGGATTATGGTCCGCAGCGACCCTTCGGAGACAGCAAGGTTCTCTTTTTTGAGGCCGTGAGACTCCATCTCCTTCGGGACAAGGAAGTCCTGTGCTATCTTTATCTTTTCAATCTCAGTGTAGCCAGGTATACGGATAATCTCCATCCTGTCCAGCAAAGGGTAAGGTATGGAATGGACGGTGTTTGCCGTGGTTATGAACATGACCTCCGAGAGGTCATAGTCAAGGTCCAGATAGTGATCGTTGAATGTACAGTTCTGTTCCGGGTCCAAAACCTCCAGAAGGGCTGAGGCAGGGTCTCCCCTGAGGTCATGGCTCATCTTGTCTATCTCGTCAAGGAGGAACACAGGGTTATTGGACTTGGCCTTTTTCAAGGACTGGATTATCTTCCCCGGAAGGGCGCCGATGTACGTCCTTCTGTGCCCCCTGATCTCGGCCTCGTCCCTGACACCGCCCAGCGAGATCCTGACGAACCTCCTCCCCATCGACCTGGCAATGGACTTAGCGAGGGATGTCTTTCCAACTCCCGGAGGGCCGACGAGACAGAGGATGGGTCCCTTCATCTTCTCTACCAGGCTGTGCACTGAGAGGTATTCAATTACCCTCTCCTTGACCCTTTCAAGGCCGTAATGGTCCTCGTTCAAAACCTTCTCGGCCTCGTCTATTCCAGGTTTTTCCGTGGTCTTTTCGTACCATGGAAGGGATAGAAGGCATTCTAGGTAGTTTCTCACCACAGTGCCTTCTGCAGACATCGGGGCCATCATCTTCAGTTTTTTAAGCTCCTTCTGGGCCTTTTCAGTGGCCTCTTCCGACATCTTCTTGCCTGCGATCCTTTCCTCGATCTCCTTTAATTCATCCCTGAATTCGTCCTTCTCTCCGAGCTCCTTCTGGATCGCCTTCATCTGCTCGTTGAGATAGTAATCCTTCTGGTTCTTCTCCATCTGCTTCTTTACACGGCCTCTTATCTTCTGCTCTACCTGAAGCACCTCTATCTCGGACTGCATGAGGGCGAATATCCTCTCCAGCCTCTCGCCTGGGTCGTCTATCTCAAGGACCGACTGCTTGTCCTCGAGCTTCAACTGAAGATGGGCTGCCACAGTATCGGCAAGCCTGGCAGGGTCCTCTATGGCTGCAACAGGCATCAGGATCTCAGGCGGGATCTTTTTATTGAGTTTTACATAAGACTCAAAGGCTGAGTTGACGCTCCTCATGAGGCCGTCAACCTCAGAGGTGACCTCAAGCCCTTCGTCCATCTCCTCCGCCTCGACTAAGAAATAGTCCTCATTAGGTATAAATCTTTTTACCCTTCCCCGCTTTCTCCCTTCCACCAGCACCTTAACCGTGCCGTCAGGAAGACGGATGAGTTGGACCACGCCGCTGATGGTTCCTACCGTGTACATATCCTCTTCAGCCGGTTCATCGACCTTTGCGTTCTTCTGGGCGACTAAGAGTATCTCCTTTTCCTGCTTTAACGCCATCTCCAGAGAGTTAATCGACCTCTCCCTTCCAACGAACAGAGGAACCACCATGTGGGGATAAACTATTATATCCCTTAGGGGGAGAAGCGGTATAACGTTTCTGTTCATGCCTGATTTTGGATTTTTTTGATACATAGCCATGTTATGCCGATTCGGCTTCCCTTTCATATATGATTATCGGTTTCTCCTTATTAAGGATCACCTCTTCGCTGATCACGCACTCCCTGATATTGGACTGAGATGGGATCTCGTACATGAGGTCCAGAAGGGTGTTTTCAAGGATGGACCTTAGTCCCCTGGCGCCTGATTTCCTTTTTAAGGCCTCCTTTGCCACGGCGGCAAGGGAGCCATTTGTAAACCTCAATTTTACACCTTCAAACCCGAAGAGCTTCTCATACTGCTTGATCAGCGCGTTCTTAGGTTCAACAAGGATCTTTACAAGGGCATCCTCATCGAGTTCGTCAAGGGTTGCAACGACAGGGAGCCTGCCTATAAACTCAGGGATAAGGCCGAACTTGACAAGGTCTTCCGGCTGGACACCGGAAAGTGTCTCACCCACCCGCATCGCAACCTTCTGTTTTATCTCAGCTCCGAATCCAAGTGACTTGGAACCTGTCCTCCTCTCTATGATGCTTTCGAGGGCGTTAAAGGCCCCGCCGCAGATAAAGAGTATGTTTGTTGTGTCTATCTGAAGGAATTCCTGCTGAGGGTGCTTCCTGCCGCCCTTCGGAGGGATGCGGGCTATCGTACCTTCCATCAACTTCAGCAGGGCCTGCTGCACCCCTTCCCCGGAAACGTCCCTTGTTATGGAGGGGTTGTCCGACTTTCTGGATATCTTGTCTATCTCGTCAATGTAAACTATGCCCCTCTGGGCCTTTTCTACATCATAATTTGCGGCCTGCAGAAGGCTGAGCATGATGCTTTCAACATCCTCACCCACATAACCTGCCTCTGTTAGTGTTGTCGCATCGGCAATGGTAAACGGGACGTTAAGGATCCTTGCCAGGGTCTGTGCAAGCAGCGTCTTCCCTGAACCGGTGGGCCCGATCAGGAGGATGTTGCTCTTCTGAAGCTCCACTTCGTCACCCTTAAACTTGAATTCAATCCTCTTGTAATGGTTATGCACGGCAACGGACAGTATCTTCTTGGCCCTTTCCTGTCCGATCACGTATGAATCAAGTATCTCTTTTATCTCGACGGGCTTAGGGACGTCAGACACCTTTGTGATTACATCCTCCCGCTCCTTACCCTCGGTAAGTATCACATTACAAAGCTCTACGCACTTATCGCATATAAAGACGGAAGACCCTTCTGCAGCAATAAGCTTCGCCTCATCCTGGCCCTTACCGCAGAAAGAACAGCTTCTCTTTTTAACTTCTTTGTTCATTTTTATTTAAAATCTCCTTTTTTCATGATGCGTGGGGGCGGCAAATACTTAGAGTTACGTCATACCCGCTTGGTAATCACTTCATCCACTATCCCGTATTCTATGGCCTGTGTTCCGTCCATGAAGAAGTCCCTCTCCGTATCCTTTTGTATCTTGTCAATGTGCTGGCCTGTGTGCTTTGAAAGGATACCGTTCAATTCCTCCCTGAGCCTTAATATCTCCTTGGCATGGATGCTTATCTCCGTCGCCTGCCCCTTAACTCCACCCATTGGCTGATGTATGAGGATACTTGAATGGGGCAGGACAAATCTCTTCCCCTTCTCACCGGCAGCCAGGAGTACAGCCCCCATGCTGGCCGCCTGCCCCATGCAGATCGTCGATATTTTTGGCTTAATATACTGCATGGTGTCATATATTGCAAGGCCGGCAGTTACGCTCCCACCGGGGGAATTGATATAGAGCTGGATATCTCTTTCGGGGTCCTCGGCCTCCAGAAAGAGAAACTGGGCAATCACAAGGTTGGCCACATTGTCATCAATGGCCGTTCCCAAAAGGATTATCCTGTCCTTCAGAAGGCGGGAATATATGTCATATGCCCTCTCTCCCCTTCCTGTCTGCTCCACTACCATCGGGATCAGTGTCATATCTCCACCACCTTTGCCTTGCTTATGACAAAGTCAAAGATCTTGTCATCCAGTATCTCCCTGCGGACGCCGTCCAGAAGCTTGTTCTTTTCATAGTAGCCTCTGATCGCAGCAATATCTACATGGGCCTCGGTTGCCATGGAGTTCAATCTCTCTTCAAGCTCACCATCGGTCACCCGCAGCCCCTCTTTCCTTGCTATCTCCATCAATATCAGGGCGCCCTTAACCTGTTTCAATGCGCGCTTCTCCAGATCGTCACCGCCCTTTTCGATCTCTTTGTCTATATCAATGCCGGACTTGCCGTATTTTTTCTTAATATCCTCCATGAGATAATCTTTCTGTTTCTTTACCATGGACGGCGGGACCTCAAAGGAGTTCCCTTCTATCAACAGGTCCATGACATCTTCCTTCATCCCGGCCTTTATCTTAGCCTCTTCGTCCCTTTCCATCCCCTTCCTGACAAAGGCCTTAAGCTCATCCGCTGTCCCAAAGCCTAAGTCCTTGGCAAACTCATCATCTGCTGAAGGGAGTATCTCTTCCTTTACTCCTTTAAGCTCGACCTTAAAGGTTGCATCTTTCCCTGCAAACTCCTTATGATTGTAATCCGCAGGGAATTTTACACTTATCTCCCTTTCTTCCCCTTTGGACATGCCGAGAAGCTGCTCCTCGAACCCGGGGATGAAATGTCCGCCTCCGATCTTAAGCGGCACCCCTTCACCTTTTCCTCCTTCGAAGGGAACTCCGTCCATAAACCCTTCAAAATCTATAATGGCAGTGTCTCCGTCCCTGAGGGGACGGTCAACATCGTTCAGGGTCAGGTTCTTCCTTCTCAGGGCCTCAATCCTCTCCTCCACCATCTTATCGGTGACAGATACCTTTCCCTTTTCTATCCTCAGCCCCTCATAACCCATTAGTTCTATTTCAGGTCTTATCTCAACGATCGCCGTATATTTGAAGGGACTCCCAGGTATGAACGATTCAGCCTCTATCTCAGGCTCAGACACCGGAAAGATGGCCTTCTCTGATAAAGCCCTGTTAAAGCTGTCGTTTATAATCTTCGATGTCACGTCATATTCGACTTGATCCTTATAGGACCTCTCCAGGAAGCTGCGCGGAACCTTCCCCTTTCTGAACCCGTCCATCTTTACCTGATTTTTTAGCCTGCCATAGGCGGCCTCAATCTCCGATGCAACATCCTCTGCGGGTATCTCAACACTTATCCTCCTCTTTACCTCTCCGATACTTTCTACATCAAATCTCATGAATCTCCTCTCAAATTATAATTTTTTCAAGCTGCACGGTTCATATAATCCTCCATGTAAGAAAGGAGGAATAAAGGGATAAGTCCTGCACCCTAAATTTTGAATATATCAGATTTGGTTCTTCAGGAAAAGTGAAATTTATCATCAAAGTTCACACGGACGGTATTGACTAAATCGATCTGCAAAATTCTTCTTTCAACGGACACCCTTCGCACTTAGGCTTCGGCTTGCAATAATCCTTACCGAGCCTGACTATAAGGGCATGGTATTCATTGAAAAGCTTGACATCATGGGGAAGGGAGTCCATGAAGATTTCCTGGACTTCATGGTATGTCACATCCTCTGAAAGCAGCCCAAGCCTGTTAAATATCCTGGCCGTGTATGCATCTACAACAAAAATCGGGTATCCTCCCGCATAGAGGAGTATTGAGTCAGCGGTCTCCGGACCTATCCCTTTGACCTCCAGAAGTTCGTGCCTGAGGGCCTTCAAATCAAGGGAAAACATCTTCTTAAGGCTCCCGCCGTGCCTTTTAAAAAGGTAATCTATGAAATATTTAAGCCTTCCGGCCTTTATATTGAAGTACCCTGAGGGCCTTATAAGCATTGCCAGATGGTTGTGATTTACGTTTCTGAGACCTTCAGGAGAGAGGATTCCTTCTGCCTTAAGGTTTGCTATCGCCTTCTCCACATTCCCCCAGTTTGTATTCTGGGTCAGAATGGCGCCGACAATAACCTCAAAAGGCGTGTCCCCCGGCCACCAGTGCTGGGGGCCATATTCTTTGAAAAGCGTCTTATATATCTTTAATAGAATATCTCGTTTTTTCATCAAAAAACACTAATTAACCACAAAGTTCACAAAGAACACAAAGTTAAAGCATAAGACTTTTTGCCTCTCTTTGAGACCTTTGTGCCCTTTGTCGTAAATTCAGATTTCCTTCAGTTTTTTAATTTCTTCCGCAGTCAGATGCCTGAACTCACCAGATTTCAAATCCCCCAAGGTAAGAAATGCAAGCCCCTCTCTTTTAAGCTTAATAATAGGATGCCCTATGGCCTCAACCATCCTCTTTACCTGGCGGTTTCTGCCTTCATGAATGGTAATCTCCAGCCAGGAGTTGGCATCTACCTTCCTTACAAGCTTGACCTTGGCAGGCGCCGTCATGCCGTCTTCCAGCTTTATCCCCTTCCTTAACTTAGTTATTTCCTCAGGGGTCGGGACTCCCTCGACCTTGGCGAAGTATGTCTTGGGCACCTCATGGCTTGGGTGCTGGAGTCTGTGGGTCAGGTCTCCGTCATTTGTGCAAAGGATCAACCCTTCGGTATCATAATCAAGCCTCCCCACGGGGAAGACCCTTCCCTTCACCCTCTCCAGAAGCTCCATAATGGTAGGCCTTCCCTCAGGATCGCTGGTGGTGGTAACATACCCCCTCGGTTTGTATAATATCAGATATGCCTTGGGCTCAGGCCTTGTGATGAGCTTTCCGTCTACCTTTATGTAATCCTTGTCAGTGTCGACCTTTGTCCCAAGCTCTTCAACCACCTTGCCGTTCAGGGTGACCCTTCCTTCTGATATCAGTTTTTCAGCCTCTCTTCTCGATGCAATCCCAGCCCGGGCTATTACCTTTTGTATCCGTTCAAGCATAAGTTTTCCCTTCCAACGTTCCTTCCACATTACCTTCAAACACAAGTTCCGCCTGCGCCGGTTCCTTCCTCTCCCCAAGCTCCGCCAGGTCCTTTAAGGTAGGAAGGGATTTCAGGTCTTTCAGACCAAAGGCCTCCAGAAACTCCCTGGTAGTGCCATAAATCATAGGTCTTCCGGGGACATCCTTTTTCCCCACTATCTTTATCAGCTTCTTGTCCAAAAGGCTCTTTATTACACCCCCCGCATCAACCCCTCTCAGTTCCTCGACTTCCGCCCTGGTTATCGGCTGCCTGTAAGCTATAATGGCCAGGGTCTCCAGTGCCGGCTGGCTGAACTTGGGGGCCTTTATTTTATATAACTTCTGAAGATATGCGGAAAACCTGGGCCTCGTCCTGAACTGATACCCTTCGGCAACCTCTGACAAATAAAAACCCCTCCCTTCCCTGGACTCTTCCTGGAGGAGGGAAATGCAGCGCACAACGTCCGCTCTGTCAGCATCCTCGACGATCTCTTTTATCCTGTCAATGCCGAGCGGCTTCTCAGAGGCAAATATAAGGGCCTCGATTATAGCTTTTAATTCTTCTTTATTCTCCATTTACTGCAATGTCCTTTCAAACATTGAACTGTCCAGTAATCTTGAACCATGAACAATTCTAAGTATATAGACCGTCTTACCGGAAATATGGATTATGGCCCGGTAGCCGCCGTGCATAAGGTGGCGATACTTCGTACCGAGGATTTTATTTTCGGGAATCAAAGGGCATCTTTCGGGAAAAAGCTCAAGCGTTTTTATATGATTTTCAAATTGGAGGACAAAGGCGTTGGCGACTTCTACGCTGTCGTCAGCAATGAATGTCCATATCTCCTTAAAATCATCTTCTGCCGTCTTTGTGATTCTAACCCGATATTTTATGGGCATTCTTGAACTCTTTCAGGAATGATCTGACCGGTCGCGTCCTTTTTTGTGTGATATCCTCTTCCGCCGGAACAAGGAGTCTCGCAAGATTGCTTGCCTTAAGATGTTTCTCGTAAACCTTTGCATCAATAAGCACTGCATCGGCCTTGCCGTTGACCGTCAGCACCACCGGACGTCCGGTGTGATGAATCTGCTCAAGTATCTCCCGTGTGTTTCTCTTCAGGTCGGTAACCGAGCGGATATCTTCTACAAGGTCAATAGACATGACACTCTCCCTCCTTTAAGGTATTATTCCTAAAAACTCAGTTGGACACAGATAAAGACTGCATCTATTACTCCGGCAACTTAATATATAAATTCCCCTCCCCTGGCGGGAGGGGATTAAGGGGAGGGGGAAACCGTGTAAACTTACGATCTTTCACCCCCACCTCAATCCTCCCCCGTCAAAGGGGAGGAGGTAGAAAGGATTATACCTCAAATTTAGCATCAACTTAGATGCGAGGCAAGAAAAAAGAGGACACAGGGCTGGTAAAGCAAAAAGCCCCTGCAGGATGGTTTCCGCAGGGGCTGATTCAGGCTCAAATTCTCCGTAAGGATGTTTAAACTAATGGGCTATGCCATTCTGCTTCACATTGTAAGCCCCCACAGTACAGCCAGTGAGTGTGTCATATACGTTTGAACTTATGATTGCCGTGCTAGAAACACAGGTGATATCGGTTATGCCTGAATTTGTAACCCTGTTATTGGAAATGGCCGTATTAGAAGGATTTCTAATACCATAGTCTGTATTCCCATTTATGGTATTTCCAGTAAATACAGTATCCACTCCACCAACGAAATCAAGACCTATTACATTATTATTAACTATATTTCCTGAAACGTACAAATTCGTATACCCTCCTCTAACACCGTAAGTATTGTTAATAATTTCATTTCCTGTTATATATGTGCTCTGTGAAGACCCGCCCATATATATCCCAAATTGATTTCCTTTTATAATATTTTCACGTACTGTAACATAGCCTGCATTTGACGCCATATCAACGCCGTATGCATATTCAGTTATAATGTTATCACTGATGACAACCGATCCATTCGTATTATTATATACCAATATGGCGCCGTTCCCTAATAAAGAAACCCCTGGCCCGATTATCGAGTTATTGGAAATTGTCGCTTTGCCACAATTGGTACAATTAATTCCATCACGGCCCATCAATATAGTAATACCAGTTATTGAAGAAGAATTGGTATTATTCATGTAAATAGTGCCGCCCTGCAGATCTAAGGTGGTTACTTCACGACCTGAGCCTTGAAGATGAACATTGCTTTTCATGGTAATGGTGCTTTCAGTGTACGTCCCCGGCATCACCTTAATTATACATGGAGTCGAACCATCAGTAGCTGCAAGGGCTGCTGTTATTGTGGAATACTCGCCATCGCCTGTAGCTGCATTGGAAACGATCAGTTCTCTGACAGGTTTGCTATTTACCGCAAACGCTGGCACTGCCAGCAACAAACCTAACAAAACCATAAAAATTGACTTACGCATTTCGTGCCTCCTTAATTTTGATTTTATAAAACAAACGTCAAACACTATCCAGACGGTAAACTCCTTTCACCTCCTCTCTCTCGTAAATTTAAAACAAGATGAAAATATTTTAACCCAGCTATTAATGCTGATCTTATTGGATTGGATGGATTGGAAAAGAATGACACATCGAACCTCTCTAAGGGTCAAATGTTTGACTTGAGATGGTTCTTTATATTCCAGTAGTTGTCATGAAGTCAAGATAAATTTTAAAATACTTAATATAACCTGGATAATCTTGCATGGTATTGGTGGAAAATATCTTTTATTTTAGTGACTTACAGATATTTAGATGTCCGGTAAGTGGGATTTTATTGCTTAAGTGGGGCGCAGTTTGTCCGATTAACCAGTTTCTTCATTCACTGCCTTATACACCCATATCGGTCCGCAGGCCTGCGCCTGATGGGCCTTTATCATCTTAAGCTTCATAAGCTCCAGTATGGCCAGGAACGTCACAATAACATCTTGCCTGCTCCTTGCCCCTTTGAGCAGGTCGTAAAAAGAAACGTTATCTTCCGTATTCAGAGTTTCAAGGATAAGGGAGATCTTGTCGCTTATAGACACCCTTTCGGCAAAGACCTCGTGGGCGGTCTCTTCTGGAAGCTCAGCTATTACCTTTTTAAAGGCCTCGATCAGCCCAAAGAGTGTAAGACCTTCAAGGTCAACATCCCGCTCCTCCACATCAACCTCTTCGGGGAAGGCCTTTCTGACAAAGACGTCCCTTTCAAGAATCTCTCTTTTATCAAGGGAAAAGGCAGCCTCCTTGATGTTCTGGTATTCAAGGAGCTGACGCACAAGGTCTGCCCTGGGGTCTTCCTCTTCCTGCTGAGGCTCCTCTGGAACCGGGAGAAGCATCCTTGATTTGATATGGAGAAGGGTTGCCGCCACAACCAGAAACTCGCCTGCAACATCGAGGTTCAGGGTCTTCATTATCTCGAGATACTCCAGGTACTGCCTGGTTATATCGGCAATAGGAATATCATAGATATCTATCTCGTTTTTCTTTATTAGATGAAGGAGGAGGTCCAGGGGACCTTCAAAGGCCTGTGTTTTAACGCTGTATGTCATTTCTTTAAGTGGTCAGGAGTCAGGGGTCAGGGGTCAGTAATCAGCTTTTAACTGATCACCGGCCACTGGCCACCGATCACTAATTTAAATTCCTATCGCATCCCTTACTTCTACCATTGTCCGTCGTGCAATCCCTTTTGCCTTCTCTGTTGCATCAGATATTATCTGTCTTACCTTTTCTTTGTCAGCGGCAAACCCGGCCCTTCGCTCCCTTATGGGCTCCAGAGCATTATTAAGCCTCTCTATAAGCCTCTTCTTGCAGTCTACACAACCTATGCCGGCATTCCTGCACTCCCTGTCGACCTCCTCCACCTCGCTTAGGGGAGAATACAATTTATGCATGGTAAAGATGGCACAGACATCGGGATTTCCAGGATCATTACGCCTGAGTCTCTGGGGGTCGGTAAACATGGTGGAGACCTTCTGTTTTACATCTTCCCTGCTGTCCGAGAGGTATATGGCATTCCCGTAGCTCTTGCTCATCTTCCTGCCGTCAGTGCCGAGAAGCTTCGGGGTCTTGGTCAGGAGGGCCTCCGGTTCAGGGAATATCTCTTTTTTATAAAGGAAGTTAAACCTCCTGGCTATCTCCCGTGTAAGTTCCAGGTGCGGGACCTGATCAAGCCCTATCGGAACTGCATGGGCCTTGTAAATAATGATATCCGCAGCCTGAAGCACCGGGTAACCCAGAAAACCATATGTGTTAAGCTCCTTCTCCTTCAGTTCCTCCAGTTGGTCCTTGTAAGTAGGGTTTCTCTCAAGCCAGGGAACAGGGGTCAACATGGAAAGGAGTAGATGAAGCTCCGCATGTTCAAGGATCGCTGATTGACGGAACATCACGCATTTTTCAGGGTCTATCCCCACGGAAAGCCAGTCCAGGAATAAATCATCTATGCTTTCTCTTACAAAACCGGGATTCGCGTACTCGGTCGTGAGGGCATGCCAGTCTGCTGCAAAGAAGAAGCACTCATGGTCGTTCTGAAGCTCCATCCAGTTGGAGAGGACGCCGTGATAATGGCCTAAATGGAGCTTCCCCGTGGGACGCATTCCGCTGACAATACGTTTCTTATTCACCTTCTTGCCTCCAGCAATCTCCGAGCGACGTCCCGCGCTATTTCGAGAGTCTCTGCAACCGTTCTGCCCTGAGCAACCAGCCCCTGGATATCGTCAGAAGTAGCCAGGAAATATCCCTCCGGTAACTTTTCAATGTGAACTTTTGCTATGCGTTCCATTATAACCTCCCGTCCTTAAAAATCTGAACCTGCCCTCGTTTTCCGTTTTACTTGAAAGGATTTACAATCCTCAGATGACCTTCAACAATCAAACCATCGTGCATATCTTCTGTATAAAGAGTTCCAGCATCTGAAAATAAAGCTGCCGAAACGACAATGCTATCCCAAAACGAGAATTTATATTCCTCCCTCAACGTGGAAGCCTTAATCATTATCTCTTTGCTTACATCAACAACGCTGTACTTCTTATAGAAAGACGATATCAGCTCTTTTATCTCAGGCTCAGACAGTTTCGCTTTTTTGATTAGATTTACACACAGTTCGTTCACAACCTGGCTGCTTACAACGACCTTATGGCTCTTAATTAGTTGCTCTGCAATGACTGTCTTGTCATTATCCACAGAATTGATAAATGCATACAGCCATATATTGGTATCAACAAAGCAGGGCTTACCTCTCATATATTTCATCCCTTTTAAGTGGTCTGAAACCCTTTACATGAAGAGGTTTTGTCAGCAATTTATCAACAATGTCCCTTCCAGAGGCCTTTTCAGAAGTGGCCGCAGGTTCTTCTTTAAGTATTATCACCTTAACGCTGTCTGTCACCTTGTCCCTGAATTTTTTTGGAAGTTCAATGGTCCCGTTTTTTATCTTTGCCGTAAATTCAACAGCGTACATGATTTAACCTCCTTCTCATTCTATTGTAAACAATTGGCACAGGTATCTTGCCTGTGTTGACAGGCGGGAAGCCTGTCCCACCCCTACTTTATTCAGCTATGTAGGATGGGTGAAACCCATCACACAAAACCGGCGTTAAATGATGGGTTGCGTTTTACTGCACCCATCCTACTTACTTTCATAACTACCAGCCTTGCGTAGGGTGCGTCTCACGCACCAGATGAATCTCATTTGCCTCTTTACTTACATGACGTTTTATAATAGCCCAGCGTGCGGAAAAGCTCGCGTCATCCTCCGGCAATGTCCAGATGCAGTGCAAATGGTCTGGCAGTAATACCCATCCTCTATTTTAAATGGAAGCGTTCTCTGTGCCATTATGATGCCCTCTCGCAAACTATGCCGCATAACTTCACTGGTTAAGATCGGTTGGCGACAGTAGGTGACGACTGTGAAAAAATATGTGCCGCCAGTAGTTTTTGGTCTGCGGTATTCGGGCATATCATGTCCATATATATAATGGTGCGTGGAACGCACCCTACGAACTGTCCGACCTATGAAACTTCTCTCTCACTTTTACCATGAATTCGATTCCACCATAGAAATTCAGTACCCAGAGGGAGGCTGCCTTTCCCGTAAAATAGTAACCTACATAGCTAAACACTCCTTCGCCAATCTCTTTAGGTTTTCCACAGCGCAGAACGGCCTTAAAAACTGGCGGCATCCTGTTTAACGTAGCATCGTCAGGTGCCATTTTCCACTCGAAATCGCAAGCTGTGTGCTCCATTGCATTCTCCTGGTAAAGGAGTGCACGCGCTATGCGCTCGACAAAACGATCCATCGTCGGTTGGTCGAGATTAAAGGCGGGTGCTTTTCCCAAGTAAATACCACAGTGCGTATAGCGAGCAACTATCTCTATGCTCTCGACTATATCCTGAAAGTTTGATATTCCTTTAACTCTTGTATAAGACCTATCCCGCTTTTCAGCAATTTGTTCCTTAACCGCATGGTGATCCTCGGTCGTTGCCAGCGATGTGAGGATGTTCCTAACGCGCTCGTCATCTTTACCGTACTTCGTATTGCAGACTTCACAGCACGGCACAGTGATGAGATTGCTAGGGCGAGGTGTAGGAAAAAAGCACTTCGGCGTGACGTGATCCTTTGTTCTTGCCTCTCTCTCGCCACAGTATATGCAGAGCATATTCATTATATCTGTTCAACACCAGCATTTGAGCCGTTTTCAATGGCACGAACGAGTTGGTTAGGTATTAGTCTTAATTGCTCTTTGTAGGTAGGGTGCGTCCTACTAACCAACAGGATTTTGCAAACCGCCCCTCATTACAAACCACTCCACCCAATTCAATGGTGCGTGGGACGCACCCTACGAACTATGTTCCTTCCTTAATTCTTAACTGACCCTTTGAAGAAATGGAATACATTCCCCTGCCAATTCTTATAACATCTCCGCTATCCATTAAATCATCAATATGCGCTCTTGTTTGATGATGGTAACGAGGTGCATCGAATGCGATTTCATTATGTTTATTTGTTAAATTAACATGCTTGGGAAGCTCGCAGTAAATATGCCTTAGAGAAGCAGTACCATCATTTGACGCTATTATTTTCAATATTTTTACTTCCCATATATTCATTAGTAAGCATCCTGCTGTGTTCTATTTTTCTTCATACCAATAGTGTGCAAAAAACCTCTTTATTATCGTACGCATAGTTTTGTTTAATATGTGATATTACAATTTTGTTATTTTGAGATAGCCATGTATTTAAATCCTTCTCTAATTCAGGGACATCTCCTCGGTTGTAAAAATTTTTACCTTCATATTGCTTCCTCCTTTAAGCTTTATTATTGCTTCTATCTTCTCTCCCTCAAAACCCTCTGCAATGCCGCGCACCCCATCTCATCCCCCATATCACATGCCTTTTGAAAATCAGAAATCGCCTTGCCCATAACGCCTTTATTCATATATGCAATCCCACGATTGCCGTAGGCTTGGGCATCATTCGGATCTAATGCAATTGTCTTATTATAATCCTCAATCGCCCTGTCATGTTGACCTTTGGCATTATAAGCATTCCCACGATTGTAGTAGGCTTGGGCAATATCTGGGTCTAAGGCAATTGCTTTGTTATAATCTGCAATTGCCCTGTCATATTGACCTTTGGCATTATAAGCATTCCCACGATTGGTGTAGGCATCGGCATCATTCAGGTCTAATGCAATTGCCTTATTATAATCCTCAATCGCCCGATCATGTTGTCCTTTGTCATAATAAGCAATCCCACGATTGTAATAGACTTTGGCATCATTCGGGTCTAATGCGATGGCCTTATTAAAATCCTCAATCGCCCTGTCATATTGGCCTTTGCCATTATAGGCATTCCCACGATTGGCATAGGCTGCGGCATCATTCGGGTCTAATGCTATCGCCTTATTAAAATCCTCAATCGCCCTGTCATATTGACCTTTGTGATAATGGGCATTCCCACGATTGTAGTAGGCTTCGGCATCATTCGGGTCTAATGCTATTGCCTTATTATAATCCTCAATCGCCCTGTCATACTGCTTTTTGTTATCATAGGCACCCCCACGATTATTGTAGGCTTTGGCATAATTCGGATTTATTGCAATTGCCTTATTATAATCCTCAATCGCTCTGTCATATTGTCCTTTGCTATAATATGCAACCCCACGATTGGTGTAGGCATCGGCATCATTCGGGTCTAATGCAATTGCATTGGTATATGCATCTATTGCCTCATCATTTTCATTCTTTAATGAATGCTGATACCCTTTCTCAAACCACTCGTTAGCCTTAAGCAATCTCTCATCATTCGTAATCTTCCCCTCTACCTTCTTCCTCTCCTTCTCCCCCTTCGCCCCTGCCAACTGCCTCTTTAACTCCTCAATCTCCCTCTGACTCTTGTCGTACGCCTCCTGAATCTTCTTGTAATCCTCAACAACCGACTTTTCCTTGACCTTCTTCGCCATCTCCTCCATCTTGTCGGTAGAGACCCTGGCCTTTATCTTTATCCAGAAGTTAAACCCGTCGCCGACAACAGTCCTCTTCTTCTCCAAGACCTCCACCTCCATGACGCCGGAGGCAAGGACCTGTATCTCATCCACCGTCAACTGGAAGTTCCTGGTCTTTGAATAACTCTCCACATAAGTCCCCGCCTCTTCAACAGCAGTCCTCTTTGCCTGAAGCAGCGCCCTGCTTTCCGCCACAGTCGGAGTCTCCCCGTCACCCATATTGTAAGCGCCTTCGGCGATAATCTCTTTAGTTTCGGCAAGAATAAAAGTTGGAAAAAGCAGAAGGAAGGCGGCAATAACTGGCACGATTAATTTCATAATAGCTCCATTTTGGTGGGCGCAGCCCACCCTACATGACTTGTAATTTCAGTCTGTTACAATTTCGTTCCCCCTCCCCTTAATCCCCTCCCGCCAGGGGAGGGGAGTTTTCAGATGGGAACTAAGTTGTTTGATTTTCTCCGTGCCCCTGCGCCTCCGCGGTAAAAAGAGTTTTTGAAATAGCTATCCCAACAGCAGACTTACAATGGCCAGGATTATAGGAAAGACCACATACTGAACCACCCCTGAAAATATCAGGAGCAGTAATAAAATAAATCCGAAGGACTCCAGTTTGGCATACGACATGGCCTGCTTTTCAGGAAGTATCCCGACCATGATCCTTCCTCCATCGAGAGGCGGGATCGGTATCACATTAAATACAGCGAGGCCGACATTAAGATAAACGCTGGTTTGGGCCATTCCAACAACTGGGATCAGGACTGCATTCCACTGGGACCCGGCCGGGAGGTTAAGATTAAGGAGCCATTTTAAGAACAGGGCACTGAGTACAGCAAGGACCATGTTTGTAGCAGGCCCGGCAAGGGCAACCCATAACATCCCTTTCCTTGGGTTCTTGAAATAAAGAGGATTCACCGGCACGGGCTTCGCCCAACCTATCATCCTGGTGATAAGAAACACAAGGGTCCCAACAAGGTCAAGGTGGGCAAGGGGATTAAGGGTAAGCCGACCGGCGTTCTTCGCGGTAGGGTCTCCAAGCCTATATGCCACCATCCCGTGGGCGACCTCATGGAAGGTGACTGCCAGAAGGATCGGGACCGCCATTATGGATATTCGTTGTATGTATGATTCCATTTATCTCCAGATGGCAACTATCAATGTAAGTTGCATATTGTAAATCGCATTTTTTTAGACTGATGACGGCTGGCTGCTGACTGCCGACTGCTCAAAGGCCAGCCTTGCGGCTCCGAGGATACCGGCATTGTCTCCCAGAGAGGCGGGCATTATCTTTGTCCTTTCCGCTATCTCTTTGAAGCACCTCTGCTTTATCTCCTCACTCAATGACGGGTAAAATAGATCCCACGCCCTGGCAACGCCTCCTCCGATAATAACAGCCTCAGGGTTTAATATATGAAGCAGGCTTGATATCCCTATGCCCAGGTATCGGCCAGCACCTGCAAACAGAGAGGCGGCAGCCTTGTCGCCACCCCTTGCAGCTCCCTCCAGGGTTTCCGTTGTCAAATTTCCGGTATCCCAGGATGCGTCCCCTCTATTCACTGTATCCCTTGCCGTCCTGACTATGCCGGTAGCAGAGGCATAAGTTTCCAGGCATCCTCTGTTGCCGCAGCTGCATTTATTTCCATCAGGCTCCACAACTATATGCCCAACTTCACCGGCCATACCAAAGGCGCCCCTCCATATCTTCCCATCGAGGATCAATCCTCCACCAACTCCTGTTCCCAAGGTTATACATATCAGGGAACTTAAGCCTTTTCCAGCACCAAAACTATTTTCACCATAGGCCACAGCATTGGCATCATTTTCAAGGACCACAGGGAGCGACAGAGCTTCTTCCAGTAAGTTCTGAAGAGGAACCTCTTTCCAGCCAGGCAGGTTTGGGGAAAAACGCACAACCCCGTTTTCTATCAGACCCGGGGCGCCTATGCCTATGCCGATTACCATCCCATGTTTTCTACCTTCAGCGATCATCTCAGCGGTTGCCGAGGACAGTCGGGAGATAACAGCGTCCTTCCCTTCCTGGGCCGATGTCTTGTACCTAAGGGAGTTTATTGCCAAACCATCGCTGGAAATAAGGGCCAGACGGATGTTGGTCCCTCCCATATCTATGCCTATAGCAAGCTTTTTCATCCTTGACAGGATAACAGATTTTGCAAAATTGTAAAGCCCTTGCGGAAATTCCTCCCATATGTTAGTTTATTGAACTTTAAGAATCCAGTATTGAGGGACGGTTATGTTAAAAATAGCAGGTATCCAGATGAACTCCTCCCAGGGCAAGGAGGGAAATATAGAAAAAGCTGTCAGATTGATCAAGGTTGCTGCGAAGCAGGATGCAAAGATAGTCTGCCTCCAGGAACTTTTCAGCACCCGTTGGTTTCCTTACGAGATAAACGGTAAACATTTAGAACTGGCTGAAGACATAAACGGGAAGACCATAACATCGATAAAAAGGGCGGCGAAAGAAGCTGGGACAACTGTGATCGCCCCATTCTTTGAAAGAAACGGCGATACATTTTATAACTCCGCAGCAGTAGCAGGTTCAGACGGCGAACTCCTCGGAGTGTACAGGAAGATACACATACCAAAGATCCCCCTTTATGAAGAAAGTCAATATTTCACCTCAGGGAATCTCGGGTTTCCTGTATTTGATATCGGCATTGCAAAAATAGGTGTCCAGACCGGATGGGACAATTTCTTCCCGGAAGGGGCAAGGATCCTGGCCTTGAAGGGTGCGCAAATAATATTTTCACCGACAGCAGCCGCGTCCAATGCATCTCAGCCCACATGGGAGAAATCTATATCCGCCAATGCCATAGCGAACGGTGTATATATCTTCAGGGTTAACAGGATCGGGAAAGAGGAGAAACAGGAATTCTACGGCAAAAGTTTCTGTGTGAATCCTGAAGGGGACATGACAGGCACCCCTAGCGGTGAACAGGAGGGGGTGGTCATCTGTTCGGTAGACCTGAAAATGGTGGAGAGGACGAGAAAAGAATGGAGTTTCTTAAAGGACAGAAGACCTGAAATGTATGAAGAGATTACAAAGGCGAAGGGGTAGTTAATGACATTAGATTACGCAAAATTATGCGGGATATGCGCCTGGAGGGAGGGATGCCGGAAGAAGTTTTCCCTCTCTCATGATGCGCTGCACTGCTCGGACTACAGCAAGGACGTTACGATAAAAGATAGGCCTGAAAAAGCAGAGGAAAAGGAAAAGAAATGAAGGAAACGCTTATAGAGATAATCAGGAATGCGATCGTTGAGGCACAGGCTGAAGGTGAAATAAAGACAAGAGACCTACCTCCGTTATACCTGGAAGCGTCAAAAAACGCTGAGCACGGCGACTTTGCAGTCAACATAGCCATGAAGATGGCCCAAACAGAGGGGAAGCCTCCGAGAAAGATAGCTGAAACCATCATAAAGAAAATCACAGGGCATCCCATAATAGATAAGGCGGAGATTGCTGGGCCCGGATTTATAAATTTTTTCATGAGCAACGACTACTGGCTTAAAACCCTATCGGAGATTGAGGCCCTTGGGGAGAGTTACGGCAAATGCAATATAGGAAAGGGTCAGAAGGTCCTTCTTGAGTATGTCAGCGCCAACCCCACAGGCCCCCTCCATATAGGGCACGGAAGAGGCGCCGCTCTCGGTGATTCTCTGTCACGACTACTGCGTGCAGCCGGATATGATGTTACCACGGAGTTCTATGTAAATGACGCAGGTTCCCAGGTTCAGAACCTGGCCCTCTCTGTTCTTTTAAGGTGCAGGGAGATCAATGGCGAAAAGGTGGAGTGGACAGAGAACCTTTACAAAGGGGAATATATAAACGACCTTGCCCAGGAGTTCCTGAAAAAGGGCGGCAACATAACAGTGGAAGAGGCAGGTCCATATGCGCTTAATGAAATCCTCGGATGGCTAAAAAGGGACCTTAGTGGCTTCAACATAACCTTTGACAAATGGTTCAGTGAGAAGTCACTATACACTAATGGTGAGGTACAGAAAGCTATAGAGGAACTTAAAGGGAAAGGACTTATTTACGGTAAGGATGGAGCCCTGTGGTTCAAGTCCACTGACTTTGGAGACGACAAGGACAGGGTGGTCATCAGGGAAAACGGAGAGCCCACATACTTCGCCTCAGATATAGCATACCACCACGATAAGTATGAAAGGGGCTTTGATATACTTATAGACATCTGGGGAGCGGACCATCATGGTTATATACCAAGGATGAAGGCCGTTGTTCAGGCCCTGGGGCATGATAAGGAGTCTCTCAGGGTTCTACTGGTGCAGATGGTATCACTTTTGAGGAGCGGTCAGCCTGTTACCATGTCCAAGAGGGCCGGGGAGTTCGTGACCCTAAAAGAGGTAATGGATGAGGTAGGGGCAGATTCAGCAAAATATACCTTTATGACCAGGAGGCCTGACAGTCAGATGGATTTTGACCTGGAGGTAGTCAAGAGCCAGTCGTCCGAAAACCCGGTTTTCTATCTCCAGTATGCGTACGCCAGGGCATGCAACATAGAGAGATTTGCAAGCGAGAGAAATCTGACTGTTCTAACTGCATCAGAAGTGAATCTTGGACTTTTAAAGCTTCCTGAAGAAATCAGGATAATAAAGTCACTGACTGCTTATCCTGAGGTAGTGGAAGGGGCAGCCATATCCTTTGAGCCGCACAGGCTTACTGTTTATCTTCAGGAACTGGCGGGGCATTTCCACAGCTATTACAGGGAGAACAGGGTCGTAACTGATGACATACCTTTGTCCCAGGCAAGGATGGTAATGGTCAGGGGTTTAAAGACTGTGATAGGGAACGCCTTGGGCCTCCTTGGCGTATCGGCTCCCAGGTCGATGTGAGACATGCATGTTAAGAAAGAGAATTAATTTTTCCTTCAGCATCTTCCAAACTGCCTTACTAGGAATCGGGGGAATGGCAGCCCTTATTGTGAGCTTCGTCCTCGGTATTCTGATAGGCAAGGAAATTCAGGGCAATTCCATATTTGACACCGAGGTAAAAAGCCAGGTAGTGAAAATGAGGATCGAACCTCTCACGGAAGTGCAGTCCCCGGTTAATCCATCCGGTGATGAAAAACAATCTGTCATGGACAATGCCACTTCAAGGCCTCTTATTACGTTTTATGACACCCTTTCAAAAAAGGGAATGAAGGAACCACCAAGTTCTCGTCACTCTCCAGACAATGCCCCAAAGAAGTTATATGCAGTCCAGGTTGGGGCAATGAAGGACAAGGCCCTGGCTGATGCTATGGTCTCTAAGCTCAAGAAAGCGGGATACTCCGCCTATATTGCTTCTTCTGAATCTTCAGGGAAAGGGACCTGGTACAGGGTCCGGCTGGGGACATTCCCCAGTAAAGAGGATGCCCAGAGAGAGGTCGCGAAGATAAAGAAAAACGAGGGAATGCATGCCACGGTGGTAGAAAAATAATTCTTGTATCATTGCAGGAGGTTACATGCCAAAGGCATTAGTTACAGGTGGGGCAGGATTTATCGCCTCCCATATAGTAGACAGGTATATCTCTGAGGGTTATGATGTGGCTGTTATTGATGACCTCTCCTCAGGCAAGATCGGGAATCTTAACCCGAAGGCCTCTTTTCATAAAATCGACATAAGGGACAAGGGGATTTCAGCCGTCTTTGAAAAAGAGAGGCCGGATATCGTAAATCACCACGCAGCCCAGATGGATGTCAGGCGCTCCGTTGCCGACCCCGCCTTTGATGCGGAAGTAAATATCCTTGGTATGCTGAACCTGTTGGAAAATTCAATAAAGTTCGGCGCTAAAAAATTTATATTCGCCTCATCGGGAGGCGCCGTTTACGGAGAACAGGATACATTTCCTGCACCTGAATCCCATCCGACAAACCCTCTAAGTCCTTACGGAATATCAAAACTGGCCGGGGAAAAGTACCTTTTTTACTACAAAGAGACTTATGGCCTGGATTATGTGGCGTTGAGATATGCAAATGTCTATGGCCCAAGACAGAACCCCCATGGAGAGGCAGGCGTGGTTGCCATATTCACCACAAGGCTCCTTAAAGGAGAACAGCCGGTTATAAACGGTGACGGCAAACAGACAAGGGACTACGTATACGTCAAGGACGTGGTTGAGGCCAACTGGCAGGCAACAGGAAGAAACTTTCATGGCCCCGTAAATATCGGGACAGGGATAGAAACGGACGTAAACGAACTTTTCTCTGAGCTTGTAAAACTCACAGAATCAAAGGCAGAAGAGGTTCATGGCCCTGCCAAGGCAGGGGAGCAGAAGAGGAGCGTCATAGATAACAGAAAGGCAGGAGAGGTCTTGGGGTGGAAGCCAAAGATATCTTTAGAAGAGGGGCTCAGGGAGACCGTTCAATTTTTCACAACCTAAACAGTCATGACGAATAACGGTTCTAATTTCCACGAAAACCATTTGGCATTTACTTTCTTCAATAATTAGAGCCGGGATCAACATATCATTTTGAGCACATAAGTAAAAGTGGTATTAAAAACCGAATTACGCATGTTCCTTGATGTTCTCAAACCTTATCCCAGGCCATTTTTCTATAACAAACTTAAGGTTCCATTCGCTGGATGCCAGGTATACGAGGTTGTCGTCCAGGTCTCTGGCCAAGTTTCCCTTCTCCTTACTTTCAAACTCTTCAAGGCGCTTCCTGTCATCGCAGCTGATCCATCTGGCGGTTGCATAGTTAATAGGCTCAAATGTGGCCTTTACACTGTATTCTGTTGCGAGGCGGTGTATCAATACCTCAAACTGCAAAGCACCAACGACACCAATGATGTAATCCGTTCCTATAACAGTCCTGAACAGCTGGGCGGCCCCTTCTTCGGCAAGCTGCTGAAGCCCTTTATGCAGGGACTTGGACTTCATAGGGTCCAGTAGTCTGGCCCTCCTGAATAGCTCAGGGGCGAAGTTCGGAATTCCTGTAAACTTCAGGTTTTCACCTTCAGTGAATGCATCTCCTATCTTTATGGTCCCGTGGCTGTGAATGCCTATTATGTCTCCGGGATATGCCTCCTCCGCGGTCTGCCTGTCCTGGGCCATGAATACTGTGGCGTTGTTGATCTGGATATCCCTCCCGAGCCGTACATGCCTTACCTTCATTCCCCTTGTGTACTTCCCCGAGCAAATTCTAAAAAAAGCGATCCTGTCCCGATGAGCCGGGTCCATGTTGGCCTGGATCTTGAAGACGAAGCCTGTCAGTTTCTCTTCCGTGGGGTCGACGATCCTTGTGGTTGTCTGCATCGGCTTTGGTGCCGGGGCCAGCTCAACGAATGTGTCAAGAAGCTCCTTTACACCGAAGTTGTTTACAGCGCTACCGAAGAAGACCGGTGTCTGCGTCCCTTTCAGATACTTTTCTATGTCGAAGGGATGGGAAGCCCCTTCGAGGAGGGCTATCTCCTCCCTTAGTTCATTCGCCTGGCCTCCCAGCATCTCATCGAGCATCGGGTCTGAAAGGCCTTTTATCACGATACCCTGGGTTATCCTTTCGCCGTGTTCGGAGCTGTAGAGGTGGAGCTCCTGGCGGTAGAGGTTGTAAGTACCCCTGAACCTCTTGCCCATCCCTATTGGCCATGTCATAGGGCAGCAGTCTATCCCCAGGTTCTTTTCTATATCGTCCAGGAGGTCAAGGGGGTCACGCCCCTCGCGGTCCAGTTTGTTTATGAAGGTCATTATAGGGGTGTTTCTGAGCCTGCATACCTCAAGGAGCTTCTTTGTCTGGGTCTCCACGCCCTTGGCAGAGTCTATTATCATCAGGACGCTGTCAACTGCCGTAAGGGTCCTGTAGGTGTCCTCGCTGAAGTCCTGGTGCCCCGGAGTGTCGAGGAGGTTTATCTCCCTGTTCCCGTAGTCGAACCTCATGACTGAGGATGTGACTGAGATCCCCCTCTGCTTTTCTATCTCCATCCAGTCCGATGTGGCATGCCTAGATGCCTTCTTGGCTTTGACAGCCCCTGCCATCTGGATTGCGCCTCCGAAGAGGAGGAGTTTCTCGGTCATAGTGGTCTTTCCAGCGTCAGGGTGGCTTATTATGGCAAATGTCCTGCGGCATTCCACAGCCTTTTGAAGTTCCTTGTACAAATTAGCTTCCTTCCTCCCAATATTTTTCTCACCCCTCAGGGCGAGAGGATTAATAGTAAATTATACTTTAAAGAGCTGTATAAGTCATTACAAATCTGTCTGTTATGATGCAGGGGCATTAAGGATTAGTACAGTGAGGAATGGCCATAATGGAAGAGTTCCTTACCCTTAACGTTTCGCTTCAAGATTAGGAGAATTGCTCATCAAAATATAGTCAGCGTGTTCTGAGCCGACACTATCGGGGTCAATGTATCCTGAAATCCCCGGAAGTATGACCCTGTAATCTAAATTTTTCATAAGTGCCAGGATTTGTTCAGGAATACCCTTTTTCCACGCATGGTCGGACCCTGCAAGCACTACAACGCTCTTTTCAGGGTTCTTTCTGATGTATTCGGCCAGGTACTGCGCCATGGTCTTGTCCCGCAGGAGCAGCGCCTCGCAGAAGTTGACAAACTCCCTGTCGCTGCGGCCGTGGGCAGTGTATACTCTTTTTATGAAATCCATGTATCTCTTGTCCACACTGCATGTGATCCCGGCTGGAAAATCTTCGAGCTCCTTCTTGGTCAGAGATGAAAATCCTACCTCATTAACTTTTTGTAAAATATCTTTCGGAGCATTAAGTCCGATGACAGGGATTCCGTTGTCCCTGAGATAGACAAAGATATCGGTGTAAAAAGACCACGGCACGTTCCAGTCCTTGTAATATACCTTTATGAAATCATATATCTTAAGATCGCCCTTAATCCACAAGTCAAGGTCGTTCTGGCTCTTTGAAGTGAACATCTCAAGCCCGACGACTATCGGGATATTTGAATCGTTCAGATCCCTTATGATGTCGAGCTGCAGCCGGTGATGAAGCTCATTGTCATGGTATTCTCCTATGAATATGAGTTTGCTGTTCCTGACCTCCTTCATCATCTCTTCATAGCGGACCACCCTCCTGTCACTCAGCCTGAGCAGGTATCTATCTTCGGCATAGGCTTGTATATCTGCCTGGAAAAAGATATGGAATATAATTGTTATGGTTATAAATTTTACAAGACGCAGCATGATTTAATTATACACCAGATTTAGGAATACTGCCTTTAAGCATTCTCCCAAATTCCGCGTTAGCTGCCCCATAAAACGCAAAAACCCTCTTGGATCCAAGGTTTCAGTGAGGTATAATCCTCACCTGTGTGGTGAAACCAAAAATCCAGGAGGGTTAAAGAGATGATACAACAGACCATATTTCC
>JAUSKU010000090.1 GCA_030646755.1 Deltaproteobacteria bacterium
ATAAAAAAGACGACGAGACTGGCGATAGCAAAGGATGCAAAGTGACGTGGAGTGAATTTGAAAAGTTCTATAATCGGTTTAATGATTTCCATGAATGTCATAATATTAAAAGGCTAACTATATATTTAACAAGTTTTTCTCAACTTAAACAAAAAACAGGATGGATGTCAAGCAAATAAACATTTATATTGACATATAAAAGCATCAAAAATATAATCTCTAACCTGCTAACCACACATTTTGAGTGATATCAAGAAATAGGATATGTATTCATGTTAAATATTCCTGCTGCGTTGTTCACAAAATATAGCTTGCTGCTTAATAAAAAATCGGTCCCGATTTCCGTACATAATAATTACAAGAAGTGGTTGAGGTACTACCTCGATTTCTGTCACAAATACTGTCACCGGTATGCAGACAGGGAATCCCTTAAGCATTTCATGATTAAGCTGCATGAGAAGAATCAACCTCTTTCGATGCAGGAAGAGGCGGGGAAGGCTGTGGCTATTTATTATGAGATGCTGCAAACCGCCCCTCACCCTGACCCTCTCCCACTGAGGGGCGAGGGGAAAGACAGTCACGATTCAGTGAGGGCGGGGACAAGCCCCGCCTCTACGTCAATTCTTTCAGAAAGGGATGAAGGGGTGGTAAGCAAACAGTCAAATCACCCCTGTCCCTCCTTATCCAAGGAGGGGAGTTGGGAAGCAGAGTGGAGAGAGGTCCATGACGGCCTGTTTGCGGAGATTAAGGTCCGGCATTATTCCCAGAAGACATTGCGGTCTTATTCTATCTGGATAAGGAAATTTCAGCAGTTTACGAAGAATAAACTTCCTAAGGAACTTGATTCACAGAATGTGAAGGATTTTATCCGCCACTTGGCTGTGGAATGTAATGTATCGGCTTCGTCGCAGAACCAGGCTTTTAGCGCCCTGCTGTTTTTATACAGACATGTATTGAAGGCCGATTTCGGCGATCAGAGCGACAATGTGCGGGCCAGAAGGACAAGATATATACCAGTCGTGTTGTCCAGGGATGAGGTAAACTTCATGCTGGACAACCTCGATCATCCGTATGAACTGGTGGTTAAGATTTTGTACGGATGCGGGCTCAGGCTGTTTGAGTGCATGAAGCTGAGGCTGCACAATTTTAACCTGGAGGCCGGAATCTTGACGATCCATGACGGGAAGGGAAAGAAGGACAGGACTGTGCCTCTTCCCAAGTCCATAGTTCAGGATATACGGAAACAACTTTCATATGTGATGGAGTTGCATGAAAAAGACCTGAGTAATGGTTATGCAGGGGCTTTTGTTGATGGCCTCCTTGAAAAGAAGTATAAAAACATTGGGAAGGAGCTGATTTGGCAGTGGTTCTTCCCGGCAAAAACATTGACGCTGCTCCCGGAAGAGGGGGAATACAGGCGCTATCATCTTCATGAAAGCCATGTTAATAAAGCGATACGGCGGGCCGTGAGGAAGGCTAAGATATTGAAGAGGGTGTCATCTCATACCTTCCGCCACAGTTTTGCGACTCACCTTTTGCAGGCCAATTACGACATCCGCACAATCCAGGAGATGCTGGGGCATGGCGATGTAAGGACGACGATGATTTACACTCACTGTGTGCCAAGCAAAACGGTGAAAGAGGCAAAGAGCCCACTGGATTTCTGATATTCCCTTATGAACAGAGACGAGCATTGATATCCCAGAAAAGACTTGCAATGCTTAGCGGTATTGCAGATAATTATTTTTCAAATAAAATTAAGGCAAGGGTGAAATGATGATAAAGAAAAAAACAGCTTCGAGCAGGCCAGTGAAGAGGACGTCTTACGGTAAAAGCGAAAGCAGGAGTAGTGAGGGACCTAAGAAGAGGACTTCATTTGGTAAGAGTGAAAGCTTTAAAAGTGACAGGCCTGAGAAGAGTGTCTCATATGAAAAGACTGAAGGCTCTAAGAGCGACAGGACGGAGAAGAGGGCAACATACGGGAAGAAAGAGGATAAGGGGGCTGAAAGGCGGAGCCCTTCAACCTTGGAAAGAAGGCCAAGAAGACCTTTTGGCGAATCCCGGCCGTCTCCTGTCAGCAAGGTAAAAAGGCATGAGGTGGCGGAAGAGCCAAGGAGGCACGAAGAAAGCCGGCATGATGTTATATACGGCATAAACCCGGTAATGGAGGCATTCAAGGCCGGGCGCGGGATCGAGAAGGTCGTTCTGGCGGAAGGCAGGAGCGGCAAGGAGGTGGAGGAGATTATAAACCTTGCCAGGGGACGCAATATAAAGGTTTCCTTTGAGCCGAGGGAGGCCCTGACAAGGCTTTCCAGGACACAGGGGCATCAGGGGGTTGTGGCCATAGTAGCTGCCGGGAGGTATGCGACCCTGGAAGAGATACTGAAAAAGGCCAAGGGTTCCGGTGAATCCCCGTTTCTCCTGATCCTCGACGGTATCCAGGACCCCCAGAACCTTGGGGCCATAATAAGGAGCGCTGTCTGCTCAGGCGTTCACGGAGTCATTATCCCCAAGGACCGTGCCGTTGGGCTTACATCATCAGTGGACAAGGCCTCTGCCGGGGCAATGGAATATATGCCTGTGGTGAAGGTAACAAATATTGCCCAGACCCTGGATGAACTTAAGAAAGAAGGTCTCTGGATAATAGGTACCGAGGGGAAGGCCAAGGCAAATCTTTATTCTGCTGACTTCAAAGGGGCCATAGGCCTTGTTGTCGGCTCGGAGGGGGAGGGTATAAGACCTCTTGTGGCAAAGAAGTGCGACATCCTCGTATCTATCCCGATAAAGGGAAGGGTTTCGTCACTTAATGCCTCGGCTGCTGCTGCGGTTGTTATGTATGAAGTTGTGAGACAGAGATCTACGAAATAAAAAAGATCAGCCACAGAGGTCTCAGAGATCACAGAGATTTTAAAGATTTAAACTCTGTGCACTCTGTGGCAAAAAAAGGATTTTAAGATGAAATACCTTATCGTAAATGCCGATGATTTCGGCCTTTTGGACTTTGTAAATGAAGGGATCATAAATGCCCATAAGGCCGGAACTGTTACAAATGCAACCCTTATGGTAAACAGGGAATTTTCGAGGGAGGCGGTCAGGCTTGCCAGGGAGAACCCTGCCCTTTGTGTGGGACTTCATCTCGACCTTGATGACCTCCTTGGAAGGGATGAGAAGGGGAATGACAGGTTCGGGATGCAGAGGATATCCGGGATGCTCAGCGACAAAAGGTTTTTCCATGAGGTGGAGGCCGAGATAGACGCCCAGATAAGGGCCTTTAAGAATACGGGGCTTGAACTTAGCCACATAGACGGTCATCATCACCTCCATGCGATACCGGAGCTTTTCCCATTGATAGTTGATAAGATGGTCTCCTACGGTATCAAGACCATAAGGTTTTCCAAGGAGTTTGACCTGATAAAATACTCTCCTATCAAGTGGTCCAATGGCTTTTTTGATGAGATGAGAGAGCTTCTGAAGAGAAATAATATAAAGGTTGTCGACCATTTCGTAACAGGGTGGCAGCCGTACGACCTGAAAAATATTGCTGACGGTGTTACCGAGCTTATGACCCACCCGGGGACAAAGGAGGAATGGAGGGTCAGGGAGTTGGATATGCTGACGGGCTTGGAATGGATGGATGCTGTCAAGGCGAATGAGATTAAACTCATATCTTTCAGAGAACTGGCGGGAATGAAAATTGGCTAATGGCTTTAGGGTCCTGATAGTAACCCCCTCATACCTTCCTGACATAACAGGGAATGCCGTAACAGCCCACAGACTCTATAAAGGATTAAGGGATAGAGGTATAGAAGTTCAGGTTCAATGTAGGGGCGGGGTGACCCCGCCCTTACAATTCAGACCAGACATAATTCATGCCCTCCATGCCCTGAAGGGCGGCGTTCCCGCTATGGAGATGGCGGAGAGGCTTGATGTCCCTTTTGTTGTGACCATTACAGGGACCGACCTGAACATAGACCTCCTGCAATCCGAAAATCTTGAGATATTAAAGGTCCTTGACAAGGCTGCAAGGATTGTCACATACAGCCCCCTGTCAAAAGAGAGGTTGTCGTCCAGGCTCCCTGTAGTTTCAAGAAAAATCACAGTTATAGGGCCTTCGGTAGAGATTGCAAGGCAGAAGGGCGGTATAAGCAGCCTTCCTTCAGGATTCAATTTCCTCCTTCCGTCCGGCATAAGGAAGGTCAAGGGCCCGGCCTTTGCCATAAGACCGTTGGAGGCCCTGCGCAGTGAGTTCCCCTCTATAAAACTGACCATTGTGGGGCCCCTCATCGATGATGCGGAGTGGAAGAACCTTTCCGATGCAATGGGAGGGAAGGAATGGATATCTTACATGAAGGTTACTCATGAAGAGATGCCCGATATTTATGATTCGGCGGCTGTTGTATTAAATACCTCTGTCTCTGAGGGTCTATCTAATGCTATCTTAGAGGCGATGTCCCTTGGCAAGGCAGTCCTGGCGTCGGACTGTGAAGGTAACAGGGCCGTGATTTCCGATGGTTTGGACGGTATCCTTTATAAGCAGGGAGATGAGGCGGATTTTCTGAGAAAGGCAAAGAGACTTGTTCTTGACCTTGAATTTAGGGAAAGGCTTGGCAGGGCTGCCAGGGAGAAGGTGGCAATCGAGTTCAGCCGGGATGCGGAGATAGACGGGCATTTGAGATTATATGGCGAAGTCTTAGAGCATGAGAGGAAACGGGGCGCAATCTTTTAAATTTTCTTTACATCCATTCCCACAAATATGTTAAATTGTTCGCGATAAACCAATTCTCCGTTCAGAGGGTAAATATTGTCGGATAAGGAAAAGGTAAGACTAACATCATACAGCCACGGGGCCGGCTGAGCGTGCAAGCTCCGTCCCCAGGAGCTGGCACAGGTCCTGTGCCACATGCCAAAGATAGACGACCCGAACCTGCTGGTCGGGATATCCACTGCCGACGATGCGGCGGTCTATAAGATCAGCGACAACATGGCCATAGTTGAGACCGTCGATTTCTTTACCCCTGTGGTTGACGACCCTTACACATTCGGACAGATATCGGCTGCAAATGCCCTGAGCGACATATATGCCATGGGTGCCAAGCCTCTGTTCGCCCTGAACATCGTGGCATTTCCATCCAAGACCCTTCCTCTTGAGGTGTTGGAGGAGATACTCAGGGGTGGGGCGGAGAAGGTAAGAGAGGCTGGGATAAACATCGTTGGCGGACATTCCATTGATGATCCTGAGCCTAAGTACGGCCTTGTCGTAACCGGGATTGTTCACCCAAATAAAGTTATAGCCAACTCTACCGCAAGGGCAGGGGATGTACTCATCCTTACAAAGCCTTTGGGCATAGGGATAATAACCACTGCCATAAAGAGGGGAAAGGCCAGCCAGTCTGCTATTGAAAAGGCGGTTTCTGTGATGGCGGCTTTGAATAGGGAGGCAGCCGAGGCGATGATAGAGGTTGGCGTGAGCGCTGCCACAGATATAACCGGTTTCGGTCTCCTGGGGCACCTTCTTGAGATGATCCAGGGAAGCGGAGTTGGGGCCAGGATATTCCTGGACAGGGTCCCTGTGATCGAAGAGGCATGGGAATACGTAAGGAATGAGATTGTTCCGGGGGGTACCATTTCAAACCTGGAATATGTTTCCAATTGTGTGGAGTGGGGTGAGGGGATCGGTAATGATGCAAAACTGATCTTGAGCGACGCCCAGACTTCGGGGGGGATGATGATTTCCGTTCCTAAGGAGAAGGAGGTCTTGCTATTGAATGCCTTGAAAGATAGAAATATTATCGGGGCAGTCATAGGGGAGATACTGGAAGGGAAAAATATCACGGTTGTCTGTCAATCTTGACAAATAATAAAGGTGGGGTAATTTTTACAATCATGATAAGAAGCATTATTGGTTTTTTTATAATCTTATTCCTGGGATTCCTTTTGGCTCTTGGGGCATGGCAGTTCATCCATCATGTTGGCGGATGGGATGCGTGCACCTCATGCCATTCCATGAAGTTTGCCCATGAGGAATATCAGAAATCGACCCATTACAAGAGCCGTTCTGGGGTGAGGGCCGGGTGTGTAGACTGTCACATCCCCGGAGGGGTTTTGAGGGTATTGATTTTTAAGCAGTTGATAAAGGACAGGTATGTGGAGTTGACAAATCCGATAGTCACAAAGGGTGATTGGGACAGGAGGCGTCCTGCCCTGGCAAAGAAGGTAAGGGACAGGCTTATATATAACAAGAGCGCTACCTGCGGAGGTTGTCATAAAGAGGATGCTATAATCCCTTCAAAGGACCGGGGTAAGAAGGCCCATCAGGATATGAAGAAGACAGGCGAGACCTGCATAGACTGCCATTATAATATTGTACATGCCGAGGTTCCCTGGGAAGGGAAGAGTGGTAGGGCAAAAAAGCTGGAAGAAGGGATGTTGGATCTCTAATGCATTTTTCTGTTGACAAACTAAAGTCAAGTAATATACACTTCACACTTTAATTTTCATCCAACCTTTCAGGGCCCATAAAACCAAAGGTTTAAACTACTTAAGTTACGTGCTGGCGTAGCTCAGATGGTAGAGCAGCTGATTTGTAATCAGCAGGTCAGGAGTTCGATTCTCCTCGCCAGCTCCATTTTAAGTCAGCGATTAAGTTGTTAGTGATTAGTCGGTAGTATACTAAAACCTAACCACTAACAACTAATTTTGGAGAGGTGCCCGAGTGGCTAAAGGGAGCAGACTGTAAATCTGCCGGCAAACGCCTACGAAGGTTCGAACCCTTCCCTCTCCACCATTTGAAGGCAGAGTAAAGCAGGTAGAGGTAGAGGGTAAGAGTGATATATAGATTTTTACCTTTACCTATACCTTTACCTGGTTTTTTACGCGGGTGTAGTTCAATGGTAGAATTCCAGCCTTCCAAGCTGGCAGCGAGGGTTCGATTCCCTCCACCCGCTCCATTGTGCCCACGTAGCTCAGTTGGTAGAGCACTTCCTTGGTAAGGAAGAGGTCACCGGTTCAATCCCGGTCGTGGGCTCCATAAGAAATAAAATAAAGTGGCCAGTGGCCGGTGTTCAGTTGCCAGTTAACTGACCACCGACGGCTGACCACTGACCACTTAATTTTAGGAGGTAATTAATATGGCGAAGGCAAAATTTGAGAGGACCAAGCCGCACGTAAACATTGGGACCATAGGTCACGTTGACCACGGGAAGACCACGTTAACAGCGGCAATAACCAAGGTACAGGCAGATAAAGGTATGGCCCAGTACAAGGCAT
>JAUSKU010000091.1 GCA_030646755.1 Deltaproteobacteria bacterium
GGAAATATGGTCTGTTGTATCATCTCTTTAACCCTCCTGGATTTTTGGTTTCACCACACAGGTGAGGATTATACCTCACTGAAACCTTGGATCCAAGAGGGTTTTTGCGTTTTATGGGGCAGCTAACGCGGAATTTGGGTCTTCCATGTTGCGGCGTGAATCCAATACCGCCAGGACATAAATCATCTTGTCATTTATTTTATAAATGATCCTCCAGGGTGAAGAAATAATTTCCCTGTAGATAAAAATTCCCTGTTCTTTAAGTTCTGGCACTATGCGGCCGCGCTCCGGCATAGAATAAAGGTTTTTGGCCCGCTCTCTCAGTCTTTCCAATATATTCAGTGCCTCATCTATACTCTTATCGGCAATGAAGTCCAGGATGACCTCCAGGTCTTTTTCAGCCGTGTCTGTCCATCTGACGGTATACTTACGGTTCATTAACAGTATGCCGTTTCCTGGATTCAAGTCTCTTATTCAACCGTGAAAAAACTTCATCCTGATCGGATGAACGACCGTGCCGACTGTCCTCTTCTCCTTGGGCCAGTAATTTCATTAAGCCTATAGCCGTCTTCATCCTTTCATACGATTCAGTATCCTGCAAAACCCCTCGTGGCTCGCCATTTTGCGTGATAATTACGGCTCTGTGAGTCTCATTGACCTGTGCGAGGATGTCGGCAGTTCTTGATTTCAAATATGAGACAGGACGAATATCTTCAGAGATCTTCATTTAACACCTCCAGTCCAAATAACGTACCATAAAAAGATTGTATAGGCAAAATAAAAATTGGAAGTAAATAGCAGAGGGGCAAGATCAGTTTGTAGGGTGCGTCCCACGCACCATTAAATTGGGTAGAGATGGGGGCGGGTTAAAACCTGACACTGCAAAGATCTGTTGGTGCGTAGGACGCACCCTACAAGAATGGGCTCAAGAATGGGCTTGGAAGTTCAAGGGGCCAGACATTGTTAATTTAAAAAAAGGGGACGGATTTATTTAGGGGAGAATTCGGGGGACAGTATACCTAATGCTGTTCGGAGGCGAGGTAAGCGCTTCTTGTTTTGACTGTAATTTCATTCCCAATCCTTTCTGCGCATTCGATTGCCTCTTGAGCCTTTTCTTTGCTAACGGAAGGATAATGGGAAGGATACTTTAAAGGAGTGTAGTAAAGGTTTAATATCCTGCAACAAGGTTCGAGATCTGCAAGTTTTCCTTTGTTATTTGAATTTTGTAAACACTCTTTAAGGAGGGTGGCCAGGTCATGTATCTTTTCCGGCTTAACGCCGCATGAAGCAATAAATCCCTTCAGATACTTTTCGGCGGCATCATGGCACAAAATGCACATCTGACTATAGAAGTCATCGAACTCTTCAAAGCTTGCCCTTGCAAAATTGAGGTCGCTGTCGGCCTTTTTGAACCATTCCTCGGCGATTGCCAAAAATTCATTTTTCATAGATAACCTTGCCGTTTTCCAGAATGTCCTTTATGAAGAAATCCTGCATCTTGAGCCGCTCTTCGACTTCTCGTGAAGTGTAGACAAGGACATCCACCGGGGCCTGATGGTCTATAAATTTATCAACCTCAGCGCTCCTGCTCCACGGGTCATCATCGGTATCTTTTACGACCAGGATATCAATGTCGCTCCCCTCCGTCTCTCTCCCGGCAGCAAGAGAACCATAAAGTATGATCTTTTCCGGATGATAATTTATCTCTATGCTATGAACGATCTTTTCCAGTTCGCTTCTCAGGGAAAGCATCAGTCCTCCATTTGTCATTATTTATAGCATGACAGTATTTGCAAAGCAAGCTCATAAGAGGGGAGAAAATGGGCGCATCCCTTTTCCGAAGGCCGCCGGTATCGGTTTTGAGATAAAGCCTGATACTGTCAAGGCGCTTGATACCGATGACTCATTGAGTCATTCGATTTCTGAGCCAAAGAGGGTCGCATCTTTCATTTTGACAAGAGAAGGGAAAGCAGCGACCAGCCGGCATTTCGGGAACAGCGTACTAAATTCACCGTTGTCTTGAATGCGCATGAATAAGGAAGAAAAAGCTGGTTTACAACCCCAATATCCGTCTCAAAAGATACTCCACGTCAGGCTTCGTGATCGCTTCTCTCAGTACCCAATAATCTCATTAAGCCCCTCAACAATCTGATGCAGTTCTTCAGGCTTCCATATAAAAATCTTGAGTTTGGAGACATATTTTGATATTCTTCATCGCACTGTGCAGCAGTGGCAATGAAATCGAATTCAATAATATAAAAATAGGAGGATAAGATGCAGGTTTACTATGACAAGGATGCTAATTTAGAGTTGATCAGGTCCAAGAAGGTTGCGGTTATCGGATATGGAAGCCAGGGGCATGCCCATGCCCAGAACCTTAAGGAGAGCGGAGTCGAGGTAGTTGTGGGACTCAGGCAGGGGAAATCATGGGACAAGGCCAAGAAGGCCAAACATAAGGTTGTCACTGTTGCAGAGGCTGCAAAGTGGGCGGATGTGCTGATGATACTGGCTCCTGATGAGACTCAGGGTGACATATACAGGGATGAGATAGCCCCTAACATAAAGAAAGGGGCATTCCTTGCCTTTGGTCACGGCTTCAACATCCACTTTGGCCAGATAGTCCCGAGGGAAGATATAAACGTATTGATGGTGGCTCCCAAAGGGCCGGGACATCTGGTAAGGCATGAATATACAAAGGGCGGCGGCGTTCCGTGCCTCATTGCAATCCACCAGGACCCTTCAAAGAAGACAAAGGCCCTGGCCCTTTCTTATGCCTCAGCCATTGGCGGCGGAAGGTCAGGTATAATTGAGACAAACTTCAAGGACGAGACGGAGACTGACCTCTTCGGAGAACAGGCAGTCCTTTGCGGAGGGATATCAGCCCTTATTACAGCAGGTTTCGAGACACTTACAGAGGCAGGGTATCCGCCGGAGATGGCCTATTTTGAATGTCTGCATGAGACAAAGCTCATTGTAGATCTCATCTATGAGGGGGGGATCGCCAATATGCGCTACTCCGTTAGCAACACCGCAGAATACGGCGACCTTACAAGAGGGCCGCGGATCGTAACGGAAGAGACAAAGAAAGAGATGAAGAAGATCCTTACAGAGATACAGACCGGCCAGTTTGCCAGGGACTGGATGCTTGAGAACAAGGCGAACCAGCCCATGTTCAAGGCTCTCGCAAGGAAAGGGAAGGAGCATCCTATCGAAGAGGTAGGGAAAAAGCTACGCGGCATGATGCCTTGGATAACTAAGGGTAAGATCGTGGATGAGTCCAAAAACTAATGAACGAAAATACACCTATAGCCGTTGAAGGGCTGCCTTTTGCCATACCTCTCCTGATCCTGAGTGCTGCGCTCTGGTATTTCGGGGTACGGTACCCTGCCCTGTTTTTCACGCTCCTTACCATATTTGTCCTCTGGTTTTTCAGGAACCCTGGAAGGATGATACCTACAGATATTTCAGCGGTAATATCTCCTGCTGACGGGACGGTGATAGTTACCGAGGAGGTAAATGAGGGGAGGTACCTGAAGGAGAGGGCCTTAAAGGTCAGCGTATTCATGAACGTCTTCAACGTCCATGTAAACAGGGCGCCTTACAGCGGGAAGGTGGTTGATGTCATCTACAACAAGGGGAAGTTTATATCAGCCAACCTGGACAAGGCGTCCATGGACAATGAGCAGAACGCTGTTATCCTTGATATAGGCAGCGGAAATAGGATCATGTTTGTCCAGATCGCAGGTCTCATAGCGAGAAGGATCGTCTGCTACCTTAAGCCAGGTGATTCTATCGAAAAGGGTAAAAGAATGGGGTTGATACGATTTGGCTCAAGATTGGACGTCTATCTTCCAATAGATTCGACGCTGAACGTCAAGATAGGAGATAAGGTTGTGGCCGGAGAGACCATATTGGGATATCTTAAATGAAGAAGTTTAAAAAGACAGAGCCAGGCGCTGATACTGTGATGAGGGGGATATACATCCTTCCAAATCTGATAACTGCTGCATCATTGTTTTTTGGCTTCAGGGCCATTGTGGCCGTGTTTAACGGACACTTCCATGATGCAGCAGTTTATATACTTATATCAGGGGTCCTTGACGGCCTTGACGGCAAGATCGCAAGGCTTACCGGTACCAGCTCAAGGTTCGGGGTTGAATTTGATTCAATGGCAGATGTGATCGCCTTTGGTGTAGCCCCGGGGCTTCTGATCTATGTCTGGGGACTACAGCCCTTTGGAAAATTCGGCTGGGTTGCCGGCTTCTCATACGTGATATGCGCCGCCCTGCGGCTGGCCAGGTTCAATATCCAGGTTGCTACCGTGGAGTCAAAGAGGTTTAACGGCCTGGCAACCCCTGCGGCAGCCAGTGTGATTGCAACAACTGTGCTGCTCTTCTATTATTTTGGTGGTACGGGGACTACAAAGCACGTTACCATAGTTATAACAACTTACATTCTGGCCTTTTTGATGGTCAGCAATGTCAAGTATTACAGCTTCAAGGACCCGAGCCTCTTCAAGAGGCAGCCTTTTTCAATTTTTGTAGCTATTCTCATTCTCCTGATACTTATTGTCGCAGAGCACGAGGTTATGCTCTTCATCCTGGCCGTTGGTTATGCACTTTCAGGGCCTATAGAAGGGATTCTCTTCTTTAAGAAGAGGAGAACCGAAAAGGCGGGAACAAAACCTAATACGCCACAGAGTGCACAGAAAACACAGAAATAATTTATAAAGTAACTTTCTCTGTGATCTCTGTGGCAGGAAAAGTTTTTGAGGTCTTTTATGAAAAAGAAAACAATAAAGATATTCGATACCACCCTGCGAGACGGTGAACAGTCGCCGGGTGCCTCCATGAACATAGATGAGAAGCTCAGAGTGGCTAAACAGCTGGAGAAGCTGAATGTCGATATTATAGAGGCAGGTTTTCCGATTGCCTCTGAGGGGGACTTTGAGGCCGTGAGGCGCATTGCCAAGGCAGTAAACGGTTGCGAGGTGGCAGGGCTTGCCAGGGCCAATGAAAAGGACATTGACAGGGCATGGGAGGCCTTAAAAGATGCCAAGAAGCCGAGGATACACACCTTTATCGCCACATCCGACATACACCTTAAGTATAAATTAAGGAAGAGCAGGGAAGAGGTTCTGGAAGCCGCAGTAAAGGCGGTGAAGCATGCCTGTAAATATACTGAGAATGTAGAATTCTCCGCAGAGGATGCTGTACGAAGCGATCCAGAATATCTGGCAAAGGTTGTCCAGGCCGTCATTGCCGCAGGGGCTAAGACCGTGAATATCCCTGATACTGTAGGTTATGCAATACCCTCTGAATTCGGGAGCCTGATAAAGTACCTGAAGGAAAATGTTCCGAACATCGGCAAGGCCGTCATCTCTGTCCACTGCCACAACGACCTGGGCCTGGCAGTAGCCAACTCCATTGCAGCCATCCAGAACGGGGCCGGTCAGGTTGAGTGCACCATAAACGGTATTGGTGAGAGGGCCGGGAATGCTGCACTGGAAGAGATAGTAATGACCATGAAGACCAGAAAGGACCTTCTCGGTTTTGAAACAAGGATCGTTACTGAACAGTTTTTCTCTACAAGCCGCCTCGTCAGCCAGATAACAGGGATAGTTGTTCAGCCGAATAAGGCCGTTGTCGGAGCCAATGCCTTCGCTCATGAGGCAGGTATTCACCAGGACGGCATGCTGAAGGAGAAGGCGACATACGAAATAATGACCCCTGAGTCAGTGGGAGTGTCTCAGAGCGCTATAGTCCTTGGTAAACACTCCGGCAGACATGCCTTTAAGGCCAGGCTAAAGGAGCTTGGGTATGACCTTTCGGAAAATGATATAGAGATGGCCTTTGAGAGGTTCAAGAAGCTGGCGGACCAGAAGAAGGAGATATTTGATGAGGACCTGGACGCCATAGTGGCAGATGAGGTGCTCAGGATACCTGACAAGTACAAGCTTATTTACCTGAATGTGTCCAGCGGCAGCGTCACGGTGCCGACAGCTACCGTAGAGTTGGAAGCAGACGGCAAGAATGTCCTGAAGGCCGGCTTTGGAGTCGGTCCTGTGGATGCCGTATTTAAGACTATTGCAACGATAACGAAGACAAAGAGTAAACTTTTAAGGTATTCTGTAGACGCCATAACCGGAGGAACCGACGCCCAGGGTGGGGTTACTGTGAGACTTGAGGAAGGCGGGAAGACCGTCATAGGACAGGGAGCCCATACTGATATCATAGTGGCATCTGCCAAGGCGTATATAAACGCCCTGAACAAGCTTGAGTACAGAAAAAAGAGGACCTGGACCGACCTCCCATAAAAAAAGCCCAGTCCGTTTCGGACTGGGCTTGGGGAGGCTTAGTATTTTTAAATTTACTTCTTTACAGCTTCTTTGAGAGCCTTACCTGCCCTGAACTTAGGAACCTTTGTTGCAGGGATGCTGATGGTCTTACCTGTCTGAGGATTCCTGCCCTTCCTGGCTGCCCTCTTGGAAACGGTGAATGTACCGAACCCTACGAGGGTAACCTTGATACCCTTCTTGAGAGACTTGGTCACGTTGGCTGTAAAGGAATTAAGTGCCTTCTCTGCGGCGGCCTTTGGGACGCCTGCATCCTTTGCTATGCTTGATACTAATTCAGCTTTAGTCATCTTTTCTCCTCCTTGTTTGGTTTGTTTTTTTGCCCGTAAGGGCATTGTTTATTACAGCTTGCCTACTTAGACCTAAGTCCCTCCCCAGTAAAACCTTCTTATTTCATCACCTCCCATTTAGATTTGATTCTAAACCTGTCTGCCAAGGTGTTTCATAAAGTTTAACCTGTTAAATCCTTTTGTCAACCTCATCTACGGCCATAGCCCGGAGATGCTTGGTTTTAGTGGTTTTGCTGGCCTCAAATCCAACCCGGTAACCTTGCGTTTTAATTGATTTTTATTAGTAGTGGTTACCGGATTTGGCTAATCTATACAATACCCACGACCGCTATGTCAAGAAAAAAGTGAAGGTATGTAAAATTTTTCTTTATAAGGCAAAGGGTGCGGGCATAAAAGTGATGACGAACACGATTAATGCAATGAGGCCTAATATCTTTCTTTTCAGGTCTAAGGGAGTATGTGGGTCTACAGGCCTTGGATGCCTCAGGCCCATCATAAGGGTAAGAAACGCCCATAACAACCAGCCTGGCCAGTAAAATAACCCAAGGAATACAAGGATAAAAACCGTGAACCTTGCCAGGAACCTTTGCCTGTCGCCGAAGAGGGCATATGATACATGCCCGCCGTCAAGCTGACCTATGGGTAGAAGGTTAAGTGAAGTGACAAAGAGGCCCAGCCAGCCGGCGAAGCCTATGGGGTGGATAAGTATGCTTGCATATTCGGGGACCTCCCCCCTTATGAGCCATATAAGGAACTTGCTCAATATGGACTCACCAACAGGTGATAGAGTAAGGGTCGATTGGCCGCTTGGGAGATATAGTCCCAACGCATAGGCAAAAACAGCCACGACAAATCCTGCCAAGGGGCCTGATACCCCTATATCCATTATCGCCTTCCTGTTTTTTGGAAGTTCCTTCATCGATATGACGGCCCCGAATGTCCCGATAAAGGATGGCGCCGGTATGAAGTAAGGAAGAGTCGCATGCACCTTGTGGTGTCTGGATAAGAAGAAGTGCCCCAGCTCGTGTATAAGGAGAATGGAAAGAAGGGTAAACGAGAACGGGAAGCCTTTATATATCTTCCAGGGAGTGGCGATAGGATTAACTCCTTGTTGGATGGCACCTGCAAATAAAGTGGTAAATACAGTGGCTACAAACAGGAACAGATTCAATTTATACCTGAGATGCCTCCCTCCCCCTCTCCTCACCTCCACGGGGGAACCTTTTTCAGCCCCAAGGGTATTCCCTGCGCTCCCCTGGTTTACCGCTATCTCAAGCCTGCCGGAACTACCTATCAGGGCCAGAAGCTCCCCCTTCTCACTGTCGGCATAGGTTTTCTTGAGTTCAGGGATGCTCCTTCCTCTTATCTCTATATCAAACCTGTCGCCGCCTGCAAAACTGAAAAGGGTGTCTTTGTCGATATTTGTGATCAGATTGCCGAAGTTGTCCACATGGGCAACCTCACCCATTATAAGGTCACCTTTTAAATCCGGCTTAGAAGAGCTGACCTTTATGTAATCCGTTATCTCCGAACCGAGGACTGATGCAGGCAATCCCTTAGAAAGGCTGGCTGCAGCAGGTGCGAATATGTCCCTGCCGTGAAACGTGCTGCTGACATGAGGCAGGAATATCTCCCTGTTCGAAAGTTCTGTTACCCTTTGAACATCGCCTGATTCATATATGGAACTGAATACGCCGTTGTCAGGACCTATAAAGATATGATCAGTGGTCTCAACAACAATAGGCCTGCGGCTCCCCCCAACCCCGGGATCAACTATAACAACGTGTATGGTCCCTTTCGGGAAGTAACGGTATGAATCCCTGAGGATCATGGCTGCCTCTGATATGTCCTGGGGCGCCACCTCATGGCTTATGTCTATGATGGCGGCATCCGGGTTTATGCCGGCAATGACGCCCTTCATGACGCCCACATATCCGTCACGCGTGCCGAAGTCTGTTATTAAGGTTATGATTCGTTTATCCATTTTAGAAAGACGCAACAAAAAAGGCACTCTTCAGTGCCCGGAAATTTAATTTACAATTGGTGGGCGATGCAGGGATCGAACCTGCGACTTCCACCGTGTGAAGGTGGCACTCTCCCGCTGAGTTAATCGCCCATATATTACAAATAGCAGATGGGAAGCCCTTAGTCAAGAGCGGAATCTTCCCCAAATTCCGCGTTAGCTGCCCCATAAAACGCAAAAACCCTCTTGGATCCAAGGTTTCAGTGAGGTATAATCCTCACCTGTGTGGTGAAACCAAAAATCCAGGAGGGTTAAAGAGATGATACAACAGACCATATTTCCA
>JAUSKU010000097.1 GCA_030646755.1 Deltaproteobacteria bacterium
TTAACTCGCTAACAGTACGGGCTTTTGCCAAACATTCCCTTGCTTTTTCAAGCAACTTTTTGCCACTTGCAATTCGTGCCATAGTCTCACCTCCAATGGGATGAGACCATTATTACATATTTGAATTAGAAATGGAATAAATGACCTTTGACGATTGCCACGATTTTGCAAATCTAAACCCCACCTGTTTCCTGGCGACCATGGACGGAGATCAGCCGAGAGTGAGGGGGATGCAGCTCATGTTCTGTAACGAGAACGGCTTCTACTTTACCACTGGAAGCATGAAGAAGATGTACGAGCAGTTGCGGAAAAACCCCAAGACAGAGGTTTGCTTCTTCTCATAGAAAGAGTTCAAGACGATGAGGATTGAGGGAGAAGTTGAGTTTATAACAGACATGAAAGAGAAGGAAGAGATCTTCAGCACTGTCAGTTGGCTGAAGTCCATAGTCGGAGCCGCTGATAACGTGGTGTGGATGCCTTTCAGGATAGCGAAAGGCAGGGCATCTTTCTGGACGATGCAGACAAACCTTGAAAAGCCTGTCTTTATAGATTTTGATTTGACTTGAAGTGTAAATCCCTCTCAAAAAAGACACCTAAAGTTCCACGTGGAACTTTAGGGTCCGTTAAGGAATAACCAGTGCTTTTATGGTTAAGCCTTTACGGCCCCTTATGCCGTTCCCGCCATTCCGATGTCCATGTTAATTTTGAACGACGGCTTAGAAGAATAAAGGTGACTAACTCAAGACATCAAGAAGCCTATCCATCTCTTTCTTCGTATTCATCTCCGTAACACAAAGAAGAATATGTTTATCAAGATGCGGATAGAATCGCTTTAGCGAAATCCCTCCCCAGATGCCCTTGACAGATAACGTTTTTAAGAGTTCCCCCGGGTTCCTATCAACCTCTATGGCAAATTCGTTGAAGGTCGGTGCACTAAAGGCAGGCCTTACGCCCTTTTTTCCTTGTAAAGCCCTTTTGAGATACTCGGCCTTGGATAGGTTAAGCCTTGCAAGCTCCATAATCCCGCCCTTCCCGAGGGAGGTCAGGTAAACAGTGGCTGCCAGGGCGCAAAGCCCCTCGTTTGTGCAGATGTTTGATGTCGCCTTCTCTCTTCTTATATGCTGCTCCCTTGTGGAGAGGGTGAGGATAAAACCCCTGTTCCCTTCCCTGTCTGTGGTCTCTCCTACAAGCCGCCCAGGCATCTGCCTCAGATATTTTTCGCGGATGGCAAAGAAACCAAGGTACGGCCCGCCGAAGGATAAGGAATTGCCGAGGGACTGTCCTTCTCCCGCAACAATGTCCGCACCAAATTCACCCGGAGGCTTCAGCATGCCTAAAGATATCGGCTCTGATACGACAACAACAAGTAAAGCCCCGTTTTTGCGGGCCAGCTCTCCCAGGCTTTTTAAATCCTCAAGGCATCCGAAGAAGTTGGGTTGCTGAATAACAAGGCATGAGGTTTCTTCATCTATATGCCTTTCTACTGCCTCTGGAAGGGTCTTTCCCGTCTCATTGCAGTGCATTATCTCTTCGATGACCACCGGCTGGGTCTTGAGATATGTCCTGACAACATCCCTGTATTCAGGGTGCAGGGCAGAGGAAACGACCACCTTCTTGCGGTTGTTTATGCGCCTTGCCATGAGGATCGCCTCTGCCGTGGCAGATGCCCCCTCGTACATGGATGCATTGGCCACATCCATCCCTGTAAGCTGGCATATCAGGGTCTGGTACTCGAATATTGCCTGAAGGGTTCCCTGGCTTATCTCCGGCTGGTATGGGGTATAGGAAGTATAAAACTCCGAGCGAAGGAGGATATGGTTTACAACGCTTGGGATATAGTGGTTGTAAGCGCCTGCGCCGATGAAGGAGATATGGTCGTCAACCGTGGCATTTCTTGCGCCCAGTTTTTTCATCTCCGCGACCAGCTCCTGTTCGGAGAGGCCGGGAGGGAGGTTCAGCGCTTTTTTTAGCCTCAACTCTTCAGGAATTACGTTAAACAGCTCTTCTACAGAGTTTACACCTATGGCCCGGAGCATAGCTTTTATCTCTGCATCGGTATGAGGAACGTAGGGCATCAAAGCTCCATTCTCACCGCAAAGGACACGGAAGACACAAAGGGAATCAAATGAAAATCTTCTTTGTGCACTTTGTGACCTTTGTGGTTAAATCATGTTTTTTTGTAAAAAGGCCTTTTCACCACAACAGCCTCGACCATTTTTCCCCTTATCTCAATCTCTATCTTGGTTTCGGGGTTTGAAAATTGCGTCTCTACATAACCCATACCTATAAACTTACCAACAGAGGGTGAACTCTCCCCGCTGGTGACTTCGCCAATCCTTCTGCCTTCCACGTGAATAGGATAATGGCTGCGAGGTATTCCACGCCCAACCATCTCAAAACCTATGAGCCTCTTCTTTATACCTTCGTGAGCCTGAGTTAGCAATGCCTCTTTTCCTATAAAAGATTGCTTCTGGAATTTAACAAAGCGTTCAAGACAGGCCTCCAGAGGCGTCGTCTCCTCCGTTATGTCGTTGCCGTAAAGGGTATATCCCATCTCAAGCCTGAGCGAATCCCTTGCCCCAAGGCCGCAAGGCCTTATCCTGACGTCCTTGCCCGCATCCATTATCATCTCCCATACCGTTTCTGCCGCGGCAGCAGCAACGTAAATTTCAAACCCCTCTTCCCCCGTATAGCCCGTCCTCGACAATATGGCCTCGATACCGTTAATATTGTTCAAGACGAAGCGGTAATACCTTATCAGCGAAAGTTCTGCATCGCAGACCTTCTGTAACAACTGTTGTGCCAGCGGCCCCTGAAGGGCCAAAGTGGCAAGGTCGCTGCTTTTGTCTCTTATCTCCGCAATGCTTCCGATATTTTCGCCGAGCCAATTAAAGATCTTTTCCCTGTTCGCCGCATTGACACAGAACATGAACCTGTCTTCACTGAATCTGTAGAGGGTGACGTCGTCCATGATGCCGCCGAATGTGTCACAGCTGAGGCTATACTGGACTTGGCCGTCGCTGAGTATTGAGGCATCATTTGTTGTTGCAACCTGCACTGCATCAAGGGCCTTGGGGCCAGTTACCTCGATCTTCCCCAAGTGGCTTACATCAAAGAGACCGACTGCTCTGCGGACAGTTAGATGCTCATCAATGATACCCGAATACTCCAGGGGCATCTCCCATCCGGCAAAGGTCGTCATCTTGGCACCTAAGCCCTTGTGGATATCATATAACGGTGTCCTTTTCAGATTCGACTTTTGCTCCGGCATCTTTCTAACCCCACAGGACTAATTATCACCACGCCATGAATCCTTGCTATCAGAAATTATCCAATATCAGTAATTTAACCGGAGATTGGCCTAAATGCAACCTGAGTATCCTTGCGAGTCAATAAGGTCGGAGTATGCCGTAGCCACTTACATCAAAGGGATGGAAAAGAAGGAAGACCTTGTCCAAAAGGCTGACGATGCCCTGTATCAGGCAAAGCAGGGAGGGAGGAATGGGGTTTAGGTAGCATTATAGTCTGGATTTCTCGATGTCATGAGCCCTTTGCCGCATGCATCAGCAGTTGCAGAAACCTCCTTCTGAATTCCATATCGGAAATGCCCCTGAAAGACCTTATAAGCTCCATCCGCCTCTTCCTCGCTAATCCCCCTGCATATTTTGGTAGATACTACAGCCGTAAGGGATAACGGTTTACATACCAAAGGTTGCGCTTCATAAATACGATTACTGTTAGTGCTTATGTTCCTTAAAATAGACATTCCCCTCTCAAAAGCGCAAAAACCCCTCTTGGATAAAGGGTTTCAGTGAGGTATACTCCTCACCAGTTAGGTGAAACCACAATATCACAAAGAGGGGGTAGAAAGATGATACAACAAACCTTGA
>JAUSKU010000103.1 GCA_030646755.1 Deltaproteobacteria bacterium
TCAAGGTTTGTTGTATCATCTTTCTACCCCCTCTTTGTGATATTGTGGTTTCACCTAACTGGTGAGGAGTATACCTCACTGAAACCCTTTATCCAAGAGGGGTTTTTGCGCTTTTGAGAGGGGAATGTCTATTTTAAGGAAAGCAACTTGGTCTTCCTTTTGATTTCATTGAAAAGCTTGCCGGTATCCCGGCGGGAAAATTGGAGCAACTATTCAGCAAATTCAATGCTGACATACAAGACGTACTGACGCCCCCAGATGACAATTCCTTCCCCTCAAGTCGCACGCCCGACCCCGAACATAGAAAGGAAAAGGCGCGCGACCATGCGACTAAGGCGGACGACAAGGTATACGAGGAACGGATGAGAACCGTTAGCACATCGGCCAATGCCAATAATCCAGAGGCAAAGGAGTATCTCAGAAATGAATACAGAACTGACGATGGGAGTATAATCTGCCAGCTTTGCCATGAGAAGATGCCATTCCAGCTAAACGGCATTGACTACTTTGAAAGACAACCATTTATCGACAACTTATCCAAAGAACATCGGGCCAATAATCTTGCTTTATGCCCCAACTGTGCCGCCGAATTCCAGCATACATGCAATACCGACGAGGGGGAGAAGAAAGGTCTTATACTTGACCTTGATGATAGATTACCGGATGATGAACTGTGGATTGAACTGGATATGCCGGTCCATAAGGAGTTACGCTTTACTCAAAGGCATTTGATTGATTTGAAGGGGGCCTTGGATGCTCTTTATGTAAATGAGGATGCAGAGTCAGAGGGAGAAGAGCAGGAGGACAGCGAAAATGATGAGTGGGAGAAGGAGGCTGAAGAGATTGAAAATGACGTAGAATCAGAATCTCTGCCCACAGTGGTCCCTCAAGGCACAAGGCGACAAGTCACTTTGCCGTCAAGGCCCCAAAGGAATATCTCAAGATGCCGTTTTTGCGGCAGTCCGGCAATGATTGGAAGTGATGTCTGTTATTCATGCGGTAGTTGACAAGGTAAATTCCAATGATTCACATTGTTGCTTCTAATTCGGGGGACCTCCTTTCTTAATTTCATAATTGAGTATGGCCCCCCTAACACGCTTTTCCCATCCCCACCAATGCAATACAGCCCAGGGCAATCCTCCTTGACAATAGTAAGTCAGTATAATACATTTCAGGAAAGTGGAAAAACTTATCACAGCAGACATATATTCCCGTTTATCATTCCAAATGTAAAGATAACAGGCACTGTATAATAACTGGTTCTCCACTCCACACCGCTTCACGGGAGAACCAGGGGCACGAGCCAATCACCCTACGGGTATGGATCAGCCGCCGCATTAGATTTCACTACATGTAGGGGTTATGGAGAACGACGTTCAGAAATCGTGGGAAAGGTTCTTGCATCCTGAGACGTTGCGAAACAATCTCATCGCAGCGTCAATCTATATTGCGGCATTCGAAATCCTCAAACAGAGTGTCGTTGATCGGATCAAGGACTTTTTCTCAGATGGCTTCGATCAAGGCGGCCCAATCATAGGCGAAGAGTACGGAAAGGAAGTCCTGTCCAAGAATAAAAGTCCTACGTATGCATCCCTCCTGTGGTTGGAGGGGATGGGTGCCATAACAAAAAGCGACCTCGATCAGTTTGAAGCGATAAAGGTCTACAGGAATGAACTTGCTCACGAGATCACAAATTTCCTGAGCAAAGGATTAAAGTTTGGTCATGTCGAGTTGTTCGGTGAGATGGTGAAACTTCTCCGAAAGATCGAGGTTTGGTGGATAGTCAACGTCGAGTTACCAACAAACCCAGATTGGAATGGGGAAGAAGTAAACGAAGAAGGAATCATCCCTGGCCCTATCTGGTCGTTGCAGCTCATGACCGAGATTGCACTTGGAAATGATGAACCTGCATCTCACTACTACAATGAATTCATCAAAACGAAAAGCAAAGTCTAACTTTGCGTTCGAGGCGGACGCGGTGATACGGCGCACCGTTTCCTGTCGGGCGGAATAAAGTGGACAGTTCTATTAAAATCCTGCTGCGCCATTGGCGCCACGTTCGCAGAGTCTTGAACGTGAAGAGTATAACTACGGGCGGCCACAAGGGACCGCCCCTACAATGAGGACAGGTAATGGAAATGCCAGAAAACTCACTTGCCGTATTTGAGAATTACAAAAGCCGCCATCATTATGATGAAGAAACCGTGCATGGAACTTCTCAAAGGTCTTGGTAGCATAATTGGAACTGAAGGTATAAAATTAGATAGCGAGGTTTTATAATGAGAATACCGAGAATATATGGTGATACGTCTGTAATAGGTGGTTGCCTGGATGCCGAGTTTTCTAATGATTCAACGCATTTTATTGAAATGGTGCGGCAAGGTAAATGCGTACTCCTGCTCAGCGAGATTGTAATCGCAGAGTTGGATAAGGCCCCGGCTGAAGTTCAAAATATCCTCTTATCCTTGCCGGAAGAAACGATGGAGAGGGTAGAGCTGACTGACGAGATACTTGATCTGCGTAATGAGTATATGAAGGCAAAAATCCTTGGGCCTGAATGGGTAGACGATGCCACGCATGTTGCCGCTGCAACTGTGGCAAGGGCCGATGCCATTGTATCCTGGAATTTTAAGCACATCGTCCGCCTGGATAAGATGAAGGCCTATAACCAGGTAAACCTTATGAACGGTTATGGTATATTGACGATAATATCGCCAAAGGAGGTGTTAATAGATGAAGACTGAGAAAGGGTTCCATTGCGTTGAGTTCAAACACGAAGCCCAGATGCAGATTTATAAAGAAATAAAGGACATGACACCGGAGCAGGAAATTGAGTACTTTCGCCGTAGGGTTGAAACTGGCGTTTTGGGGAAACTCTGGGGAAAGCTGCATGGGGAATCTGCTGCCGAGGGCAGGCATAACATGACGACCTCTTCGCTACCTCATCACCCGCACCATCCTTAAAGCAGGAGGCTTGATAGTAAGAGGCTCGCTCTGATGGATGTCGTTCCTTTACAAGGGGCGACAGGTAAAACGGTCATGCGAGCGCGAATGTCCGATACGAAAAGTTAGGGAAAAAGCCTTTCGTCAATTAGTATTTGCTCACCATTTTGAATTTTGCTATAGTCCTTAAATCAGAAAATTGATACATCCTCACCCCAACCCTCTACCTATCCGGGCATAAATCCCATTAAGAGAGAGGGAGAAAGAATTGGAGATTTTTATGAGAAAGGCAAAGATTGAGAGGAAGACCCTGGAGACAGGGGTAGAGCTTGAGCTTGTTATTGACGGCTCAGGGGAACATGATATCTCAACAGGGATACCGTTCTTTGACCACATGCTCACACATATAGCCAAGCACGGCTTCTTTGATCTCAAGGTAGCTGCCACAGGGGATACAGAGGTAGACTTTCACCACAGTGTGGAGGATATAGGTATATGCCTTGGACAGGCTTTCAAAACGGCACTGGATGGATGCAAGGGGATTGCCAGATACGGAAGCGCCCTGGTCCCTATGGATGAGGCCCTGGTATCTGTTGCAATAGACATTGGAGGCAGGCCTTCCCTGGTATTTAATGCTGATATAAAGAGGGAAAAGGTAGGGGATTTTGACACAGAGTTGGTCGAAGAGTTCCTTAAGGCCTTCTCCAACCATCTTGGTTGCAATCTCCATGTAAATGCCCTCTACGGCAGCAATGCCCATCACATCATCGAGGCCATATTCAAGTCCCTTGCCAAGGCATTAGATGCTGCAACAACTATTGATAAAAGGGTAAAAGGGGTACTTTCTACGAAAGGGAAACTTTAGTGCCAGGCTTTTTTTGACACAGATTGACACAGATTTGGTATGATTTTCACAGATATTCTTTTGATTGAAAAATCTGTGTGATTCATAATCTATCTGTGTATATCTGTGTCCAATCTCTTTTTTGGCATTTGGTCTTTGGGCATATTTATGATTGCTATTATAGACTACGGAATGGGGAATTTAAGGAGCGTCCAGAAGGGGTTTGAGAAGGTCGGGCATACCGCCATCGTGACCTCGGACCCAAAGGCTATTATGGATTCATCCCACGTGGTTCTCCCGGGGGTAGGGGCCTTTCCTGACTGCATGAGGAACCTGGAGGAAAGGGGCCTTCTTGATATAGTCCCAAAGGTTATCGAGAGCGGAAGGCCTTTCCTGGGGATATGCCTTGGGCTCCAGCTGCTGTTTACCGAGAGCGAGGAGTTTGGGGTACACAAAGGGCTTGATATAATCAAGGGAAGGGTCGTGAAGTTCAGTGGTCAGGGGTCAGAAGTCAGGGGTCAGGAAAAAACACTGGCCACTGGCCACTGGCCACTGGAGTTAAAGGTCCCCCACATGGGCTGGAACACTGTCTCTATCAAGAAAAAGTCTCCCGCTATGGAAGGCATAGATGACGGCTCTTACTTCTATTTTGTCCATTCGTATTATGTAGTGCCTGAAGATGAAAAGGTTGTAGCTACTGCAACCGATTACGGGATTAATTTCGTATCAAGCATCTGGAAGGACAATGTTTTTGCAAGCCAGTTTCACCCGGAGAAGAGCCAGGAAAAGGGGCTCAGGATACTTAAAAACTTCGGAGATATTAAAGACTAAAAGCGAATTGGACACAGATTGCCACGGATTAGCACGGATCAATCTGTGAACATCTGTGTTTATCTGTGTCCCAATGAATGTTGAGGTAAAAACAATGATAGTTATTCCAGCAATAGATATTAAGGGTGGTAAATGCGTTAGGCTTGTTCAGGGTAGAATGGACCAGGAAACGGTATACTCAGACAATCTGGTGGAAATGGCCAAGAAGTGGGAAGGGATGGGCGCCGAGCTCCTGCACCTTGTAGACCTGGACGGTGCTGTGGCCGGAGAGCCTAAGAATACCGATGCAATAGAGGCCATAGCTGATGCCATATCGATACCTTTTCAGGTTGGCGGAGGTATAAGGGACCTGGATAGTATCAACCTCTACCTTTCCATTGGTGCGTCCAGGGTCATCCTCGGCACTATCGCATACAAAGACCCTTATTTCGTCAAGGACGCCTGCCTTAAACATCACGGCCGGATAATTGTTGGCATAGATGCAAGGGATGGAAAGGTTGCCATACAGGGGTGGGAAAAGGTAACGGAGAAGCTGGCGACGGAACTTGCGAAGGAATTTGAGGCCGAAGGGGTTGCAGGGATAATATACACAGATATAAGCAGGGACGGGATGCTAAAGGGGCCCAACATAGAAGGGACAAAGGCCTTGGCACAGTCCGTGAAGATCCCCATAATAGCATCAGGCGGGGTCTCCAATATAGAGGATATAAAGAGGCTTAAGGAGCTGGAGGCCGTGGGTGTTGTCGGGGTCATTACCGGTAAGGCGATATATACTGGAAGTCTTGATTTGACTGAGGCGATAAGGGTTGCAAAGTAAAGAAAACATGAACGGAGAATCACTGGATATAAAACTGGCAAGGTTGCAGGAGCTGAGGGAGCGTTTCCCTGATCTCTTTGTCGAGGGCCAACTGGATTGGGAAAAGCTGAAGGCCGCTTTTGGCGATGACATCAACTTTGCCAATGAGCGATATGTGTTGAACTGGGCGGGAAAGTCCGATGCCTTTAAGGTGTTGCAGCAGCCAACTACCGCCACATTGAAGCCCATCCCCGAAGAATCCGTCAATTTCGACAAATCTGAAAACCTATTCATTGAAGGCGAAAATCTGGAAGTCCTCAAAGTCCTGCAAAAGGCCTATTACGGCAAGGTGAAGTGCATCATCATCGACCCGCCTTACAACACTGGAAGCGACAGCTTCATTTACCCCGACAAATTCAGCGAGAAGAAAGAGGATTACCTTAAACGGATCGGCGACAAGGACGAGGAAGGTTACCTGATGAAGGAGGGCCTTTTCCGCAAGAACAGCAAAGACAGCGGACACTATCACAGCAACTGGCTAAGCATGATGTATCCCCGCCTCTTCCTTGCCAAGAACCTTCTGCGCGATGACGGCGTCATCTTTGTTCATATTGACGACAACGAGGTTCACAACCTGCGGATGGTTATGAATGAGATATTTGGGGAAGAGAATTTTGTGGCGCAAATTGTATGGCAGAAAAAGTACGGTCCAGCCAATGATGCTAAATATTTTTCGGCGACTCATGAATACGTAATTGGGTTTGCAAAAAGACTTGAGAACTGGAAACCTATTTTATATGAAAGAAATGAAGAACAATTATCTGCATTCAAGAACCCAGATAACGATGCGAGAGGAGTTTGGAGAGCAAGTGATTTATCCGCAAGAACAGCTAATCAAAATTGTAATTATCCAATAATACTTCCATCTGGTAAAATTGTTTATCCTCCTGCCAGTAGATCATGGATAATATCTAAGGAAAAGTTTGAAGAACTTGTAAAAGATAAAAGGATTTGGTTTGGCGTTGATGGAAGTGCAAGGCCTATGCAAAAAAAGTTTCTTTCAGAGGTAAAAGAAGGAATTACTCCTCAGACTTGGTGGGATAGAGAATTTGCAGACGATAACAAAAATGCCAGGTATGAAATAAAGGAGATATTTCCAGAAAATATATTTGATACCCCCAAGCCGACAAAGCTAATAAAACGTCTCATAGAGGTTTCTACAAATAATGACGACTCTGAAATAATCCTTGATTTCTTTGGTGGTTCTGCAACGACTGCCCACGCAGTAATTGACAAGAACAAAGAAGACGGCGGCAACCGCAAATTTATTCTGGTGCAGATGCCTGAGCCATGCTATGAAGCTAGCGAGGCTTACAAGGCAGGTTACAAGACCATTGCGGATATAGGGAAAGAGCGCATCCGCAGAGTGATCAAGAAAATTGAAAAAGAGAAAACCGAGAAGCCCGATTTATTTGATAAAGGTAATCTGGATTTAGGATTCAAGGTATTCAAGCTTTCTTCCTCCAGCTTTAAAATCTGGCGAAGCCAGGAAATCACTGAAGAGAACCTGGAACAGCAGCTTGACGTCTTCACCAATCCCGCCCGGCCCGGAGCCGAGAAGCAGAATATGCTTTATGAGCTTATGCTCAAGGCTGGGTATGGGCTTACTAGCCCAGTGCAGTATGTCACCCAAAACCACCCCTCACCTCAATCCTCTCCCGCTGAGGGGAGAGGAAGTTTAAGAGTCCCCTCCACCCTTGCGGGGGAGGGCCAAGGTGGGGGGTATTACAGAATCAACAACGAACTCATCATTGCCTTAGACGCAATGAGCGAAAAGCTTGTTGAACAGATCATTGCCGCCAAGCCTCAAAAGGTCATCACTCTTGATAGCTTATTTACAGGGAACGACCAGCTTAAAACTAATACAGTCCTGCAAATGCGTGATGCAGGGGTGGATTTTAAGACGATATGAAGGAAATGCAGTTATTCGAAAATTTCGAATAACTCAAAAGGAGCGTAGACCATGAAGGGAATAAGAGACACTTCAAGTGATACATACCGCCAGTTGATGGGAAACGGTTTGAGATATGAAATCCCCAAGTTCCAAAGGGATTATTCATGGGATACCGAGCATTGGGATGACCTTTGGCAGGACATATGTTCTCTTAATGTCGATGAATCCGAACATTATATGGGTTATCTCGTCCTGCAAAGCTCGGACAATAAGAATTTTCAGATAATAGACGGGCAGCAAAGACTCACCACCATGAGCATTCTCATCCTTGCGGTACTTAAATCCATCCAGGAGTTGGCTGACAAGGGAATCGACGCGGAACAAAACGTCAGGCGCAAAGACGCCCTTATGAATAGCTACATCGGTTACTTAGACCCGGTAACGCTTATATCTAAGAGCAAATTAAAGCTGAATCGTAACAATGATGATTACTACAGAAACTACATTGTGCCTCTGCAAAACCTTCCTCTCAGGAATATAAACGTCTCAGAAAAGCAGATGAGGAGTTGTTTTACATGGTTTTATGAAAGGATCAAAAAAGCTCATGTCACTGGCGAATCCCTGGCAGGGTTTGTAGATTCCATAGTTGACAAGCTTTTCTTTACTGTAATCAAGGTGTCTGACGAACTGAATGCCTTCAAGGTTTTTGAGACACTGAATGCAAGGGGAGTGAAACTTTCATCTGCTGACCTCCTGAAAAATTACCTTTTTTCAGTGGTTGACGCTACCACACCGCATAAATCCGAATTGGATGAGATGGAGCATCTTTGGAGCAAAGTAATAGGGAAGCTTGGCAGTGAAAAGTTCCCTGAGTTTCTGAGGTTTTATTGGAACAGCCTTAATAGAACGGTCAGGAAAAACGACCTGTTTAAGGCAATCCGCAAAGATATTAAGACAAAGGGAGATGCATTCTCCCTGATTCGAGAATTGAATACCAGCGCAGATGTATATATGGCGCTGCAAAACCCGGATGATGAACTCTGGAAGGGAAAACTGGAAATTTCAAGCTATCTGAGGGAGTTGAAACTATTCCAGATAAAACAGCCGTTTTCATTGCTTCTGGCAACTTACAGCTCGCTGGATGAATCCGAATTCAAGAAAATCCTTAGGGCATGTTCAATAATTTCCTTTAGATACAACGTAATAGGCGGTTTAAACCCGAATGAGCAGGAAAACACCTATAATGCCGTTGCCCTGAGCATTCGTAAAAACAGGCAGTTTAATATGAACGACCTGAGAGATATTTATCCTGATGACGAACGTTTTGAAACGGAGTTTGCAAACAAGATACTGAAAAACACTCCGCGAAATCATAAGATTGCAAAATACATATTTGCCGAGATTGAGAGGTATAAATATCATACGGACATAGACCTGAATAGTGACCTTTACACAGTAGAGCATATACTGCCCGAGAACCCCGGTGATGCCTGGAACTATCTGACAGAGGACGTTATTGAAAGGTGTGTTTATCGGTTAGGAAACTTGACGCTGTTAGAAAAAAACATCAATAAGGACATCGGAACTTATGGGTTTGAAGACAAGAAAGCAGCCTATGCCAAAAGCAGCATCCAGGTGACCCGCTCAATAAATGAGCATTATAGCGAGTGGACAGAGGAAACAATCTCTAAACGACAGGCAAGGCTGGCGGTTGAAGCTAAGTCCATATGGCGTTTGCAGTTTTGATATGGAGTTTGAAAATACGGGGTGGTTCAGGATAGGGAGTTTGAGAGCGATTTTGAGAGGGAAGTGAAAAGGGTGATGGGAAGAAAAAAAGGGTGAAATAAACAAGATAAAATATGCGAAAGTTAAAAGGTAAACTTTGTTATCTTTGCGGGAACGCAATAATGGCTGCTGCGGAAGGGGATCGAGACCATATACCACCAAGGAATATTTTCCCAACAGATGTATCCGGGAACCTAATTACAGTACCAACTCATAAGTCATGCAATAATGGGTTATCAATTTTTGACGAAACTTTCAGAGCCTTTATTCTTGGAGGTTGTTATGATAACGCAAGGGCTAAGGAATTACAGCAGACTGTGGTAAAAAAATCACACACTGGTCCTATTGGGCAAAGAAAGCGTGATTATTTATTGAGCAAGGTGAGGGACGAGGTATTTACTGATGACGGTGAATTAATAAAGGGGCCTTTATTGTTGATTGAAGCGGACAATCCAAGCTTTATGCCTCAATTTGAAAGGATAATTAAGGGTCTATATTATCACAAATTACGAAGTCCTCTTTCGCCGAACATTTCATTAAAGACATCTTTTAAAGATATTAGCGAATTAAATGAAATAGGCTTTAATCCAAAATGGGAGGAAGTGGAAAAAGATGTTTTTAGATATTTCTTATGTACTCAACACGGTGATTATACAAATGGCGTCGTCGGTCTATTATTTTACGAAAAATTATTTTGTGTAGGTTTTTTTAGCGAACAGGAATAATGCCGCTTTTTGGTCAAATATGAAACTCCACTTCGACAGCAACCAGGAATACCAGATAGAGGCGATCAGGGCCGATAATAAGGGGAATGGGTTTAAAATGGCATGAGCGAAACATTAATCAAAGAATACAAGAGCATCAAAAAGATCAAAACAAGCACTTCTGATTTTAAAGACCTGGCCAAGACTTGTGTCTGCTTGGCTAATGCTCAGGGCGGGGAAATCTATATCGGCTTTGAAGATAAGACATATTTGCCTTCGCCGAATCAAAGGGTATCAGAAGAAGAAATTAATGAAACAGTAAAAAAGCTGCGCGGGCTGGCCTTTTCTGTCAGCATACTTCATTCACTGGTGCTGAAGCATAGTAACGGGGGCGAATATTTTATTATAACAGTGCAGCCGTCATTAAAATCTACAGCGACCACTTCAGACGGTAAAATATATATCCGCTCAGGTGAAGAGTGTTCGCCGGTGCGAAGTGAAGATATTCATCGAATCGCTGCCGAAAAGCAAGCCTTTCAGTGGGAGCTTGTTGTCCATCCATCTCTTGCCTTAAATGATCTAAACCCGGATGAAGTGAAGCTATTTGTAAACGACATTCGCTCTTCAGATAAAGTGAAAATTTTTATCAAAGAGAAATCGAATATTGAAATACTGGAGCATTACAATCTGGCAGATAATAACAATCCTACCAATCTTGGCATTCTGTGGCTGGGTTATCCCAGACAAAGAGCGCGGCTGGCATACCCTATCACGGTTCAGTATATTGTTTACGACCATTTGGATAAAAAAGTAAGCAAAGAGACCTGGGCCGATTACCTGTTTAATCCCAAACAGCTTTTGCTGGATATAGAAAGCAAAGCTACTGAACTGAAATACTTTCATGAATTTCCAGATGGGTTGTTCCGCAAAAGAGTGCGGCATTATTCAGACAAGGTAATACGGGAACTGTTGATCAATGCCTTTGCGCATCACAATTTCACCATATCATCGGATATTGCGATAGAAGTTTATCCCGACAGGTTAGAGATCAGCAATCCGGGTGGACTGCCTTTGGGTATAAACAAAAACAATATCCTTCATCAAAAACATAGGCGCAATCCGCATTTCATCAATATATTCCACGATCTTGGATTGATGGAGGGCGAAGGTTCCGGCTTTGACATGATTTACGAAGAGCTAAGCCGTGATGTTAAACCCTTCCCTGATATCGAATCCGACTTTAATCAGGTAAAGATTATCCAGCAGTCAAAAATACTCAATGAAGAAGACCTGGCTGTCATGGATTATATTATTCATCACTTTGAGCTTTCTCAAAAAGAGTTTATTACATTAGGCATTATTAACCGGCATAAAAAAATCCTTGCTACCAGGCTTTCAAGAGAGTTGCAGCTTACCGATGAAGATCGCCTCAGGACATGGGTTTATAAACTCACTGAAAAAGGAATTATAATAAGCAGGGGAAGTAAAAAGGGCACGGCCTACCTCGTTAATCCGAAACTTCTATCTAGCGCAAAATTGAATGTTAAGCCAACGCTCAAAACCATAGAAACACACACACTGAAAGCCCTTATCATCGAAGATTTAAAGATCAATCCCAATTCATCAGTCACACAGATTTTTGAACACCTGCGAAAAGAAGTTCCGCGCGAAGATGTGCAGAAGGCGGTATATGCGCTATATAAAGAAGGCTCTATTGATAAAAAAGGGGCTAAGGCAAAAACTGTGTATTTTCTGGCATAAAAAAAATGATTGAAAAAGAAAACAAAAAACGAAGCAGCATAACCCTTTGAAAATAATTGTTTTTTAATTTTTGGTTTCTTTTTTAATGCTTGAAAAAAGAAAAAGAGCTTGAAAAAGTAAATTTATGAAACTCCACTTCGACAGCAACCAGGAATACCAAATAGAGGCGATCAAGGCAGTTACTGACCTGTTCGAGGGGCAACCCCTGAGCGGCGGGGGCTTTGAATTCTCACTGACCTCAGCAGGGGCATTGCTTTCCGAGAACGGCGTGGGTAACGGGCTTGAGCTGACAGAGGAGCAGATTTGGGAGAATATAAAAAGTATCCAGCAGCGGCACGAGATTACCTCACCCCCGCCCCCTCTCCTTGAAAATGAGAGGGGAGAATTCAATATTCCGCACGGGATGAATTTCTCTGTGGAGATGGAGACGGGCACAGGCAAGACCTACGTATATCTGCGCTCCATCTATGAACTGAACAAACTCTATGGATTCAAAAAGTTTGTTATCGTTGTCCCGTCAGTTGCCATCCGTGAAGGCGTACTGAAAAACCTGCAAATCACCCACGAGCACTTTCAGAACCTTTATGACAAGGCGCAGATCAGTTATGATGTCTATGATAGCAAGAAGGTCTCAAGCCTTCGGGGATTTGCGTCAGGCAATGCCATCCAGATTCTGGTTATAAACATTGACTCCTTTGCTAAAGACGAAAACGTCATAAACAAGCCGAATGACAAGCTCACCGGCAAAAGGCCCATTGAGTTCATACAAGGTGCCAACCCCATTGTGATTGTGGATGAGCCGCAGAATATGGAGACGGAGGTACGCAAGAAGGCGATTGCGAACCTAATCCCCCTTTGCACCCTGCGGTATTCAGCCACCCACACCAACCTATACAACCTGGTATATTCCCTAAATCCTGTAAAGGCATATGACCTGGGCCTTGTGAAGCAGATAGAGGTTGACTCGGTGATAAGCGAGAATGCCATGAATGAGGCATTTATCCAGTTGGAAGGGATAAGCGCAACGAAGACCAAAATTACCGCTAAGATCAAGATTGATTGCAACACGGATAAGGGAGTGGTGAAGAAATCCATTTCCGTCAAGGCCGGCGACGATATCTACAAGCTCAGCAAGCAGCGGGAGATTTACAAGGACGGGTTCATTATAGATGAAATTGACGCGGGGAACGGCACTCTAACCCTCACCAACGGTTTGATGCTTTCGATAGGGGAATCCCAGGGCGGAATGAACGACGAGGTCATGAAGTTTATGATCCGCAGAACGGTTGAAGAACACCTTAAAAAAGAGCGGATTTATAAAAACAAAGGGATCAAAGTCCTTTCGCTGTTTTTCATAGACAAGGTGAAGAACTACCGGGAGTATGACGCAAACGGGAATCCGGCAAAAGGGAAGTTTGCAGGGTGGTTTGAGGAGATGTATCGTCAGGAGATTTCCAAACCCGCTTTCAGCGGACTGTTGCCTTATGCCGCTGACGAGGTACATAACGGCTATTTCTCGCAGGACAGTAAGGGGAGAGTGAAAGACACTGCGGGAGAAAGTCAGGCTGACTATGACACCTACAAGCTGATAATGCAGGAGAAGGAGAAACTCCTTGATCCCGATACCCCGCTTCGCTTCATTTTCAGCCATTCCGCATTACGGGAGGGGTGGGATAACCCCAATGTCTTCCAGATATGCACGTTGAATGAGACCAGATCGGAGATCAAGAAGAGGCAGGAGATAGGCAGGGGTTTGCGTCTGTCGGTAAATCAAAACGGCGAACGGATATTTGACCGCAATATCAATAAACTGACCGTTGTAGCCAATGAGCGGTATGAGGATTTTGCAAAGGCGTTGCAGAGAGAGATACAGGAGGATTGCGGGGTAGATTTTACAGGCAGAGTGAAGAACAAAGGAGACAGGAAGAAGGTCGATTTCCGCAAGGGGTTTGAGGCAGATCCCAAGTTCCTTGAGATTTGGGAGAAGATAAAATTCCATACCCGATACAGCGTTTCATATGAAACGAATGAACTGATTACCCTGGCTGCAAAGGCTGTCAGGAATATGCCGGAAACACAGAAGCCGACTATCAAATCAACGAAAAAAAGGGTTTTGATAACGAAAGAAGGCGTTGACGGGCTTTTGGTAAGCGACAGCGTCAATGACGACTACGGGAACGGGTTTGAGATACCGGACATGCTTGGATACGTGCAGGCTAAGACAGAGTTGACGCGAAGCACTATTCTGGAAATACTCAAAAAGTCGGGAAGACTCAGTGAACTGCTGCTCAACCCCCAGCTCTTTATGGACAATGCGGTAACAGCCATTAAATACGAGCTTTATCGGTTAATGGTGGACGGCATCAAATATGAAAAGATCGGCGACAAGATTTACGAAATGGCGTTGTTTGACGACAAGGGTTTTGAAATTTACCTTGATAACTTCACGCATCATGTCAAGAAACCTGAGAAAACCGTTTATGAAAACTACATCCCCCTTGATTCATCCGTTGAAAACCAGTTTGCCAGAGACTGTGAGAGCAGCGAGAATATTGAGTTCTTTTTCAAGCTCCCTTCCTGGTTCAGGATAAATACGCCCATAGGTACATATAATCCCGACTGGGCAATAGTCTTCAATGGAGAAAAGAAAATCTATTTTGTGGCTGAGACAAAAGGCGAAGACCAGGAACTGCGGCCCAGCGAGCGGATGAAGATTGATTGCGGCAAGGCCCACTTTAAACAGTTTGCGGATGTAAGGTTCAAGGGGCCGGTTTCATCGGTCTCGGAATTGACAGCTTGAAGACTTTATAAGTAAGATGACGTTCGGATTAGAAAATTTATTTCTTGAGGTAATAGATGCTTGCAAAACGAATCATACCATGTCTTGACGTAAAGGACGGCAGGGTCGTAAAGGGTACTAAATTTATGGAACTCCGGGACGCTGGTGACCCTGTGGAGGTGGCGAGGGTATATGATCGGGAGGGGGCTGATGAGCTCACTTTTCTGGACATAACCGCATCCCATGAGAACAGGGGCATAATCCTTGATGTAGTCAGGAGGACCGCAGAAGAGGTATTCATGCCGCTTACCGTCGGGGGAGGGATACGAACCCTTGATGATATAAGAAATCTTCTGAATGCCGGAGCCGACAAGGTATCCATAAACACTGCGGCAGTGAACGACCCGGAATTTGTAAAGAGGGCAGCGGAGAGGTTTGGTAGCCAGTGCATAGTTGTGGCGATAGATGCGAAAAGAACCCGTAAGCCGGAAGATGAGAAGTTAAGAAGATTGGAAGTTGGGAATTCTCACCTTCTCACCCTCTCACCCTCTCACCTTCCATACTCTTCGAGTTGGGAAGTTTACACACATGGTGGCCGTAACCCGACTGGTCTTGATGCAATAGAATGGACAAGGAAGATGGAAGAGTGTGGTGCAGGGGAGATACTACTTACCAGCATGGACAGGGACGGGACCAAGGACGGATACGACCTTGAACTTACAAGGGCAGTATCCGAGGCAGTAGGGATACCCGTCATAGCATCTGGCGGAGTTGGAAGTCCTGAACATATATACCGTGGCTTTGTTGAAGGAAAGGCCGATGCGGCCCTGGCAGCGTCGATATTCCATTACAAGGAATATTCCATAAGGGAGGTCAAGGAATATCTGAGAGAAAAGGGAGTGGAGATCAGGCTTTAGGTATCTGACCTAAGCCGTCGTTCAAAAATAACCTGGACGTCAGAATGGCAGGAACGGCATAAGGGGCCGTAACGGACTAATAGAAAAGCACAAGTTATTCCGTAACGGCACCTAAATCATGTTTGATTTTTGGTGATGTATGCTATATAATGATGACTGTTTGATGACGGCATCAAACGGTCATTTTTATTAAAAGGAGGTTTTAAAATGAGTGATTGTGGAACTTGCGGACCTGCAGGTGCTGGTCCTTTCTCTGAAGGAAAAGATCTTGTAGAATTCGTCTACCGCGCCCACGGTGGTGCTATAGCGGTCGCCCCCATCCCTGGCGGCATACAGACCACATGCCAGGGGTGCGGCGAGAAGTTTGTAATGAAGACTTTCGTTTCCAAGTGTCCCAAGTGCGGCGGGGTGCATGCCGTATCTCCCCCTCGTGCCCAGGACCCTAACGGTGTCCAGTTCGCTGGTGCCGGTTATACCCTTCCATAACCAACTTAAGATACAATATCTGCCACAAAGACACTGAGGCACAAAGAAAGCATTAATTCCTTCTTGGTGTCTTCGTGTTTTTGTGGTAAATAGACTGTCATGAATATCCTCAATGAGATAAAATTTGACGAGAAGGGTCTTGTCCCTGCCATAGCCCAGGACTATAAAACCGGCGAGGTCCTGATGATGGCGTATATGGACAGGGAGGCGGTTGAAAAAACCCTCTCTTCAGGGAAGGCCCACTACTTCAGCCGGTCCAGGAACAAGCTCTGGCTAAAGGGTGAGACCTCTGGTCACTTCCAGCATATCAAAGGGATATATTACGACTGCGACGTGGATACCATCCTCCTTAAGGTTGAACAGGTGGGAGCTGCCTGTCACACAGGAGAGAGGAGCTGCTTTTACAGGGAGATAGAAACTCCTTTCAAAAATGTAGAGATGCCCCGCCGGGACGTCTCTACTGCGCCTATCCTCGATAGCGTCTACAAGGTCATCCTCGAAAGGAAGAAAAACCCCGGAGAGAGGTCTTATGTCTCCTCACTTTTTTCAAAGGGAACGGACTCCATTCTGAAAAAGATAGGGGAGGAGGCCTCTGAGCTTCTGATCAGCGGGAAGGGTGGGAAAAGGGAAGAGGTGGTCTATGAGATGGCTGACCTGTGGTTTCACTCCCTTGTCCTTTTAGGCCAGATGGATATAGCGACTGAAGAGGTTTATGGAGAGCTGCAAAGAAGGTTCGGAACATCAGGGATTGAAGAAAAGGAAGGCCGGTCAAAAAAGGAAGTAAATTAAGATTATCCCACCTAATATTTTTCTTGACATAAATAATGAGGTTACTGTAGACTAACTCCCTTCTCATTCGGAACTATTTCCTTAACGAGACAATTCCTTAAATGGAGGGAGGCGAATTTGGATGCCAGGCGTCAAGATCAGAGAGAACGAGTCTTTTGAAAACGCCCTGAAGAAATTTAAGAGGCAGTGCGAAAAGGCAGGCATACTGTCAGATCTCAAGAAACGTGAGCACTACGAAAAACCAAGCGTAAAAAAGAAGAAAAAGACTATAGCTGCCAGAAAAAGGGCCATGAAAAAGACGAGAAAGTTCGAGGAATGATATGTCCCTGAAGGACAAGCTTACGGACGAGATGAAGGATGCGATGAGGAGCCAGGACAAGCTCAGGCTCTCAACTATAAGGATGCTCCTCTCGGCTGTTAAGAACAAGGAAATAGATTTAAGGGTAGAACTGACCGATGAGGAGGTGATTGAAACAATCACCTCCCAAGTCAAGCAAAGAAGAGATTCAATAGAGCAGTTTACAAATGCAGGCCGCCTTGACTTGGCTGAGAAGGAGGAGGCGGAGCTAAAGATACTTCAAGGGTTCCTGCCAGAACAGTTGACCCCTGAGGAGATAGATTCAGAGGTTGAAAAGGCGGTGGTAGAGGCGGAGGCATCAGGAATGAAAGACCTGGGCAAGGTTATGAAGCTTCTGATGCCAAGGGTTGCCGGCAGGGCTGATGGAAAGCTTGTCAGCGAAAAGGTCAGGGAGAGATTATCTAAATAACTCTTTGGAGAGTTTATATTGGATTTAGTTTAAAGGGTATCTGAGGACGTCTATCTCTTCGGAGCCCTTTTTTATTTTATAGGGGTCCCGTGTCAGGAAACATACCTGAAGAGTTGATAAGTCAGATAAAGGAACGGATAAACATCATCGATGTCGTCTCGGATTTTCTCCCCCTAAAAAAGGTTGGCGTAAACTATAAGGGGTTATGTCCCTTTCACTCAGAAAAGACCCCTTCCTTTACCGTTAACGAGGAGAAGCAGATATTCCACTGCTTTGGATGCGGTGCGGGAGGGAATGCAATAACATTTCTCATGAAGGCAGGCGGGATGACATTCCCCGATGCCGTTACGGAACTGGCAAAAAAGGCAGGGGTTTCAATTCCTAAAGATGACTGGAACATATCATCTGCCAAAAACGATAAAAGGTCCGGCCTTTTTGAGGTCAATGAGGCTGCTGCCTCTTTCTATCATAGGGCACTAAAGGATTCAGACAAGGGAAGGGGGTATTTAGAGAAAAGAGGATTAACAGAGGATATTGTAAACGATTATAAACTCGGGTATGGAGGGGATGGGTGGGACAGCCTTTATGTTTTTCTCTCTAAAAAAAAGGCATCCCTTACAATGGCCGAGGAGCTTGGATTGATAATCCCCAAGAAGAGCGGGGGATATTACGACAGGTTCAGGGGCAGGATCATATTCCCGATCTTCGATATCCATGGTCAAGTCATAGGTTTCGGCGGCAGGAGCATAGACGGATCTGAGCCCAAGTACCTCAACTCATCTGAGTCTGCCCTGTTTAAGAAGTCGGATTCTCTTTACGGCCTGACCGTTGCCAAGAAATGGATAAAGGAGGCAGATGAGGCCTTGATAGTGGAGGGTTACATGGACCTTCTCTCCCTTCATCAGGCAGGTATAAAAAATTCTGTTGCAACCCTCGGTACCGCTCTGACTGCCGGACATCTGCGCCTGATAAAGAGGCTTACCGAAAATATTGTCACAGTATTTGATGCGGACAAGGCTGGCGTGAAGGCGACCCTGAGGGCATTGGACCTTTTTTTAACTGAAGGGGTAAGGGCAAGGGTATTGTCAATGCCTGAGGGGCATGACCCTGATACCTTTGTAAGGGAGACTGGTGCTGACCGGTTCAGGAAAGAGATTAAGTCAGCAAGGCCCCTTATGGAATTTTTTATAAACGAGGCGCTGAAGGGGAAGAACGCAGAGGAGATACAGGGAAAGCTAAAGGTCGTAGACGAGGTCCTTCCGTATATAGAAAGGTTGCCGAGCAAGATAGAGCAGGGACACTATCTCAAGATAGTTTCAGAGAGGATAGGGGTTAATGAGGAGTTGCTTTTTAAGGAGATGAGAAAGAGGGGTGGTAGCGCCCCTAAAAAGTTTGATGTAAAATTGCAAAAAGGTGTTAACCCGGCTGTTACACTTACGGCAGAAAAAAAGGTCATCCAGATGGCCATAAGATATCCCGAACTAATGGAAAAGGTCATAGACAGCGGGGTCTTGAGTGATTTCCAGGATGAAAGGCTGAGATTGTTTGGAGAGGGCCTTTTTGCCGCTCCGGCGGGTGTCGACCTTGTAGAGTATTTTGAAGACGAGGAGGATAGAGGGGTTTATCTAAAACTTGTAATGGAGATGCTTGAGACTGATGAACCTGAAAAGGAACTCGATGACTGCATCAAGAGTCTTAGGCTGCACAAACTCAGAAAGGATAAGGAGAGGCTTCGGAAGGAGATGGAAGAAGCGGCCAAAAAGGGAGACGAGGATCTCCTGATGGAACTTAGGGGAAGACATAGACAACTTAAGTAAGGTAAAGGTGAAGGTAAAGGTAAAGGTAAAGGCAAAGAACTCGCTTTACCTGTACCTTTACCTCTGCCTCATTATTGAGGAGGTATGATGGTAAAGGACGCAAAGAAGATGAAAGAGGTAGAGCAGTTGGTCTCCATGGGTAAGGAGAAGGGATACCTGACCTATGACGACGTCAACGATGCCCTGCCTACAGGAATGGTATCTCCAGACCAGCTGGATGACGTGATGACCATGTTTGGAGATATGGACATAGAGGTAGTAGACGCCTCACAGAGGGTAAAGATAACCGAACACAGGGTAGAAGAGGCCGAGGGGGAATTTGAGCCCGAGGTGGAAGAGGTAGTAGAGTTTCTTGGAAGGATCGGAGATCCTGTCAGAATGTACCTTAAGGAGATGGGTTCCGTTTCCCTGCTTACTAAAGATAAAGAGGTTGAGATAGCAAAGAGGATAGAGAGGGGGGAGAGGGAGGTCCTGAATGTGATACTAAACTCCCCTCTGACAGTAAAAGAAGTCCTTGGAATGGGCGAAAAGATAAGAAAAGTTAAGGCCTCTATAGTCGAGGTTGTAAAAGGGATAGACGATGAATCTACTGAAGAGGAGCAGAGGCACCATACTGACAGGTTCCTGAAACTTGAAGAGCAGTTAAGGGGCCTGGATGAGCAGAGGCTCGCTATTCAGAAGAAGTGTCAGACCAAAGGGATTTCCGACGCCAAAAAGGCCCAGTTGGAAAAGGAGTTAGACGAGAATAAGGACAGGATCAGGGAAACCCTTAAGGAGATCAACCTCAGCTCCAGGCAGATTGAAAGGGTAACGGAAAAGCTCAAGATTCTGGTGGAAAGGTTGGAGAAGTGCGAGGCAGAGCTTTCAGACCTTGTCATGGAGAGCGGCTATCCTGAAGACGATCTGATGGGTTACCTTGAAAAGGCGAGGAAGGGGAATGCTGAGCTGAAGAAGGCGGCAAAGGCGAGTGGCTTTTCTGCTGAGAGATTGAGAGAGATTGACGAAGCTATATCAGACGTTACAGAAAGGATCGGGAAGCTCGAGGAAAAGGCGGGGCTTCCGTCAGTTGAAATGAAGAAGGCTTTCAAGGCCCTGAAAAACGGTGAGATAAGGGTAAAGGTTGCCAAGAGTGAGCTGGTAGAGGCCAATCTCAGGCTTGTGGTAAGTATAGCCAAGAAGTATACAAACAGGGGACTCCAGTTCCTGGACCTGATTCAAGAGGGGAATATAGGGCTCATGAAGGCGGTTGACAAGTTTGAATACCAGAGGGGTTACAAGTTCTCCACATATGCTACCTGGTGGATAAGGCAGGCCATTACCAGGGCCATAGCTGATCAGGCCAGGACCATAAGGATCCCTGTCCACATGATAGAAACAATAAATAAGCTGATAAGGACTTCCAGGTACCTGGTCCAGGAAAAGGGAAGGGAGCCGGTGCCTGAAGAGATAGCCGAGAAGATGGAGCTGCCTCTTGACAAAGTGAGAAAGATATTAAAGATAGCCAAGGAGCCGATATCCCTTGAAACACCCATTGGGGAGGAGGAAGACAGCAATCTCGGTGATTTCATTGAGGACAAGACGATACCTTCTCCTGTTGAGGCTGTAATCAGCTCCAATCTTACAGAGGTTACCAACAAGGTCCTGGCAACATTGACTCCAAGGGAGGCAAAGGTCTTGAGGATGAGGTTCGGGATCGGTGAAAAGTCCGATCACACCTTGGAGGAGGTAGGCCAGGACTTTGATGTAACAAGGGAAAGGATAAGACAGATCGAGGCAAAGGCCCTCAGAAAACTTAGACATCCCAGCCGGGCAAAGAGGCTGAAGAGCTTTGTAGAGGGATAAAAATAAAAAATAAGGGATTTGGTTTAAAACGGGACTTTTCCCCTTGACATATGTAATGGTTAATGGGTAAAATACCGTTTTCCTTGGGGGCCCATAGCTCAGTTGGTTAGAGCCACCGGCTCATAACCGGTCGGTCCCTGGTTCGAGTCCAGGTGGGCCCACCATTACCCATATATGACAGATCTTAAAAATAATAAATTTGATTGCTCTGACTCTCATGACTTAAGAAACTGAGAGGCCTAAAGGTGCACCGAAAGGTGCACCTTTTTTATTATCTTATGGCAAAAATTGGCGATGTCCTCAGGATAGTTGGGAGAGTTATACCGGAGACCCTAGCCAGGGATTGGGACAACTCAGGGCTCCAGGTTGGGAGCCTGGACTGGCCAGCTAAAGGGATTATCATATCACTGGATGCGGACATCTCGTTGTTCGACAAGGCAAGGGAACTGGACGCAAATATCGCCCTTACTCATCATCCACTGATATTCAGCCCTATCAAGCGGCTTGAACTTGGAACCCCTGTCGGCAGGCTCCTTGAAAGGGCTGTAACGGACCGGATAGCAGTATATTCGGCCCATACAAACCTTGATGTCATGGAAGGCGGGGTGAACGACACCCTCGCCAAAAGGATAGGTCTCTCAAATGTAACTCTTCTTGCGGATATCGGAAGGATCGGAGAGGTCGCATCTGAGGAAACACTCGAGAATATCGCAGAAAGGATAAAGGCCGATTTCTCCATATCTCATGTAACTATTGTAGGTGACATGGGGCGGAGGATTAAGAGGGTTGCCGTATGCGGAGGAAGCGGCGGCTCCCTGATCAGGGATGCCGCAGAAAACGGGGCAGACCTCATTATAACTGGGGATGTGAAATACCATGCTGCCAAGGATGCCGAGGCCTACGGCATATCTGTCATAGACATAGGCCACTTTGCTTCTGAATCGGTAATCCTCCCTGTCATGGCCTCTATCATAAAAGAGGCATTGGAGAAAGACGGTATTTCAATGAATCTTCACATACACTGGGGGCGGGACCCTTTAAATATTTGGTAGGACAATAGCATAAATAGGAGGTAAGTCTTGCAAGAGCAGATAAAGTTATTGGTAGAGCTTCAGAAGGTGGATGCAGTAATAGGGGAGATGCAGAGGAAAAGGGAAGAGACCCCAAGGCATCTCGCAGGAATCAGGGCCGGACTTGATGCCATGAAGGCGGATTCGGAACAGTACAAGGCTGAGTTGGAAGAGCTGAAGAAGGATAGGAGGACAAAGGAAGGGCTTCTTCAGATGGAGATAGAAAGGATTCACAAGAGCGAAGGACGGCTCAAGGACATAAAGACCCAAAAGGAGTACCAGGCCCTTGTCAAAGAGGTTGAGCAGGGAAAGAAGCTGAACGCCAGCAGGGAAGAGGACATCCTGAAACTTATCGCTGATGTAGAGGATAGAGAGAAGGTTGCATCAGAAAAGGCTGAGGCGATAAGGGTTAAAGAAGAAGAGTACGCGAAGGAAAAGGATATCCTGGAGGGAGAACTTGCCAGGATAGATGCGGAATTTGACGGTGAAAAGAGTAAGTGGGACGTGATAGCCAAGACCGTCAAACCCAATGTCTTGAAGATGTACCAGAAGGTTTCCGAGAGGAGGAATGCCACTACAGTGGTTCCTGTAAAAAATGGCGCCTGCACAGGATGCCACATGGGCCTGCCTCCGCAACTTTACAACCAGGTCCAGAAAGGGGCTGAGATGCACCAGTGCCCCTCCTGCCACAGGATACTCTACTGGGAAGGAAACAACGGTTGAATAAAGACGAAGTATTAAAACATCTGGCAGAGACCCTGAGCTTTGCCAAGGCCCTTGAAAGGTTTCCATCTCTTTCCAATGAGAAGCTGAAGTCTTTGCTTCTTGAGGCCTCTGGACTATTCGAAGAAATCCCATCAAAAGAAAAGCAGACATCCGACAAACTGACCTTTTATATTGACGGCGCGTCAAGGGGCAACCCGGGGAAGGCAGCCATAGGCGTTGTTGTAATGAATGGAAGCGGCCATGTTATTGGCGAGGTAAAAAGATATATAGGAGAGACCACCAATAACATGGCGGAGTATCAGGCCTTGATAGAGGCCCTTACAGAGGGGATCAGGCTTGGGGGCAAGATAGTTCATGTCTTTTCGGACTCTGAACTCATGGTAAGGCAGATAAACGGTATCTACAAAGTTAAAGACAGTAAACTCCTTGATCTCTACAAGGAGTCAAAGAGACTGATATCCTGTTTCAGTGATTTTAAAATAGATCACATAACCAGAGATAAGAACGCCAGGGCCGATTCCCTTGCAAACGAGGCCCTTGACAATCATCTGAAAGGGGCTTAGGATAGAATCAGCTGAAGTAGTCCAGATGGTCGCCCGGTGAAAATTGGGAGGAAAGTCCGAACTCCGCAGGGCATGGCGCTGGGTAACACCCAGTGGGGGCAACCCCAAGGAAAGTGCCACAGAAAGCAGACCGCCTGCTACGCAGGTAAGGGTGAAAAGGTGGGGTAAGAGCCCACCAGTTCCGATGGTGACACCGGAAGCTTGGTAAACCCCGTCAGGAGCAAGACCAAATAGGTTCCAACCTCTTAAGTGAGGGAAGTGCTGCCCGTACTGTGGAACGGGTAAGGTCGCTAAAGGCCGCGGGTAACCGCGGCCATAGATGAATGATCATCACCCCGAAAGGGGAACAGAATTCGGCTTACGGGCTGCTTCAGCTATTAAATTTTCACTTCCTCTATTTCAAAAAGTCCAGGGTATTTGTCGGACTCAACCAATACCTTCCTTACATTCCCCTGCCACATGGACACAAACTGTTCCCTCTCCTCCTTCGTGGCCATTCCGGTTACCACGAGAGGCATAAGGTCCCCCATTGCAGGGTTCTGAGGCAGTACCTGAGGATTGTATGCGATCTTAACGGCCTTTCCCGTGTCCTCCCTCTGGAAGATAAATGTATTGTACTGGAAGTCGTCTTTATCAAACACCAGCTTGTTCTGTCTGCCGCCAACCCTCCCAAGTCCCTTGAACCCGGTATCTCCTGCAGCGCCTGTGATAAGAGAAATGACCTGGGCCATGGGGCCATATGCCAGGTCTGTAGGCCCTCCCTTTATCAAGACCTTTATCTGGCTCCTGACGGGGATATCATCTCCATAAAGGGCCTTTAATGCCTTCACTGTCACCATGTATGCCCCTGATACAGCTGCGCAGGAATGCCCTGCCATCTTTACGGCATCCGCATACCTGAACACCATTACTCCGTCTGCCTCCATGGCCCCAAGTATATAAGCCAAAGGGTCTTTAAGCCTTATCTCAGGCGCCTCGTCGAAAAACGTCTGACTCCAGTTACTCTGTCCTTCTGCCATACTGCCTCCGTGATAATAGTATTTACACGCCTGATTCAGCACTTCAAATTCGTGTATTGAAGTGTTATTATACAGCAATTAGAGGAGGTTAAAATGAGGAAAATCATATGGGTGATTTTTATCCTGACCCTCGCAATAATTGCAGGATGCGATAAGTCGGGTAGTGAAAGGCCTCGAAAAACAAAGGTAGAGGCTGGCTCTGTTGCACCCGACTTTACATTAAGGGACATGAATGAGAAAAATACATCTCTTTCGGATTACAAGGGGAGGGTGGTGCTCATCACCTTCTGGAACATGAAGTGCAAGGATTGCACGGAGTCCATGCCGTCACTGGAAGCACTTAATCAGAGGTTTAGGGAGCAGGGGCTTGAAGTAATTGCGATAAATGCGGATAACCTGGAATACGTTAAACCTGAAAAGATAATTAACTTTATCAAATCTAAAGGGTATACATTTAAGATTCTCTTCGACGAGACATTTTCCACGTCGGAGACATATAAGATAGTAGCCATACCAATGACATTCCTGATTGATAAGAACGGATCTGTCTCTTACGCGAAGTTTGGTAAAGATGATTGGATAAGCCAAGAGAACACTGAAAGAGTTCAGAGCCTTCTAAACAGATAATTGGTAGTCCCAACGGGATTCGAACCCGTGTTGCCGCCGTGAGAGGGCGGCGTCCTAGGCCTCTAGACGATGGGACCAAATGGCTGGGGGACGAGGATTCGAACCTCGGTAGACGGAGTCAGAGTCCGTCGTCCTGCCGCTAGACGATCCCCCAATAGCTTTAGCGGTCAGTGACTCCAATAAAAACCAGTTTTTTAAGATACAGTAAACCTGAGCATGAGTCAAGGAGAAAATACCTTTACGACCTGCTGATCACGTAATTCAAAGCCTTCCGTAATCTCAGGAGAGTCCTATCCTTCCCCAGGACCTCCATTACCTCGAATATCCCAGGGGAGATGGTCCCTCCCGTCAAAGCAACTCTCACAGGCTGGGCCAGGTCCTTCAATTTCATCCCCTTTTCAGCCATGAGGTCATTAAAAGCCTTCTCGATCCAGTCATGCCCAAATTCAGCATCATTGATGTCCTGAAGACTTGATAAAAGAGGTTCGAAGACTGCGGCCATCTCCAGCTTTAAAAACTTCTCTGACGCCTTTTCATCATAGATTATCTCTTCCCTGAAATAGAACTCTGCAAAGTCAGACATCTCAAGAATTGTCTTGGAGCGCTCCTTTAATGTGCTTACAACATCTTTCAGGCGCGGACCCTTGGAAAGGTCGAACCCCTTGGCTTCCAAGAACGGGGATAAAAGCCCCGAAAGCTTCTGAGTGTCAGATTCCTTTATATAATGGGCGTTTAGCCAGAGGAACTTCTCCGGGTTAAAGACCCCGGCAGATTTGCCGATGTTTTCAAGGTTGAACTTCTCAATAAGCTCCTCCCTGCTGAATATCTCCTGATCTCCGTGAGACCATCCAAGCCTTACCAGGTAATTTAACATAGCCTCCGGCAGGTAACCCATCTCCTTGTATGCCATGACCGATGTTGCCCCATGCCGCTTGGAAAGCCGGGTCTTATCGGAGCCCAGGATCATCGGCACATGGCCGAACTTGGGTATCTGGTACCCGAGTGCCTCATATATCTGTATCTGCCTGGGTGTGTTGTTAAGATGGTCATCACCCCTTATCACATGGGTCATCCCCATTGTGGCATCATCAACTACTACGCAGAAATTGTATGTAGGCCATCCATCGGAGCGCCTTATGATCAGGTCATCGAGTTCCGCATTTTCAATCACCACCCGCCCTTTTACGGTGTCTTCCACAACCGTATACCCCTCATCCGGCGAAAGGAAACGGACGGCAGCCGGGACATCCGGCCTTCTGGTGTTCCCCCTGCATTTCCCATCGTATTTGGGCTTCTTCCCTTCGCTCAATGCCTTCTGTCTCTTCGCCTCAAGCTCCTCAGGGGTGCAGGTGCAGTAGTATGCCTTGCCGTCTTTTATGAGCCTCTCCACATGCTCATTGTATATATCCACCCTCTTGGCCTGAAAGAAGGGCCCCTCGTCCCAGTCCATACCCAGCCAGCGCATACTATCGAGAATAGCGTTGGTCGACTCATCCGTTGACCTCTCCTGGTCCGTATCTTCAATACGAAGTATAAACTTGCCCTTATTGTGTCTGGCAAAGAGCCAGTTGAATATGGCTGTTCTTGCGCCACCCACATGCAGATAACCTGTAGGGCTTGGTGCGAATCGTGTTCTAACTTCCATTTTACCGTCCTTATCTATATATTTTCCATTGCATTTAAAAATGCATCATTCTCCGCAGGCGTTCCTACCGTGACTCTCATGCAGTTTTCAAGCCTTCCCTGCCTGTTGAGGTTCTTTATAAGAATTCCTTTATCAATAAGTTCCTTATGAACCATGTCCGCATTTTTGACCTTGAAAAGAATGAAGTTTACCTCCGATGGGTATGCAGTGACGCCATTTATTTCTTTCAAGGCATCATAAAGCCTTTCCCTTTCAGAGGTAATGGCGTCTATCTGCCCCTCTATGACGTCCATATTTTTCAGGACAACCGAGGCCGCAGCCTGGGAAAGGGAGTTAATATTATACGGGAGCCTTACCTTGTCAAGCTCGCTTATTAAAGCAGGGTTTGCAGCCATTATCCCGATCCTCAGCCCTGCCATCCCGATCTTTGAGAGGGTCCTCAGCACTATAAGGTTCATATGGTCATTGAGATATGGAATCAGACTCTTCCCCGAAAAATCTCCGTATGCCTCATCCACAACCACAAGGGCGTGAGATTCCCTGATCACCTCTAAAACCTTTTCGTCCGAATACCTGTTCCCTGTAGGGTTGTTCGGAGTGCTCAGGAATATTACCTTTGCCTTTTCCCTCCTGCATATCTCTATAATTGCGGATGGGTCGATATCAAAGGAGTCATCTAAAGGCACCTCAAAAACGCTGTGCCCAACAGCCAGCCCGGTTATCTTGTACATGGAAAAGGTCGGCGTGGGTATTACTACAGCAGGGGAGCCCCAGGAAGTAGCAATCAGGATGGCCTGGATAAGTTCATCAGAGCCATTCCCGAGCATTAAGAAGTCTTCTGGAAGAGAGAGCCACTTAGAGATGAGCTCCTTTAATTCACGAGCATAAGGATCGGGGTAGCGGTTCAGGGAGGCTTCAGAAAGGGCCTTGTTGACCTTGTCCCTCAGTTCATCCGGCAATGGGTAAGGGTTCTCATTGGCATCCAGCTTAACAGCGCAGCAGGTCTCATCGACCTTGTACGGGTAAAGCTCTCTTATCTCAGCTTTTATCAGTTCTAATGCTTTTTCCATTTCAGAGCCTTACCCTTACCGAATTCGCGTGGGCCGTAAGCCCCTCCGCCTCTGCTATCCTTATCGCATCTCTGCCTATTTTTTTCAAAGATGGCTCGGAATAATAAAGGATGCTCGACCTCTTGAGAAAGTCAGTCGCTGAAAGTGGCGAAAAGAATCTGGCAGTCCCTCCCGTGGGGAGGGTGTGGTTAGGGCCTGCTATATAATCACCAACAGCCTCCGGGGTATAGTGTCCAAGGAATATGGCCCCTGCATTCCTTATCTTCGGCAGAAGCTCGAACGGCCTGTCAACAGAGAGCTCAAGATGCTCAGGTGCTATGTCATTTACAATCCCGGCTGCCTCATTCAGGTCTTTTACCAATATTATTGCGCCATAATTCTTCAGAGATTTTTCAGCTATCTCTTTGCGGGAGAGCTTCTTGAGTTGCTTCTTCAGCTCTTTAACAGTCTCATCTGCAATCTTTTTTGAGGTCGTGACGAGGATGGACGATGCCATTTCGTCGTGCTCCGCCTGAGAGAGAAGGTCTGCCGCTATGAATGCTGGCTTTGCGCTCTCGTCAGCCACAACCAGTATTTCGCTTGGACCTGCAATCATGTCAATGTCAACTACGCCAAAGACCAGCCTCTTGGCAGTGGCAACGTAGATATTCCCAGGTCCTACAATCTTGTCAACCTTCGGGATAGATGAGGTCCCGTATGCCATGGCGGCCACTGCCTGGGCGCCACCCACCTTGTAAACCGCATCTGCTCCAGCTATCTCGGCAGCCACAAGGACATAAGGGTTTACCTCTCCGCCTGGAGTCGGAGAGCAGACGATTACCTCTTTTACTCCAGCGACCTTTGCAGGGATAACGTTCATAAGTACCGAAGAAGGGTATACTGCCTTACCGCCCGGAACATAGGCCCCAACTCTCTCGAGAGGCCTGACCATCTGCCCCAGGGTAACCCCATCATCCTCATGAAAGAACCATGATCCTTCCAGCTGCCTCCTGTGGAAGGACTCTATCCGCTTGGCAGCGAGCTTCAAAGATTCTACAATCTCTTTTGAAACCGCCTTCCTCGCATCCTTAAATTCTATATCGCTGACCTTAACTGTGTTTTTTGTAACTGATAACCTGTCAAACTGCTTAGTATATGAAAAAAGGGCCTTGTCCCCATCTCTCCTCACATCTGCAATAATATCCTTTACTGCCTCTTCGACATTGGATGTATCAGCCTCTCCTCTGGAAGTAATGACCTTAAGCCTATTCCTGAAATCTTTATCTGAACTCTTAAATATATCTTTCAACTATTTTCTCCCGTAGTTACGGCCTGAAATTCTCAAACTGGAGCGGTATATCCAGCTCCTTCCCTTTGAGGAGCGCCATTATCTCCTGAAGGTCGTCAATGTTCTTCCCTGTAACCCTTACCTGCTCCTCCTGTATCTGGGACTGGACTTTGAGTTTTGTCTCCTTGATTATCTTGATTATCTCCTTGGCCTTTTCGGTCGGGATTCCATTTTTAAGCTTTATTACCTGCCTGACCATGCTCCCTGATGCAGCCTCTGCCTTGCCGTAATCAAGGGACTTAATGGAAATGCCGCGTTTTATGAACTTTGACTGGAGGATGTCAATGATCGCCTTCAGCTTATAGTCGTCATCAGCCAGCACCGTTATCCCTTCCTTCTCTTTCTCTTTTTCGAGGTTTATCTCGCTCTTGGAGCCTTTAAAGTCGTACCTCTGCTCAATCTCTTTCCTCGCCTGATTGACGGCGTTGTCAACCTCCTGCATATCTATCTCGGAAACAATGTCGAAAGACGGCATGTTTTACCTCCTGGTTATAATATTAAGTCATGAATACCCCACCCTCACCCAGCCCCTCTCCCTGAGGGAGAGGGATTTCATACTCCCTCCCCTTCAAGGGGAGGGTCAGGGTGGGGATGGGTTTCATATCGAACGGTTATTTACTTCTTGTCAGCGGCGGCTTTATAATCTCCACGTTGGCAGGGGGAAGATAGGTGAACATGGAATCTGGAAGGGTCCATCCCCTCTTTTTTGAAGCCACCGTCTCATCGGCAGTCTCAAGGACCTCGATATTTACAAACTCAATATTGGTCATATTCCCGTAACTGTCATATACAGTGGAGGCAAGAACAGGGAATGTGGAGGATGAAGCGGTCGTAATCTCTCTTGGGACAACAATAAATATGTTGCGGACGTTAACAATCGGCCTTTTTGGGACAAGCTCAATCATATAGTTCCCCTGTTCATCCCGATCCCTCGGAGTTCCCCACTGGACATTGAAGTCCCTGCTCAGATTCCCTAAGCTGGTAAGGAAGTTCCCAGGTATCTGGCCCTGGTTTGAGACCTCCTGGTTAAAGGTATCGGTGAGGTCATAGATATAAACCTGTCTGTTTTCAGGGAAATACATCCAGATTGTCTTTCCGTCAGAGATTATCTCCTGTTCAGTCGGGCTCATATATTGCCACTTGACCTTGTTCGGTTTCTTATAGAAGATGTCGCCCTGTGCCTGCTGTGCCTTATTGAGGGTCTTCAGTGTGGCTGTCTGATTGAAACTTCCCCTGAAGGCTACTATATTTTTGTAATTGTTCTCCACCTTTGACACCACGTCATTCAACGTCAGCGCCCAGCCCTGGGATGCGATAAAGAGTGCTACAATTGACAGTACAACCGGTCTTAAACGATTTGAAAACATATAAACCTCCTTTTGATATTTATTCTGTAGGGGCGGGTTTTAAACCCACCCCTACGTTATGCCTTCCTTAAGACTTCCCTTGGCCTTCCGGTCCCGTCCGATAGAGCAAGGAGCCCTTCTTCTTCCATCTTTTCCACTATCCTGGCTGCCCTGTTGTAACCTATCTTGAACCTTCTCTGTATCTTGGATATGGATGCCTCACCAGCCTCGATGACGTAAGCCACGGCCTCGTCATACTTCTCATCCAGGTCCTCCATCTTATCCGAAGAGGCGGATGGTTCATCATTTACCTTCAATATCTCTTCATCATAAGTTGGGGTCCCCTGCTTTTTCAGGAAGTTTACCACATCTTTGATCTCCCTGTCGGAGACATAGGCTCCGTGTATCCTTATCAGCTTGGATGTCCCAGGCGGGAGGAACAGCATATCCCCGTTTCCCAGGAGGTGTTCCGCCCCGTTGGTGTCAAGGATGGTCCTTGAATCGACCTTTGATGATACCTGAAAAGATATCCTCGTGGGGAAGTTGGCCTTTATGACGCCGGTAAGGACATCAACGGACGGCCTCTGGGTGGCAATGAGGAGGTGGATGCCCGATGCCCTGGCCATCTGTGCGAGCCTTGCTATCGATTCCTCAACATCCTTCCTCGCCACCATCATAAGGTCGGCAAGTTCGTCTATGATGACAACTATGTATGGGAGCCTTTCATGGTATCTTACCGGCTCTCCATCTTTTGTGGAAACCACCAGCTTCTTTCCCTCTTTCTCGACCTTCTTGTTGTAACCGTCAATGTTCTTTGCCCCGAGTTCGGCCAGAAGGGAGTACCTTCTCTCCATCTCCTTGACCGCCCACTTGAGGGCAACAGACGCCTTCTTCGGGTCTGTAACCACAGGGAGCAACAGATGCGGGATCCCGTCATATATAGAAAGCTCTATCATCTTAGGGTCCACCATCAGGAACTTTACCTCGTCAGGGGTAGCCTTGAACAGTATGCTCATGATCATGGAATTGACGGATACGCTCTTCCCGGCCCCGGTAGCGCCAGCAACCAGTAGATGGGGCATCCGTGAAAGGTCGCTGACCATGGAATTGCCTGATATATCCTTCCCGAGGGCCAGGGTAAGTTTTGTGCCGGCGTTCTGAAAATCGTTGTATTGCAGTATCTCCTTCAGGAGGACGGACTCCCTGTTGGCGTTCGGTATCTCTATCCCTACAACAGATTTTCCGGGAATGGGGGCCACAATCCTTATGCTTACCGCCCTGAGGGCCATGGCCAGATCATCCGCCAGCGAGGCGATACGGCTTATCTTGATTCCAGGGGCAGGCTCAAACTCAAACAGGGTTATCACCGGTCCAGGTCTTACCTCCGTTACCCTTCCCTCGACCCCAAAGTCCTGGAGCTTCTTTTCAAGGATCTTGGAGTTCATTATCATGGCCTCTTTATCTACCTTATGGCTCCCCTTCACAGGCTCATCCAGGATGGAAAGGGGCGGAAGCTTAAAGCCTAAGCCTGCCATGGGCAGCTCCTCCTGTACCCCCTTCTCCACTGCCTTTTTCAACTCTTTTTCGACCTTTTCCTCTATGATGGCGGGTGGTGTCTTGTGGGCCTGCTCGAACCTTTCCTTCTCAACGGCTGCCCCTGCAAGCCTCTTCTTCCTCTCCTTCTGGATCATCCAGATGTTGTTCAGCCCGCCAAATATCCGGTTTGGGATGGTAAGGGTCCCCTCCACGATAGACTTAAAGGAGAGATGGGCAGCCAGCATTGCGGCAATAACAAGTATTGTAAGCACAAGGAGAAAGCCGCTGACAGGGCTCGTATACCGTAGAACTATCCGGGCCAGTATATCTCCAGCGACACCACCTGCGGGGATCATGGTCCCCTTTATCCCGCCGGCAGGGATCATAGAGCCTTTTAACTTGAAAGAATTGAACCATAAGGCCATGAGGGAAGAAAAGGAGAGTACAAACCCGAACCAGGCCATCATCCTTCCCCTGGTCAGGTTAAAATCCATGTTCCATATGAGGTTGTATGCATAGATAAAGATGAGGGGGGGGAATATCAGGGAACCGAGCCCAAATCCCTGAAACATTCCGTCTGCCAGGTATGACCCCAACTTGCCGCCGAAATTGTTTACGCCCTCAGAGGATATACTGTTCAGGGAAGGGTCTGAGGCATTGTAAGAGGCCAGCGATATTGCGAGATAGATCGATGCGAACAGCAGGGAAACTCCTGCCACTTCCTTCCCCAACCTGTCTTTTGAGATACTGAATGCCATAAAGTTTAAGTCTTTCCATAGGGTTATGATATAAAACGGCTATTGGATTATAGAAAATAGGGGCGGGGTTGTCAACTAATCTTTATCTCCCAAATTCCGACATAGAATCGGGCAGCTATTCGGGGCATCAGCAGTATAGGCTGTTATGCTGCAATAATATTACCAAAACTACTCTTTTTTTGTCTTAACCGCCGTTGCCTACCGAAACGGTTTTGAGCAAATCGTTTA
>JAUSKU010000099.1 GCA_030646755.1 Deltaproteobacteria bacterium
AACTCGCTAACAGTACGGGCTTTTGCCAAACATTCCCTTGCTTTTTCAAGCAACTTTTTGCCACTTGCAATTCGTGCCATAGTCTCACCTCCAATGGGATGAGACCATTATTACATATTTGAATTAGAAATGGAATTATAAGGCATTTAAGACAGATATCCTGAAAGGTTTGGATCTGAAATGCACCGGTTTTGAATTTTGTCCAGAGGTAACTGCCAAGGTGGCAAGGGCCGGGCACAAGATAATGGAGGTCCCTATATCTTATAATCCCAGGTCTTTTGATGAGGGGAAAAAAATTCGATTGAAGGACGGGTTGATAGCCCTTTATACCCTCTTGAAATACAGGTTTTTGCATTAAACTATGGAAGTTTCAAAGATAAAAAACTGGTTGCTTCCTGCCATATTCATTCTTGCTCTGTTCGTAAGACTTGCCTATCTCTATCAGGTTGAACCGATACCCTTTTCTGATACTCTGACCATTGATGCAAAGGATGAGGATAGTTGGGGTAGGGAGATAGCAGCCGGAGACTGGGTTGGTAAGGAAAAAGGTGTTTTCTACAGGGACCCCCTATATGCCTATCTCCTTGGTACTACCTATGCCGTATTCGGACATAAGCTATGGTTAATTAGGGTCATTCAGGCGGTTATAGATTCAACCACGTGTTTGCTTCTCTACTTTCTGGGTCGAATGATCTTCAATCCCGCTGTAGGTCTCACAACAGCGCTCCTTTCGTCACTTTACGGCCCCTTTATATGGTATCAGGGACTTATAGAAAAGACCACCCTGATGATCTTTCTTACAACATTATTCCTCCTCGCTACCCTCAGGGCAATAGAAACTCCGGGTAAAAGGCAATGGTTCCTCTCTGGCCTGACCCTTGGCCTTGCCGTCATGACCAGGGGGAATATGCTGATCTTTGCCCCGGCAATAATCATGTTCTATCTGCTGTCTGAAAAAAAACTATCATCCTTTCCAAGACGTCTAATTCTTATGTCTATTTTCTTTGCAGGATTGATGACTGTATTGATCCCAGTGGCCGTGAGAAACCTTGTTTATGGAAAGGCGTTTGTCCTTACCGTTCCATCCATAGGCCTTAACTTTTATATAGGAAACAACCCATCGGCCGTGGGTATCCATACCCCGATACCGTCTCTCAGGACAATCCCGGAAAAGGAGGCGGAGGATGCCGCCAGCATTGCAAGCATGGCAGTTGGAAAAGTGCTGACCCCCTCAGAGGTTTCCAGCTTCTGGTTGAATAAAGGAGTTGCTTTTGCAGAGCAGGAGCCAGATAAGTTTATAATCCTCCTGGGCCGGAAAGTTCTGTTGTTCTGGAACCATTATGAGGTCCCGGATGTGTATAATTATTACTTCTTCAGAGATATGATCCCAATGCTTAACCTGTTTTTGACCTTCGGCATTATTGCCCCACTGGGAATCGCGGGGATATTGATCTCTTTTAAAGAGTTCAAAAAGGGAAGAGTTGTATCCGGATTCATCATTATTTATATGGCATCACTTGTACTCTTCTACATTACCTCCAGATACCGGCTCCCTGGCGCCCTTATGCTTCTTCCCTTTGCATCCTATACTCTGGTTTTTATAATAAACAGCATGAGGACACAGGCTTACAAAAAATTACTATTAACTGCGGTAGTCCTGGTTCCTGCAACTCTTGTGGTAAACATGAATATTCTTGACGAAAGAAAGCTTCTCTCTCAATCACATTCAAGTATGGGTGACATTTATCAGCAGAGAGGAGGTTTTAAAGAGGCAATAGCCGAATATCAGGCATCCCTTAAACTTGATCCCCATAACTGGGATTCGGCAAACAACCTGGCATACCTGTATGCGAGAAACGGAACACGCCTTGAAGAGGCATTGAATCTGGTACAAGGGGCGCTTGCAAGAAACCCCGGCTCTCCAGAGATGCTTGATACGCTGTCGCTTGTTTACCTGAAGATGGGACGGGTCGCAGAAGCCAAGGAGAGTATTTTAAAGGCCATAGCAAGAGACCCAAGGAACAGTGAACTTTCTGAAAGACTGCTGGAAATCGAAGAAAATTTGAGGTGATTTAAAATAAATAATATTAGTCACAAATGTCTGTTTGCTTCTGTCGAAACCGAAGGAATTTGACAAGGCGATCCTAACCTTCCTCTCTCTGAATCCTTCAAGTCAAATATCAACCATCAGCAGGGGAGAACTCAGCTGTAAGGCAATCCAGCACCCCGGATCAGTCCTGAACGGGTCACCTGTTACAGCATAGAGCATAGAATAAATGGATGTCTCATTTACCTTATGAAATAAGAAGGATAAAAAGGGTGACATCTTTAAATCTCTATTGAGGCAACGGCCAGTCGGGTATCCCGTTCATATCAAGCCCTGACCTCTTCCCCATCTCCAGATATCTGTGACCCAGATGTGCGATCATCGAGGCATTGTCCGTACACAAAGATGTGGATGGATATGCTACCCTGATACCGTATTCCGCGGCCGTCTCCCTCATCTTCTGTCTAAGCCTTGAGTTGGCTGCCACCCCTCCTGCCAAGACTATCGTTCCTAAATGATTCTCCCTGGCTGCCTTTAGTGTCTTATCCACCAGCATATCCACTACCGCCTCCAGATATCCGGCAGCAATTTCTTTAAGGTTCTTTTCTGCGAACTCCTTGCCCTCCCTGTGCACCAGATTCACCAAGAAGGTCTTCAGGCCGCTGAAGCTGAAGTCGTAAGGGGCGCCTGGGATCAGCGCCCTTGGGAATTTTATCGCCTTGGGGTCCGCCTCTTTAGCAAGCCTGTCTATGATGGCCCCCGCAGGATATCCGAGGCCCAGGAGCTTACCTGCTTTATCCAGGGCCTCTCCAGCGGCATCATCCCTGGTAGAACCAAGATGTCGGTAACTTCCTATGCCGTTAACTATATAAAGGGAGGTGTGTCCGCCGGATACTATCAGCCCCAGGTATGGAAACTCTACCTCTTCTTCCAGAAGTATGGCAGTTACATGTCCCTCTATATGGTTTACGCCAATTAGAGGCAGTTTTTTTGCGTATGACACGGACTTGGCAAATGAAATACCAACGAGGAGGGCGCCGATAAGACCTGGTCCCTGCGTGACGGCTATTCCTTCTATGTCGTTTAACGTAACTCCCGAACCTTCCAGTGCCTCATGGACAACAGGAACGATAGTCTCCAGATGTCTTCTTGCTGCAAGTTCAGGGACGATTCCGCCATATTTGTTGTGGATATCTGTCTGGGAAGAGACTATGTCAGAAAGGACCTTTTTGCCGTCATAGACAGATGCTGCGGTCTCATCGCATGACGTCTCTAACCCGAGAACTATCATCATTCTTTAGGAGCCTCTCTCCTTGGAGAATATTCTACGACAAGCCCTCTGGATGTAGCGAGGATCTTCACATAATACGGTCTCCCCCTGTATTTGGCAGGGATAGTCACCTCACCTTCTTTGTTCAGAACCGCCAGGACCTCCTCAGGAGACTCCTCAAACTCAAATGCCTTAAATAGGGGGAGTAACTCATTCTCCGTTACAGGCCTCTCCGGCGGGAGGGAGCAACTGATGGGTATTAACAACATAATTGCCAATATGATGGCCTTGACTCTTTGCATAGGAACCTCCTCTTCAGCCTTCCTCACTCCTTGCTGTCTTTATATATGTCCCCCGACTATCATCTCCGGTATCCTCAATGTAGGCTGGGCATCTGATACAGGGGCTCCCTGGCCATCTTTGCCGCATGTCCCTATGGAAAAGCCCTGGTCATTCCCCACCATGTCTATGATCCTGAGGACCTCTGGGCCATTTCCTGTCAGGGTCGCCCCCCTCACCGGCTCACCTATGGAGCCATTCTCTATGAGATAACCCTCGCTCACCTCAAAAACAAAGTCGCCGTTCACCGTATTTACCTGCCCGCCCCCCATCTTCTTGACAAAAAGACCCTTTTCTACGGACCTTACAACCTCCTCAGGCCTGCCATCTCCCGGAGCTATCAAGGTATTGGTCATCCTTGGTATCGGCTGGTGCTGGTACGACTCCCTCCTCCCGTTCCCCGTTGAGCGCACGCCGTCCTTCATGGCTGTAAGCCTGTCGTACATATAACCTTTAAGGACGCCGTTTTCTATAAGTATCCTCTTCCTGGACTCAGTTCCCTCATCATCAAAGGAAAAGGAGCCTCTTTTATTCGGAAGTGTGGAATCGTCAATAACCGTAATTAAGGGAGATGCTATCATCTCTCCCAACTTCCCTGTATATACGGAGAGCCCCTGCTGGGCCAGGTCCGCCTCAAGGCCGTGCCCTACAGCCTCGTGCACCATAGTCCCGCCAGCCTCTGAAGAAAGGATTACCGGCATCTTCCCTGCCGGGGCCTTTCTGGCCGAAAGCATCATGATACCCCTTCTTGCAGCCGTTAAAGCCACATCCTCGGGTGACACATTATCAAATATCTCGAAACCGATATGACCGCCTACAGGCTCGTAGCCGGTCTGGACCACTTCCCCCTCGGCTGCCACCACCTGGACAAGAAAGACCGTTCCTACCCGCCTGTCCTCGCACAAGAGTCCTTCCGAGTTGGCAATCGTGACATGCTGCAAAGAGTCCCTATACACAACCGCTGCCTGCCTTATCCTTTTATCATATCCCCTGGCAGCCTTATTGGCCCTTTCAACCAGGCCGACCTTTTCCGTAAGCGGTATGTCCCACGGGACCTTTTTTATATCAAACCTTACTGAAGGCTCCTTCTTCCTGAGGTCCATGACAGAGGCATTGATATCACCCTTTGCCGCCTTTGCTGCGGATTCGGCCATGGAAAGCAGGGACGCCTCTGAAAGGTCATTGGAAAAGGCATATGCCGACCTCTTATTGAATATGACCCTTATCCCGGCTCCGCCGTCGATTCCGGATATGACCCTCTCAATCCTGTTGTCCTCGCAGGTAATGGATGTAGAGGTAGATCTCTCTATGAAGATATCCGCAAACTCTCCGCCATCTTTGAGGGCTGCCAGTAAAACCTTTTTAAAGTCTATATCGAAAGACATATGTTCAAACCGTCTTGACGGAACCACCTGTTCACGTCACCTTCCAAGCTATGGGAATCGCCATTTCGATAAAGAATAGCATAATGCATGAAAAATGGGAAGGGCGATTGTAAATATGGCTGGGGTCAACTGCTGCCTTAAATCCATCTTGATTTTTTCTCATAAATCGATTAAGTTGTTAAGAACCATAATTTTAGGAGAGGTCAAACAAATATGATAATCCAATGCCCAAAGTGTCTCACAAAGTTCAAACTTGATGATTCCAAGGTGACAGACGAAGGGACGAGGGTTCGATGCGCAAAGTGTAAGGAGGTTTTTGTAGTTAAGAAAGAGGTGACAGCACCTCCGCCGCCTATCCCGACAGAGCAGCCCGCAGAAAAAGAGGAGTTTGATTTTTCTGCAGAAGAAAAAGAGGAAGCTCCCTTCGGATTTGGAGGGGGTTTTGAGGAGGAAGGGGAAAAGGAGGAGGAAAAAGGAGCAGGTTTTGACTTCGGCGGAATGAGCTATGGAGAAGTCAATTTTTCAGAGCCTGAAGAGGCCATGCCTAAAACTGAAGAGGCCCCTCTAGGTTTTGAATTCAAAGAGGACGAGATAGGATTTGGAGAGGTTGAATTTAAAGAAGAGGAGCCCCATTTTGAGCCTCCTCGCGAGGAAGCCTTCGGAGGGCCGGCAGAAACACCTCCTCCACCCACACCGCCCGCTGAGGAAAAAGTAGAGTTTCGGGAGGAAATGCCGGTCGCCGGTGGTTTTGAGGAAGAAAAACCGTTTCACCGCTTCGAGGAGGCAGGCTTCCCTGAAGAATTCCCGAGTGAGGTCAAAAAGGAAAAGAGGCGTTCCTTCTTAAAAATAGCCACCTTGGTCATCGTCATCTGTGCTGTAGCTGCGGTTCCTATTTTTTATCTCATGAAATATAAAACCGCAGAAACAGGGGAGATCAACCTTGCTGAGCTGAATGGATATTACACACAGAATGCTGAGGCGGGTAATGTGTTTGTTGTCTCTGGAAGGGCTGTTAACAACACCAACAAGGCAAGGAGCTTCTTCCAGATAAAAGGCACCCTGTTCAACAAGAAGGGGGAGAGATTGGCGCAGAAGGAGGTTTACTGCGGGAACATATTCTCCACAAAAGAGATAACTACGCTGCCGAAGAGCAAGGTAGAGGCTGACCTGAAAAACAAGGTAGGCGGCTCTTTATCTAATATAAACCTGGCCCCCGGAAAGTCTGTCCCGTTCATGATAGTATTTTTTGACCTCCCTGCAGATATGTCGGAGTTTGCCGTCGAGGTTACAGGTTCCCAGCCTGCCGCTGAATAGATGACCTTCCCATGCCTGACAAAAACGACAGTGTACGGATATGGACCAAGAGGCTGGTTTCCGACCTGGTCACCGCAAAGGAAAAAAAGATAAGGGGAACCATCCTTGCCGAGAGGTTAAGCAGCCTCAATGCAGAGACCATAGTAATGGTCATTGACGAGATCTGCCGCAAGGCAGAGGAAAGGGCCCCGGGGTATCAGGAGGCCCTCTTCTCATTAATAGATATCCCTGCCATAACCAGAATATTAGGGTATCCAAAGATGAGCGAGGTATACCTTTCCTCTAAAGAGATGAGATATGAAAGGGTAACAAGACTCCTCGTCAACCCCTCTCCAAAAAAGATGCGTTACAGCGAATATGACTTCGTGGAAGGCCAAGTCCTCGACCACATCACGCTGGGAATGAAAAGGAGCCTTGCAAAAGGGATTTCCAAGGATACCCTTGACAGGCTGGTTTACGACCCTGATCCTCATGTTATAAAGAACATCTTGAATAATCCGCGGATAACGGAGAGGGACATCCTGAAGATAGCATCCAAAAGGCCCACTACTGGCGAAGTGTTAACGGAGGTCTTCAATAATAAAAAATGGTCTGAGAGATATAGTATAAAAAGGGCTCTGGTAAAAAACCCGTACACTCCCACGGGACTGTCTCTGGGACTTGTACATTTTATGCTCGTTCAGGATTTGAAGGAAATAAGTAGAGACGGAACCATACATCCTGCGATCAGGAAGGCAGCTGAGGAGATTTTGAAAAAGGGAACGGATTAGGCCTTTCCTCCCTCATCCTTCTTACCTTCCACCTTCTTTGGAGTCACGTCTATCTCGCCCTCATCGGAAGAGGCCTTCTTAAAACCCTTTATAGCCTTTCCAAGACCCGAACCGATCTCAGGAAGCTTTCCTGCACCGAAAACTACCAGCACCAGCACCAGGATAATTATGAGTTCCGGAATTCCTAAACCAAACATAAAACTCCCTTTTTAAAGAGCTTAAAATTTGACAAAGTAGTAAAAGCTCTTTTTATCACCGCCGAGGCACAGAAAAAAGATCAATAATTTCAATGTCGTTAACTCAGAGTTCCGCGTCTCTGCGGTTATCAATTTTTTGTCTTTGGCGGAAGTGAATGGGAATCGAACCCACCTCCCCGATTATTAATCGGGGACACTGGATTTGAAGTCCAGGAGACCCACCAGCGGCCTTTTCACTTCCATAACTATTTGATATTTTGACAGATATCCCCAAGAGAGTCAACAGGAACTTTCGGAGTGTGATAAATAAGTGCAGTATTTACTCTCCGATTATCTTGATAAGAACTCTTTTCCTGCGTTTCCCGTCAAATTCCCCGTAAAATATCTGCTCCCATGGGCCGAAGTCGAGTTTTCCCTCAGTAACCGCTACTACAACCTCCCGTCCCATGACCGTCCTTTTAAGGTGGGCGTCGCCGTTGTCCTCACCGGTGTTGTTGTGCTTATATAAACTGGGATTGTACGGAGCCAGCTCCTCCAGCCAGCGTCGGAAGTCCTGATGAAGACCGTGTTCATCGTCGTTTATGAATACGCTGGCGGTGATATGCATGGCGTTAACAAGACAGAGGCCTTCCCTTATACCGCTATCTTTGAGGGCTTCCTGTACCTGGGGAGTTATATTTACAAAACCGACCCTTTCGGGGATATTGAAAATCAGCTCTTTGCGGTATGATTTCATAATTTACCCATCCCCACCCTGACCCTCCCATTGAAGGGGAGGGAATAAATTAGGTTCCTCTCTCTCAGGAAGAGGATTAAGGTGATGGTGGGGTTGATTTTTATATTTGTTCTTTAAGCATAGCTGCCAGGAGCGGAACCATTATCTCATGGTGCCCCGTTAGGCTGTACCCTCGACCTCCGGTCATCGTCGGCCTTTTGCAGACGTTTGTGAGGGGCCTGTAACCCTGGATGAAATCCATGTTCACAGTTGTGAAGTTGTTTACCTCGTGCCCGAGGTTTCTGACCAGGGTCAGGGCCTTCAGGAAGACCTCGGGAAGGATGACGGCTGAGCCTATGTTGAGATAAACGCCGCCTTCAAGCTTTGAGACCACTGATGAGAATAACCGGAAGTCTGTATGGCTACCCTCTCCAACTGCCGCCCCGCTGCAATGAGGGCTCATATGAATGATATCTGTCCCGACAGCCACATGGACGGTGACTGGAATGCCGAGCCTGGCACCTGCTGCAAGGATGCTCTTTCCGTTGTATGGGAACTCCTCCTTAAGAAGCCTCTCTCCAACTGAGCGACCTATCCCATATCCATTTTTTACCCCGTCCTTTACGGCCTCGTTAAGTATTCTCCCGGTCTCCTCAGCCATCCCGAATGCGCCGCCCTTCAACTCCGCGGCCACATCCTCAGATGTCTGGCCTATCATTGCAAGCTCAGAATCGTGGATTATCCCGGCTCCGTTCATAGACACGGAGGTTATTATCCCCTGTTCCATAAGGTCTATTATGACAGGGCCAAGGCCCACCTTTATGACATGGGCCCCCATTCCGACTGCAACGACCTTTTCCCCCTTGTAAGCCTCGACAATCCTGTCAGCCACTTCTTTAATGTCCCTGGCTGCCAGGATGTTTGGGAGGGTTTCTATGAATTCCTTGAAGCTTAATCCCTTTTCATAGGGTCTGCCGAGGTCTTTGACGTCAACCTTGCTCTTTCTCTGTTTGATGGAGTAAGTCTCCACATTCTTGAGATCTATAGGCTTAAAACTTTTCTTCATCTCCACCTTTACCTTTACCGATTATTTTCCAGGTTGCCGGACTGTCAATACAGGGCATGACGCCTTTTTTACAACCTTTTCAGCCGTGCTTCCGAATAGCACCCTGTCAATTCCGGTCCTTCCGTGGGTTCCCATGACTATCATGCCGACCCCCTTATCCTTTGCCATATTGAGTATCTCGATATGGGGAAGTCCTATGATGTTCATGGTCTCGTAGTCCTTGAAGTCTCCCATTTTCTCTCTAACGAACTTTCCCATCATCTCTTCAGCTCCCTTTAGCAAATCGCCCTGGAGTTGATCAAGGGATATGTTGGGGATGTAATAACCTGTTGTATCTATGAGCTCATGTATCACATGCAGGATGTACAGGCGCGCCCCGAATTTTTTTGCAAGAGTCAGGGCGTAATCGAAGGCATCATTGGAATTGTCTGAAAAATCGGCTGGGAACAGTATCTTCTCGATCTTTTCCATTTTTCCTCCCATGTTGGATTGTTTTTCAATATCCTTTTAGGTTTAGAGATAAAGACTGTTACTTCCCCTTTGGAGGGATATGTTTCAACTTCTTGGTGCCGTTGTAAAGGTGTTCCTTCCTGAATTCCTGGATCTCCGCAATCTCCTTTTTGTGAATCTGTTCGTCCACTCTTAATTCGGCCTCTTCCGACAACTTTTCAAGCTCTACCCTTTCCTTCTCAGTCATTGCTGCCTCCTTTGAGATGATGTTTTAAGCTGGTCCAATACATATTTCCTTATCTCTTTTGGTTTCTGGAGGGACCTGATTATTTCTCCCTCCGCTACAAAGGGCTTCAGGAGGTCCTCCTGTATCCCACTGCAATCGCAGTGTTCCCGCACTGTTGTATAAGGGACAATCCTCTCGTCGCCGCAGGTCCCGCACCTTATGACGCTCTTGGAGCCGGACCATTTCCCGCGCTTGGCATGGGGCCTTCCCTCGATCTCCATTATATCCATGGCGAAATCTACAACAGGGGAATTGCTTATCCATGTTCCGATCCCGTAACCATCAACCACCGGGTTCAACTCCTTGACCTTTTCCTCGTTTATCCCGCCGCTGACGTATATCTTAACATCACCGAACCCCCTTATGTCAAGCTCCCATTTCACCTCCTCTATGAGCCTGTAGAAGTTCCCCCTTCTTGAAGCGGGGGTATCAAGCCTTACCGCATAAAGTTTACCGCCAAGGGCCTCGGCAGCCTTGACCGCCTCAAACTTCTCGTCAATAAGGGTGTCCACGAGGGCCGTCCTCTTTACGTCGGGCTCTATTACCTCGTCAAAGGCTTTTATCGCCTTTTCCACATCTCCCATGACAAGGATAAGGGCATGGGGCATTGTCCCCATAGGCTCCTCCCCAATGAGTTCAGCGCTCCTTATTACCGAGACCCCGTCACAACCGCCGATGTAAGCGTTCCTCTCGATCATCGGTGCAAGGACAGGATGCATCCTCCTTGCCCCGAAAGATATGACCGTCCTTTCGCCTGCCGCCATTTTGCATCTTGCGGCCCTTGTGGCTATGCCGGATGCTTGGCATATAAGGCCGAGGAGGGCTGTCTCGTAAATCCCGAAGTCCGTATACATCCCTTCAATCTCCATAACAGGCTGGAGAGGCCTGAATATGGTCCCTTCCTCCATCGCCCTGACATTCACCTTCATCCCTTTAAGAAGCTCTGCGCACTCCTCAAGACCGGCAAAAACGGCCCACTCAGCATTGTCAGGAAGCTCCTTGGCAATGAATTCGGCCTTGACCCTCTTGTCTATCCCCTTCGTCTTCAGGATCTTCATTGTCCTTTCGAAATAGACGTCGGTGATCTTCCCTGCCTTTATCTCGTCGAATGTCGCGGTCTGGAACATTTAACCCCCTGTAGGGGCGGCCCTGCGTGGCCGCCCAGGGCAACCACATAGAGTTGCCCCTACAATTTCAGATTACCTTCACCTTCAGCACCTTTTCCATCTGCCTCAAGGCGAACTCATGGTCATCTTTGTTCAGCCCTGCCACGCAGTCCTTCGGCACCGTAACCTTGTACCCTCTTGAGACCAGATCATATGCTGTGTATAGAATGCAAATGTTCGTGACGCAGCCTGTTAATAGAATCTCCTCAGTACTGAGGGACTTCAAAACCTCTTCCAGCCTCGTGTTATAGAAACCGGAATAGGTGGTCTTTTCAACTACTGTATCCTTGGGTTCAGGCTCCAGCTCATCAACCACTTGGGCACCTTTCGTCCCCTTGACGCTGTGCCTGGGCCACATCTTAAACTCCTTGTCGTCAGGCGCATGGGCATCGCACAAGTAAATGATGGGGTAACCTTCCTCCCTGGCCTTTATGATCTCCCGTCCGATATTCGGGATTATCTTCCTGTTGTCGGGTACCTCAAGAGAGGCTCCGGGAAGGACAAAGTCGTTCAGCATGTCGATTATAAGAAGGACCTTGGGCATAATTTTACCTCTTTTTATTTGTAGGGGTTTGATTAATCAAACCCCTACCCCTTTCTTTTTTCTATAATCCTCCACCGCAGCCTTCAGCGCATCCTCAGCAAGGACAGAGCAGTGCATCTTTACAGGAGGGAGGCCGTCAAGGGCCTCGGCCACAGTAGCATTTGAAATCTTCAAAGCCTCCTCAAGGCTCTTCCCTTTAACAAGCTCCGTAACCATAGAGGATGTGGCAATGGCAGCCCCGCACCCGAATGTCATGAACTTGGCGTCTGTTATGATGTCGTTCTCGATCCTTATATAAAGCTCCATTATGTCCCCGCACATCGGGTTCCCAACCTTCCCCACCCCATCGTGGTTTTCCATCTCACCCATGTTTCTTGGGTTCCTGAAGTGGTCCATTACCTTTTCGCTGTACAATTTCAACCTCCTTTCACCGCAGAGACGCGGAGACGCTGAGAAAAGCTTAACTCCCCCCAACCCCCTCTTAATTTAAGAGGGGGTGCCGAAGGCGGGGGCGTTACTGTGCTCTCTGTGTGCTCTGTGGCAATATTATGTTTTGCCTTGTTTTTTCAAAAATTCCCTATAAAGCGGCGACATGGACCTCATCCTCTCCACCACCTTTGGGAGGGCCTGGATGACAAAATCTATCTCCTCTTCCGTATTGTTCCTTCCCAGGGAGAACCTCAGGGAGCCGTGGGCGATCTCAGGTGAGAGACCCATGGCAGTAAGAACGTGTGAGGGTTCCAGGGAATCTGAGGTGCAGGCGGAGCCTGATGCAACGCATATCCCCTGGTCGTCAAGGCCAAGTATTAGTGATTCCCCTTCCACGAATTCAAAACTTACGTTCAAAGTATTATGGAGCCTTACGGCCGGGTGGCCGTTAAGCCTTATATGGGAGATGTTGGTCTTTATCCCTTCCCAGAGCCTCTCCCTCAGCAGCAACACCTTATTGCCTCCGCCTTCCATGTCCCTTGCTGCGATCTCCGCTGCCTTACCCAATCCCACTATACCGGGAACATTGTGGGTACCAGGCCTCATCTTCCTTTCCTGGTGCCCACCAAAGATAAGGTTTTTTAATCTTATCCCTTTCCTTATATAAAGGGCGCCTATACCCTTTGGACCGTGCAGCTTATGGGCTGAAGCGGAGAGGAGGTCTATATTCATCTCATCCACATTTATTTTTACCTTCCCGAATGTCTGGACAGTGTCGGTATGGAAAATCACCCCCTTTTCCCTGGCGATCCTTCCTATCTCTGAGACAGGCTGTATGGTCCCGGTTTCGTTGTTGGCGTGCATGATGGATATAAGGACAGTATCGGGTCTAATGGCTTTCTGAAGCTCATCGAGCCTGACAACACCATTTTCGTCCACAGGAACATAGGTTACCTCAAAACCCTCCTTCTCCAGGGCCCTGCATGACTCAAGGACTGCATGATGCTCAATGCTGGATGATATTACATGCCTTCCCTTATTTATATTCCCGTATGCAACGCCCCTTACTGCCATGTTGTCCGACTCGGTCCCACCGCTGGTAAATATTATCTCCTCCCTTTTTGCACCTATCAGGGACGCCACCGTCTCTCTTGAGTCATGAACGAGTTTCCTCGCATCCTTCCCGTAGCTGTAAAGGGTCTGAGGGTTCCCGAAATCCTCCCTGAGGCACCTGCAAACCTCGTCAGCAACCTCGGAATTAAGCGGCGTTGTGGCATTGTGGTCAAGATATATTCTTTTCATTTTGAACTCCGTTTCCTGCGGGCGGGCACAAGACCCGCCCCTACACATTAATTCATCTTCCCAAAACCTTCAATATTATCTCTATAGATTCCTCTTTGGGTCTTGCGGTGTCGACCCTTATAAACCTTCCTTCGTTATCCGTAATCTCTTCAAACTCCTTCTTCTGCCTTCCGTATATCTCCCACCTTCCGTCAGAAACCTCTTTCTCCTCCATCCTCTTTGTCAGCCTGGACTTAACCGTTTCCTCGTCGCAGACACACTCTATGATGAAGAACCTGGTCCCATTTTCCCTCGCCAGGGAAGCCGCCCTATCACGCTCTGCCCTGCTCTTATAAGATGCGTCTATGATTACAGACCTTCCTGTCTTCAGAAGTTCAGATGCCTCTTTATGGGCCTCGGCATATGTCTTTTCAGAAAAGTCTGTCGCATATATACCCTTTTCATAACCCTCGTACTTGTGCTCATCCAGAGGGATGCCGGCCAGCTTCTTTCTTACGACATCAGACCTGACAACCTGCGATCCTGTGGCCTCCCCGATCATTGCAGCAACAGCCGTCTTTCCCGTTCCCGTGAGCCCGGCCATTATGATAAGGGTAGGCTGCATGAAATAGGAGTATGCCAGGCCAAAATATTTCTTAGCCGCGCCAACAGCTCTTGTTTTTTGCTCCTCAGGCACCTCCGCCTCGTCTAGCAGGAAACTCGTCACCTTCCCCCTGACAAAGGCCCTGTAGGATTTATAGAAACGGAGGACCAGGGGGAGGTCCGTATCGCCTGAATACCTGATGTATGATTTTGTAAGGGCCGTCGAGAGGTCAATGTGGTTGTTGAATTCAAGGTCCATCAGAAGGAACGCGATATCGGCAGCAGTATCCGAGTACCTGAACCTGTCGTTGAACTCTATGCAGTCAAATATCTGGACGCATTCCCCTTCGATGCATATTGAACCAAGATGCAGGTCCCCGTGGCAGTCCCTTATCCTTCCTTCGCTCTTCCTCCCAACGAAAGTACCCTTGTTATTTTCAATAAAGTCCCTCGTTTTTGCGGATATGAAGTCATGCTGGTCCTTGATTATGGTCCTTCCAAGAAAAGGGGCAGTCTGGATGAAGTTCTCCTGCGAATTCTTTTTTATGACAGATATATTCCCGAACTCTGATATTTCACCACTTGTTTCAGTTTCCCTGTGGAAAAGGGCGACCTTAAAAGCGATCTTGTCCATCAGCTCAGGTGTCGCCTGACCCTCTGAGACAAGCTTAGACAGCATACCTTCCGCGGGAAGCTCCCTCATCTTCACGGCGTACTCAATGGTCTCTCCACTTCCGCCAAGAGATATCCTGCCGTCCTCCTCCTTTATCTCTTCAACCCCAAGATATACATCAGGAGAAAGCCTGCTGTTAAGCCTGACCTCCTGCCGGCAGAAGAACTTCCTCTTTTCGATGGTTGTGAAGTCCAGGAATCCGAAGTTCACAGGCTTTTTTACCTTATAGACATATGTTCCGGTAAAAAAGATGTAAGATATGTGGGTCTCGACAATACGAATTTCTTTGGAGTTGTCAGGATAGAGGGAGGGTAATTTAAGGGCCTCCACCAACCTTTGAATATCCATACTTCCTCCGGTTAAAAGTTTAACACCCAAAGTAAATATGTCAAATCAGCCGGATAAAAGGCCTGGGATATGCCTTGACACTCCTCACTAAAAGGTTTATCCTGTTGATATTAAAAGGTTTGGAGTGGTTATGTTCGGCATTGGAATGCCAGAGCTTGTGATAATTCTGATCGTGGCATTGATAGTCCTTGGGCCTGAAAAGCTTCCGGAGATAGCCAGATCTCTTGGGAAAGGGCTTTCTGCCTTCAAGAAGGCCGCTGATGACATAAAAGAGGATATAATGGAGGCGGCTGAAGAACCCAAGGCCGGCTCCAAGAAACAAACTTCAGTGAACTCCGGGCCAAGTAAGGAATGGCTTAAACCTGTAGACGAGATGGCTGAAAAGGGTAAAGGCCGGGGACCTGAAAACTCAGGAAGGGAAGAAGCGGTTTAGAGATGGCTGATGAGAAGCTTTCCTTCACGGCCCATCTGACTGAGCTAAGGACCAGGCTGATAAGGTCTTTTATAGCCGTTGCCGTCGGTTTTCTTGTTTCATACGCCTTTGTAGAGAATATATTTGAATTCCTCATGAGGCCGATGCTCCAGGCGATGCCTCCCGGCTCCCCTCTTGTGTTTACAAGCCTTACGGAGGGGTTCTTCACCTACTTCAAGCTCGCCTTGACCTCCGGGATATGCCTCGCATCTCCTGTCATCCTTTACCAGCTTTGGCGATTCATTGCTCCGGGCCTCCTCGAACATGAGAAGAGGTATGCCCTTCCGTTTGCATTGTCCGTAACCGCCTTCTTCATCGCAGGCGCAGCCTTCTGTTACTATGCAGTCTTTCCTTCGATCTTCAAGTTCCTGATGAGCTTCTCCTCCGACATAGTCAGGCCGATGCCGTCCATAAAGGAGTACCTTTCCTTTTCTTCGAAACTGCTTCTTACCTTCGGCCTTATATTCGAGTACCCGCCCCTCGTATTCTTTCTGGCCAAGGTAGGGATATTGAAGGGGAGCTGGCTGGTTAGACAAAGGAAATATGCCATAGTCCTGATATTTGTCATCTCAGCGGTAATAACCCCTCCTGATGTGGTCTCCCAGATACTAATGGCCCTGCCGATGATGGTCCTTTATGAATTGGGGATAGTCATAGCCAAGGTGGTTGGGAAGAAAGAGTAGTTTAGCTGGCTATGCTAATTCCCTTGATTCCCTTTACTTTAGCGCACTTATCGTGTAAACTGTAACATTCACTATGGCTGACAAGATCATAATAAAGGGTGCCAGAGAGCACAATCTAAAGAATATAGACGTGGAGATACCGAGGGACAGGCTCGTTGTTATAACGGGCCTCTCCGGCTCCGGGAAATCCTCCCTTGCCTTCGACACCATATACGCCGAGGGACAGAGGAGGTATGTGGAGTCTCTCTCCGCATACGCCAGACAGTTCCTTGAGCAGATGGAGAAACCTGACGTTGACTCCATAGAGGGGCTATCCCCTGCCATCTCCATAGAGCAGAAGACCACATCAAAGAACCCCAGATCAACCGTCGGGACTGTTACCGAGATTTATGACTACCTTAGGCTCCTATTTGCAAGGGTTGGGAAGCCTTTCTGCTACCAGTGCGGGAAGGAGATATCTTCCCAGACCATATCCCAGATGGTAGACCAGCTCCTTGCACTCCCTGAGGGGAGCAGGGTAAACCTGTATGCCCCAGTGGTTCGGGGAAGGAAGGGTGAGTACAGGAAGGAGCTTCACCAGTTCAGGAAGGACGGATTCCTCAGGGTCAGGATAGACGGCAAAGTAATTGACCTCTCCGAGGAGATAACCCTCGACAAGAACAAGAAGCACGACATAGATGTCATGGTTGACAGGGTTGTGATAAAAGATGGTGTATCAGGGAGGCTTGCAGAGGCCTTCGAGACCGCACTGCGGCTTGCCGACGGTATCGCCAGGGCAGAGGTGATGGGAGACAAAGAAATCCTTTTCAGCGATAAATTCGCGTGCATAGAATGCGGCATAAGCTACCCTGAGATAACCCCCCGCCTCTTCTCGTTCAATAACCCCCATGGAGCATGTCCTGAATGCGGCGGTATTGGCACCAGGATGGAGATGGACCCGGACCTGGTGGTACTGAACAAGGAGCTATCCATAAGGGAGGGGGCCATTATACCGTGGGCGAAGAGGCAATCCACCTACTATTACCAGATGCTGGAGTCCCTTGCTTCCCACTACGGGATAGACATATACAAGCCTTTCATGCAGCTCCCGAAGAAGCACCAGGATATAATCCTGTACGGCTCCGGGGAAGAGGAGATAAAGTTTTACGTGGAGGAGGAAGGAAGGCGTTACTTCTATAAGAAGCCTTTCGAGGGCGTGATCCCCGAACTTCAGAGGAGGTTCAGGGAGACGGAATCCGATTATGTCAGGGAAGACATGGAGAGGTTCATGGGGACCACCCCATGCCCGGAGTGCCATGGAAAGAGGCTTAAAAAGGAGTCCCTCTTCATAAAGGTTGCAGATAAAGATATCTCCCAGATTGTGGCCTTATCCGTATCTGACGCCCTTGGTTTCTTCAACTCCCTTAAGCTGAGCGAAAGGGACAGTGTGGTGGCTGAGAGGATCATAAAGGAGATAAGGGAGAGGCTCGGGTTCCTTATCCATGTGGGCCTCGACTACCTGACCCTGGACAGGGCCGCAGGGACCCTCTCGGGCGGAGAGGGGCAGAGGATAAGGCTTGCGACCCAGATAGGGTCGTCCCTTGTAGGCGTCCTTTACATCCTTGACGAGCCTTCCATAGGTCTTCACCAGAGGGACAACAAGAGGCTCCTCGATTCCCTGATGAGGCTCCGGGACATAGGGAACACGGTCCTTGTGGTGGAGCACGACGAGGAAACGATCCTTGAGGCAGACCATGTGATAGACATGGGACCCGGCGCAGGCGTGAACGGCGGGAGGATTGTGGCCCAGGGGACACCTGTGGAGATAATGAATAATGATGACTCCCTTACCGGAAGGTTCCTCTCAAGGAAAGAGAGGATCCATCTCCCTGAGAAGAGGAGGGCCCCTAAGAAAAAGTCGATAAGGATCATAGGCGCCAGGAGCAATAACCTCAAGTCTGTTGATGTATCCATACCTATAGGGCTTTTCACATGCATCACAGGGGTCTCAGGCTCCGGGAAGAGCACCCTTGTGGTGGACACCCTTTACAGGGCCCTGTCCCAGAGGTTTTACGGGAGCAGGGAGAGGGCCGGCGAATACGAAAGGATCGATGGGCTGGAATATATAGACAAGGTGATAGACATAGACCAGGCGCCCATAGGCAGGACCCCAAGGTCCAACCCTGCGACCTATTCAGGCCTCTTCACCCATATAAGGGACCTGTTTGCCGCCCTCCCCGAGTCCAAGGTGAGGGGATACAAGGCAGGGAGATACTCCTTCAACGTCAAGGGCGGGAGGTGCGAGGCTTGCGCAGGGGACGGGATCGTAAAGATCGAGATGCACTTCCTCCCTGACATATACGTGACATGCGAGGTATGCAGAGGTAAGAGGTACAACAGGGAGACGCTGGAGGTTAGATACAAGGGTAAGAACATAGCTGATATCCTTGACCTGACGGTGGACCAGGCCCTCCCCATGCTTGAAAACATCCCTCCTATAAAGACAAAGCTCAGGACCCTGCAGGAGGTCGGGCTTGGATATATAAGGCTCGGCCAGTCTGCTACTACGTTATCCGGCGGAGAGGCCCAGCGGATAAAGCTTGCAAAGGAGCTTTCAAAGAGGGGGACGGGAAGGACCCTTTACATACTGGATGAGCCTACCACAGGCCTCCACTTCGCGGACATAAAAAAGCTGCTGGAGGTCCTGCATGCCCTTTGCGATGCAGGGAACACCATCCTCGTCATAGAACACAACCTTGATGTCATAAAGACATCTGACCACATAATTGACCTTGGGCCTGAGGGAGGTGCCGGGGGCGGCATGATTATTGCGTCAGGAACACCTGAGAAGGTAGCTAAGACAAAAGGGTCTTATACGGGAGAGTATTTAAATAAAGTCCTGTATTAATAGATAAAAAGGGTTGCTTTTGACTAAGAGATGGAATATAGTTCCCTTTGGCAGAAACAGGAGGAGGTAAAACCATGAAGAAAGCGGTTGCAATAATAGTTATCTCCATTATCACAGCGGTCATTCCCAATCTTATTTATGCCGACCAGCAACAGGTTGCCGATGCAGCAGATACAACACAGATAGCCGATGATTCGCAGGTAATTGTTATAGTCAATCCGACACCTGAGCAAGTTTTGTCCGCTGATAGACAAATTTTGGCACCTGATGACTCGAATGAACCTGCAAATGTGGAGGCCCTGTCTTTAAGCACCGAAGATACGGAGGATCTGGCATACAGCATTATTGATGACAAAGAAATGACCTTTGATATCCCTGTTCCCCTGAACGAAAGGGTAGAGGCCTACATCCATTACTTTACCAATCGCATAAGGGAGAGATTCTCCACATGGCTTACCCGCTCCGAGATGTATCTCCCGATGATGAAAAAAACCTTTAAAGAAAAGGGGCTCCCGGAAGACCTTACCTATCTCGCGCTGATCGAAAGCGGGTTCAGCACAAAGGCCGTCTCCAGGGCCAAGGCTACCGGCCAGTGGCAGTTCATGTATGGCACTGGCAAGAGATACGGCCTCAGGATAGACAGGTGGATAGATGAGAGGCGGGACCCTGAAAAGGCTACGGCTGCTGCTGCTGATTACCTGACCGACCTTTACGGCATGTTTAACGACTGGCACCTGGCCGCTGCCGGATATAATGCAGGGGAAGGAAAGATAGGCAGGGCGATAAAGAAGTACGATACCAACGATTTCTGGCAACTTTCCCAGCCTAAATATAAATACCTGAAAAGTGAGACCAAGAACTATGTCCCCCAGTTGATAGCAGCCACCCTGATCGCCAAGGAACCTGCCAAATACGGTTTTGGCGATATAGAATCTCCTCCATCTCTGGTTTATGAAACGGTCACCGTAAACGGGATGAAGGACCTGAGAGAGATAGCCCTCGTAGCTGAATGCAGTGTGGAAGACCTTAAACTCCTTAACCCGGAGCTAAAGACCAGCTTTACCCCGCCAAACTATCCTGACTACCAGCTAAATGTCCCTGTTGGGGCGAAGGCCGTTATTGAAGGCAGGATGGTCTACCTTAACACCATCCAGGAGAAGGTCGCCCTCAAGGAGGTCGGGCCTGAAAAACGGTATACGTATACAAAGAAACAAAGAAGGGGGACATCTGGAAGGAAGGCCATAAGCTACTACGTTGTGAAGAAGGGCGATACCATTTACGAGATCGCTGACAGATATAATGTCCCAAGCAGCCATCTGGTCAAGTGGAATAACCTTCGTGGAAAGCAACTGAAGGCCGGAAAGAAGCTGAAGATTTACGTTGAGAGGAAAACTAATAAAAAATATTCATAAAGCGCCATATTTTTAGGATTAAGAAACAAGCTACTGACTGCCAACCACCCGGTTGGCAGTTTTAGTTTTAAAGCGAGGTAATCATGATATCGGTAGAAGAAGCGCTTTCCATTATCCTCTCGCAAGTCAAGGTGATGGGGACTGAAAGGGTAGATATAACCTCCTCCCTCGGAAGGGTGATTGCGGAGGATATTTATGTCAGGCGGGATAACCCTCCCTGGGACAACTCCGCCATGGACGGCTACGCAGTAAGATTTGAAGATATAAAAGGGGCAACAAAAGAGAATCCCGCGGTTTTAAGGGTCATAGAAGACCTTCCTGCCGGATACGTTGCAAAAAAGACGGTTGGCAAAGGCGAGGTCGTAAGGATAATGACCGGCGCCCCGGTCCCGAAAGGCGCCGATACCGTTGTGATGGTGGAGGACACTGAAAAGGAAGGGGAGAGGGCCAGGATATTCCGCGAGACACCCTTGGGCGAAAACATAAGGAAGGCCGGAGAGGACATAAAGGCCGGGGAGCTCGTCGTTCCAAAAGGCACTATGATAAGACCGGCGGAGGTAGGCATTATAGCCACATGCGGCAGGGCCTTTGTCTCGGTCTATCAGAGGCCGAGGGTCGCAGTTATATCAACAGGGGATGAACTGGTGGATGTGGACGAAGAGCTTTCCGAAGGAAAGATATTGAGCTCCAACAGCTATACCCTGTCATCCATGGCAGCAGAGTGCGGCGCAGATGCCTTCCAGCTCGGAATCGCAAAGGATACAAGAGAAGCCCTGAAAGAAAAGCTCCAGCAGGCCCTTCATGCCGACGTTATCATAACATCGGGAGGGGTATCTGAAGGGGACTTCGATTTCGTAAAAGACGTCCTCAAGGAGCTGGGCTCTGAGATGAAGTTCTGGAAGGTGGCCATGAAACCTGGCAAGCCCCTCGCCTTCGGCACCATAGGAGGGAAGCCAGCCTTCGGCCTTCCAGGGAACCCTGTATCATGCATGGTATGCTTCGAACAGTTTGCAAGACCGTCTCTTCTCAAGATGATGGGTCACGGGAGAATTTACAGGCCTGTGGTTCAGGCTGTTTTAAAGGAAGAGATAAAGAAGAAGCCCGGGAGGAAGCACTTCATCCGTTCCTTTGCGAGACTTGAAGAGGGCCGCTATACAGTAACGACCACGGGAGACCAGGGTTCAGGGATACTGAAGTCAATGGTTGCAGCCAACGGCCTACTGATATTTCCTGAAGAGCTGTCTACGCTCAAGGCAGGGGACGTGGTGAAGGTCCAGCTTATAGACAGGAGCTTTGATTTTGCCGAAGGGCCGGGGTATTGACCACAACCGCAATCTCTCCTCCATCAGGCCTTAAAGAGCATAGACCAGCCGGTCTATCTGCTTTTCCAATGCAGAATATCGGCGTTATCCTGTTAGCTCATTATCTTTGACCTGCTTGCTCGCCTGGAATTACCTCCCAATGCCCGCCTTTATCTGGGCCGATGCGCTTCAATGCTTTCTTTTTCTTCAGCTTTGATAAATTGTTTTCTATAGAAGTAGTGCTTATTTTAAGCGATTTTGAAAGCTCCGGGATCGTAACAAATTTGTTTTGTATTATGATTTCCAAAATCTTCATTTCATTTTCACCCAACTTTTCACCCAACTTTTCACCCAACTTTTCACCTAACTTTTCACCCAACTTTTCACCTAACTTTTCACCCAACTTTTCACCTAACTTTTCACCCAACTTTTTCTCGGTAGTTTTCAGGGTAAAATCTTCCGCCCCACTCTCTCCTACTCCTTCAACCGGCCTTTTAAATATAATCGTATAAAAGCCGGTCTGCCTGATGCCTGGTGCAATGAGTCCAGCCAGTGCCATAGCTTCTTTCATCCTCCTGATCCCTGTTCCTGCACGTTCCACCTTGTCCATCCTGAAAAACATATCTGCAATCCGCTCATTTCTCCTGACAGAAATCTTGCTGAAATCGCTCTTTTTTGCACCTGGGAAGATACCGGGGTTTACTATCTCGACCCTGTCGTCATAGACCTCCACCATGAGGCTTGTCCCCCTAATGCTGTAATCCCGGTGGATTATGGCATTAGCTATTGCCTCACGCAGCGCCTCGAAGGGAATCTCATAGATGTCTTTACGGTTCACCCCTTTTATCTCGCTCCGACGGTTCAGATGCTTCATTAAAAACATCACGGCTGAATTGAACTGTGTAAGAAGGTCATCCTGAACGTCCTGTCTGTCGTAGATATGGACACGGTCTTTGCCCTTGAAAGCAATGAGGGTCATCTGCGACTGTAGAATGAACTTTCGCGGCTCTTTGGCAAAGAACAACACCCCTGCGTTGCTGATCTTGTCATCGTGGGCCAGACTCAGGCTTGTCAAGAGGTCTCGCGGCGCGATCCTCTTTATTCCAACATTTGCCTCTTTAAGGAAGTCCTGGATTTTATCTTTTGATATGTCGTCCCATGAAACATCCTTATTGACCTTCTCTTCAAAGGGAGTTGTTTCATGCTCCTGGAACATGGTCCTCAGCTCATGGTTGCTCATCTTCTGCGTCGTGCCGTCAAGTCTTCTGAAATAGCCCGAGCCGCAAGCATAGGGTTTCTCATCACCTTGCGGCACTTCTATAGCGATTATGTTTTGTATCTGTTTCAGCTTTACCTGTACAGGCGGGGTACAGTTTTTTGCAATTGAGTTGATGCGGGCCTTGAGGTCATTGGTTAGTTCCTCTCCGGCAATGGTGCGGTTATCTCTGACGCCAAGAAGAATAACCCCGCCCTTTGTATTGGCAAAGGCAACCATATCCTCATCTATGCGGGCGGTAAAACGCTCCTTGAACTCAACGGTAAGGCCTTCACCCTCCCGGACCAGAAGATTAAGCTTTTCTTTTTCTGTCATCCAACACTTCCTCTTAAATCTGCAATCAGGTATTCAGACAATATGACTTCCCTTACATGCTGGTCGGACGGTCTTATGGTCGGGTCATCCCTTCCCCTCCACAACCGCAATCTCCTCCGGCGTAAGGCCGTAAAATTCAGGACCAGTTGTCTATCTGAATGTCCTTTTCTACTCGTTCATTTCTCCCAAAAAAGCAGTTATTGTGCATCTCCCATAGAAACCAATGCGTATGAGATAACGGAAGCTATTCTCTGGCTTATAAACTTGATACCAAAAAACATCCTGATTATCACCGTGCCGTGGTATGCTGGCAAATAGCTTCTCTGCACAGTGAAAAACCAACATCCTGTTGGCATCGATTTCTGCTTTGCTTGACTCATAAGGGAAATCAGCGAAATCGGAATGAATACGGATATTACCTATCCAATGATTACCAAAATGGTGGCAATAAATCCCGAGTGTGATCAATTCAAGTGACCTCTGGAAACGGCTACCGTCTAAACCTATTTGTACAGCTTCATATATCTTCCCAGTTTGACTATCCATGACTTCGACGTCCTCGCTACTGCTGCACATTGAGTTCCATAGTGCAGGCCTGCGCACGACTGCACGCTTTAGCTTTGTCCACTGAGCTTGAGCAATCTCATTTGCCGGAAGATTTGTGCTAAGAACATATAATAGATACTCGTCATCCCCTGATTTTTTAAGATTATGTTCTTCACAAGATGGTACCGTAATAAGATTGCGACGGAAGTCAACACCATCGGGAATATCTTTTCTATCCGGGAAAAGGCATAGAGGTGGAGTATGTTCTTTTGTCGTGGCAGGTTTCTGGCATGCGTAACAAGTCTGCAAGTCAACTCCTATGACTAATTAATTTTGAAGACATGCAATTAATTTCATTGTATTTCTATCTACCCTTCCACATCCCCAAGCTCCTGCATAATCTGTCTTTCGAGTTCTTCCGGTTTTGGAAGTTTGCCAGCCAGGTCGGACGGGAGCTTACGGGTCAATGTATATTCTGCAACCCCGACAGGTTTATCAATCCCTTTAAGGGCGTATTCCACTTCCATATGGTTCCTGTCGCCGCAGAGGATGATCCCTATTGATGGGTTTTCATCCTGCTCCCTGACAAAATCGTTGAGGATGTTCAGGTAGAAGTTCATTTTACCTGCATGTTCCGGCTTGAATTTCCCTGTCTTCAACTCAACAGCCACGAGACACCTGAGCCTTCTGTGATAAAACAGCAGGTCAACGAAATACTGTTCATCGCCCACCTTCAGCGGATACTGACTGCCGATAAAGGCAAAGCCGTGGCCGAACTCCAGCAGGACATCTCTTATCTGATTAACCATCCGGCGCTCCAACTCGCGCTCTATCACAGGTTTTGTAATGCCGAGGAAATCCAGAGCGTAAACATCCTTCATTGCCTCATCTGCCTGTTCAGCCAGAGCCGCAGGTAATGTTGTCTCAAAGTTATGCTGTTTGACCGCCTTCTTATGTCTGCTGTATGCACCTGTCTTTATCTGATGGAGAAGGACGTTCCTGCTCCAGCCCATTTCTGCCGTCATCCGCAGGTAGTATTCCCGCTCTGAAACACTTTTTATTTTAGAAATAATGAGTAGATTTTGGCCCCAGGGTATTTCTCCAACAAGCTGTTGGAGATTTGAGAGTTCCCGATATTCAAGATAAAGCTGCCGCATATACCACAGGTTCTGAGTCGAAAATCCCGTAGTTCCAGCGAACTCGTCGCGCAGGTCGCGCGACAATCTTTCAACAACGGATTTCCCCCACCCTTCCCGTTCCTGCCGCTCCGCTATCTCCTTGCCTATGTTCCAGTAAAGGTCTATCAGCTCTTTGTTTACCGCACGATAAGACCTGATGCGGCTTTCATGGATTCGCTGCTTAATTGTATGCAGGAAGGCTCTGTAGTCTTTAGGAAGAAGAGAGGTTTTAGTTTTATCGGTCACTTTTTCCCCTCCACAACCGCAATCTCCTCCGGCGTGAGGCCGTAAAGCTCATAGACCATTTCATCTATCTGCTTTTCAAGGACGGAGGTGTCAACCGCCCCTTTATTCCCCTCCTTGCTAAGGAGGGGTGCCGAAGGCGGGGTGGTTTTGGCGGCAAGGATTTGGGCAACGAGATCCACAATCGGCGTTTGCTTGTCCATTGGGATGTCGGGAATGGGCAGTTGTTTCCAGTCGTCAGGATACAATTGAACATTATTTCTGCGATTGGCTCTTAGGAATTCTTTTGCAGATGCTGAGTTAATAACGCCAAGCAGAAACTTAATAGCGAATCGCTGACTGATTTTTTCTAATTCTTCCCGTATTGGTAGTTCTGGGCGGTTAGGCTTTTCGCCTATATAGCGAGCTACCTTTTTAATTGAAGCGTTTCTGACATTATATAACCTATGCCATGGAGCGGCGACGAAAATGCCATGATTGCAATAAAGTCTTTCCGTATCAATTGCCCCTCTGATATCCCCAACCATTGGGAGCATCAATTTTTCTTCTTGTTCGTATAACTCCACAAAAGTCTTTCTTCTAAACATTCCAGGCGCTCGATTCGTTCCCCATTCTATAAACTTATAGTTTCCAAAAATCCATCGCTCAAGATCCTTACCTTCAACGAAAGGTTTTGGGTGTTTTGTATCTTTTTTATCGCTTAATAAATCCTTAATTGTGAAGGCGCCTTGTGCTACTTTTTCATCAGCGTTTACAACCATTCCTACGCTAATATAGCAAATGTCTTCAAGAGGCAGCATCGGATTGGCAAACTGTTGTTTTTCGCCTTCTTCTGGGAAGAACGCCCTGCAACTAAGGTTTTGCTGCTTGTCTGTAGGCAATGTTTTTACTTTGCCAAACTCCTCTTCATGCACCTGACGTACCGGGCGGTTGGCTGTGCCGTCAGCCTTCTGGAAGAAGTAGACAATATTATGTACACCTGCATCAAATACTTTGATCTTGCTCAAGAAGTCCAGGCGGAGAATCCGACTATTACGCAGGAACCATTCCTGTGATTTCTGGGCATACTTGGAGTGGCAGTAGGCATCGGAGACGATCATGGTTGTTACGCCGTTTGGCTTGAGGAATTTGTAGCCAAGTTCTATGAATGGAATAAAGAGGTCCCACTTCTCCCACAAGGTTTCATAGCGCTTGCTCTCGATAATCCGTTTGCGGAGCGCAAGGTGTTCCTCTCCTGCATCCGCCCGCACATATGGCGGATTCCCAATCACAATATCAAAGCCGTCCTTAATTCCAAACATCCACTCAGGGTCAAACCAGGGGGAAGAGTTGTATTGATCGTAAATATCGAAAACAGCGATATTGTCGGCGTCCTTATTAGCCCACCCGCTGCTCTTGAGTAATGCCGCTATCTTCTGGCGGATTGCCTTGTCTCGTTTCTGGCATTGCAGCTTTTCTTTCCGGCTCTTTGCTTCAAAGTGCTGATGCCTTACCTGACGCAACTCTTTTTTCAGCGTCTCAATTTCACCGGGCATTAAGACAAGCTGAGTCGGCTTGTCCAGCCCTATCAGGGTGTTTGCCGCCACAAACTTGGTTTCTAAATTTGGCAAGGGGCGTATCCCCCTGTTTTCCGCCCACTCCCTCTCTTTCTGGTCAACCACCAGCGAAATGAAGAAACGGAGCTTGGATATCTGGACGGCTATGCTCTGGATATCCACGCCATATATGCAGTTTTCAATCAGGTAAAGCTTACGGCCATAGTCGCCCGCGTTGTTTTCAAAGGTCTCGTTTATCTCCATCAGTTTATCTTCACGAATCTTGACGTCACCTATGTTAAACGCCTCTTCGGTGTCTCGGATGGCCTTCATCTTTTGCAGTTCGCGCCACCGGAGATTCTTTTCATCCAGTTTGCCGAGGAGATAGACCAGTTTATGCAGGACGCCCATAGGGAAAGCGCCGGAGCCGCAGGCAGGGTCAAGTATCTTGCAATGGTCAATGGCAAATATAAGGCGTTGGACCTCCTGTTCGTTGAAGGGATGCGGGTCGTCGTTGTAATGGATGAGATGCCGCAGAGCTGCTTCCAGTTCATCTTCCTTCCCCGTCCACCGGCTTTTATTTGTGGTCTCGGTAAACGTGAGCTGGCCTCCTGGTACATCGTTGGCGAACATTTTAGCCTGGATTGCCCCAAAATCGAAATAGATGGGATTTGTTGACAGGAGCTGCGTCTTCAGGTAGGCAATGAGGGATTCATCCACCATGTAGTTCACGATCTCCCTCGGCGTATAGAAAGAGCCTGTCTGCTTCCGGGCGGTGCTCTCTGTCTCAGGATTGTAATATGCCAAAAGATTTTCAAATACCTTCCCCAACAGTTCAGGGTCAAGGGCGATCTCTTCTTCTATGGGCGTATTCTCTTCAATGGTGAACTTGTAGTCTTCAAATATCTCTATGATGCCTCGGAACTTCTCGTTGTTCTTCTTAAAGCCGTAAGATTCGGTCAGGTCAACAATCCGTTCTTTGCCGAAGAAGAGACAATCCGGCACAAAGGGGACCTTCTTGGAATTCCGGCTGAAGCCGTCCACATATTCAACCTTGGATGTCTCCTCGTTTTCTTTGTCCAGACAATCAAATAAACCGCCGTTCAGGAAGGGGATGTCTTTAAAGAGTTTGCTGATCTCCGTTTCGGGGATATTGAACAGGGATGCGTAACGATAAAGGGTTTTCACACCATACTGTTCCTTGTTCTCATGAAAGGAGCCTGCAACGACAAACCCTCTCTCATTCATCTTCTGGTTCAGGGTTCCGAAAAAGAGGTTTTGCAGGATGGCAGGATAGTAGTCTCTGGCCTTCTCGCTGTCAGGGTCAAACCCCTTCAGGATTTTCCTGAGGGAAGTTTTATCGAATAGATTTTCCCCGACAAGGTTCTTTTCCTTCAAAAACCAGACAAATATCAGACGGGTAATGAGGCGGATGAGGTTGATCTGGTGGTTCCGTTTTTCTTCAATCCTCCTGTCGTTAGGGAACTGAACATGGCTTTGAGCCCAGAAGAACCAGTTGGCAAGCTCCTGGAAGAAGCGCTTGTTAAGCTCTCTGGTATCAAGGGTCTTCTGCCATGCGTTGTGCAGTTCGACGAAGTTGGTGAAGCCCGGCCTCTTTTTGAGTTCATCAAACGAAAGATCAAAAAGTATCTCGATATGCGCCCTGTGCGGGTTATCAATTCTTATGTCCTTAATCAGCGTAACCTTTTCCAGTACGTCCCTGCCTTCATCCCTCTTGTGCAACCTGCGGTTGATGACAGAAAGGGTCAGGGTAGAGACAGGTTTCAAACCTGTCTCTACAACACCGTGTTTGAACAAAATCATCACCGGCATCGGGAATAATCGGTTTATCTCGCGGGTGATGTGGCTTAGTTCGGTGCGGCTGTATTGCGGCTTGCTCAGTTCAATGGCAAAGAATAGGTACGACTCAATGACGGCATTGTCTACCCTTCGTGTGTCAAAAAGGCTCGTCTGTTTCAGCACCTCTTCTTTTGAAAGCTGGAAGAGAAGGTCAATATGCCTCCAATCGCCTACCAGGGCCTTCTTTTCGTCAAAGCGTGACGCTGGATTAATATAGTTTTCTTTGAATGTGGCATAGTCGGGCCTGTCCAACGGTGCCTGGCGTTCGGTATTGTAGCCCAGGGCCTTGAAAAGGTTCAGGGCGTTTTCAGTCAGGTTGCCTTGGGAAAACTGCTGGATGGCGGATTTGATCTGCTCTTTGCTCATATCAGAATTGTTCTAACTCCTTGCGTATGAAGTTCTCCAACTGTTCCTTGGACGGCAGTTCCACCATATACCGGGACACAAACAAGGCATTGTCCATTCCGGCTGTGGCGTATTGCACCAGGGCGTCGTTTTTATTGGTCACAAGCAGTATGCCTACAGGCGGGTTATCATCCGGCCTCATGACCTCAGCCTTGAAGTAGTTCAGATAGGTGTTGAGCTGTCCAGCATTAATATGGTTGAACTCCTCTACTTTAAGCTCCACAAGTACGTGGCATTTAAGGATGCGGTGGTAGAAAACCAGGTCTACAAATAAATATTCATCTCCAATAAGGATGCGCTTTTGACGCCCTTCAAGGCAGAAGCCATGCCCCATTTCCAGTAAAAACCCTTGCAGGTGGTCAAGCATGGCCTGTTCCAGATCGCTTTCTTCTACCAGTCCTATTTGCGGAAGCCCCAGGAACTCAAAGGTGTAGATGTTTTTGATGTAATCGGAGGGTCTGGCCGGGGTCTCAACGGATTCTTTCACCAGTCTTGCCAGTTTTTCCTTGTCCTGAGACATCCCCATGCGCTCAAAATAGAGTGAGCTTATCTGCCTCTTCAGTTCCCGCACACTCCAGTTTCCCTTAATGGTCTCAATTTCGTAGAAGGTGCGCTTGAGGGGATCGTCCACTGTGAGCAGAAGAGTAATGTGTGAAAAGGATAAGCGACTGATGAGTTTTTCAGGTGGAACTTGTAAGTCAAGGGGAAACGATTTGGCAGTCGCCGACTGCCGAATTTCTATTTGTCGATTTTCTGAAATAAATAATTGGGCAGACGCTGTCTGCCCAATCTTACCCTGGAATTGGGCAATCACTGTCTGCCCAATTTGAGGGTAAGCCACGTAAAACTGACGAAACAATTTCAGGTTTCTAAAAGACAAACCTTCTTCGTTAAGATTCCTGGCTAATTGTTCTAATAATTTTTCCCCGTACTGCGCCCGGTCTTCCCCTTTTTGTTCATATTCAACAATGTAATATCCAATAAGCCAGTTGCGGACGGTGAGGAGTTTGTTCACCGCCTTGGCTGCGTTGTCCTGCAATTGCAGGTGGGTGCTTTTAATGCTGTCGAGTAATAGGTTGAAATTCATATCGTTATTTTATCACCAGCCACGTCACAAGTTCAAAACCATTCACATCATTGACCTGCTTTGACTTCGGGATAAGCAATGCCCCACGGTCTGATGTGAGTTTCAGGCTGCTGCGCTTTTTGAAGGTGCGGCTTATCTCAAAAACGGCCTTTTCCAACAGATCGTTGTATCTCGCCATGTCGCTGCCGTTTCCGGTCTCTTCGTTAAAGATGGCACACAATGGTTCAAAAGCCTTTTCGTTCCCCCCCGCCAGCATTCTGAACATCTCAAGCACCTGCTTCGCCTGGGTAAAATTAAACCTCACCTCACCGTCATCCCTGATATAGATAAGAAAGCATGGTTGCAGCGGGTTTACCGTTTCATTGCCGGAGGTGTCTCCGGTCTGTCTGAGGCAGAAGACCACACCAGGCCTTATTATCTGGCTTTCCTGCGGAGATGGGACAACGGCGTATAAACCAAGAGGGGCATCTTCCAACTGCTTTTTGTTGGCCTCTATGTAGCTTGCAAGCTCAATGCGGAAGTCATCGAGTGTAAATTCGCTGAGGGAGACTCCGTCCGTTACGTCTTCCAGGTCGAGCACCTCGTCCTTTAATCTCTTTAGTTGCTTGTCGCGGTATTTGAGGTCTACTTCTATCATGTCCCTGATCTCATCCTGGAGGAGGTTGTCGTCGCTGGTTGCTGCTATGTCAACGAGGGCCATCCGCGCCTCTACCCTGTCCTTTAATGCAATGTAATTGTCCAGGTCCTTTGTCGGCCAGAAGTTGATGAGATGCACCTTTTTGTTCCTGCTCCCTATCCTGTCAATACGGCCAAAACGCTGTATGATCCTGACAGGATTCCAGTGGATGTCGTAATTGATCAGGCAGTCGCAGTCCTGGAGGTTCTGCCCCTCAGAGATGCAGTCAGTGGCTATAAGTATGTCAATCTCTCCTTCCTGCGGCATAGAGCGCATCTTGTCCCTGTTTTTGGATACCGGCGAAAAGTTCGTGAGGATGTGGTTGTAATCACTATTCCCGAAGGTGGTTTTATTCCCGCCTGTGCCGCCTGATACCAAGGCAATATGAACCCGCAGTTCATTTACGGCAAATTTATTCAATGCATCGTAAAGGTAATGAGCCGTGTCCGCAAATGCGGTAAATACAAGTATCTTCCGGTTCAGCTTACCGTCTTTATTTGTGGTAGGGTTATTGACCTTGTCTTTAATTATATCTCTCAACTCCGCCAGCTTTGCATCCCTTTCCGCTGTAACCTTTACAGCCTCACGATAAAGGGAATCAAGCTGCTCGCGGTCTTTGGCAAGGTCAATAAGCCATCTATCGAGGTCAAGGTCGCGGAGGTCAAACTTGATCTTTCCGCCGACCTCCCATGCATCCTCAAGTTCTTCGTCTTCTTTGTCTCTCACACCAAGGTCGTCAAACTCTATCTCCCCATCCTTTTCTGCCTTCGCATTGAAGCGTCCTATCTTTTTTTCAAGCTCTCCTATCTTGGCAACCGTCCTTTCCATAGAGGTCGCAAAGGATGAAACGGAGCTTTCAAGGCGTTTAAGGAAATTGACCTTCATCATCCCGATAAGGTAATGCTCTCGATTGGCCTGGGTGAAGTTTTTTACACCTCTACCTTCATACTTGTCCCTGAATTCATCCTTTACATATGCCGATGGGTTGAAAAGGGACAGGTTGTAGTTGTGTATCTCTTTGTTTAACTGGTCGTAAGACATGAACTTATTCTCAAGGTCAATAAAGGGATGGACCGACTTCGGCCTTTCCCGTTTAGGAAACTCCCCTATCTTTTCAATGGTCTCTTTGTAGTATTTCTGGATATGTTTCCTGGAACGGGCAATGGTCAGCTCGTCAAGGAGCTTAAAGAACGAAGAATCCAGCTTTTCCAGCAGGTTGCGAACATCGCGGTTCTGTTGTTTAGACCAGTGAGTGAAGTTCGTCTGTGCGTTCTTAAGGGTCTCCCCAACACTTTTAATGTTGAGTGATTCGGAAAAAGCATGGTCCCTGTCTTCGGTAATAAAGGAAACCTGGTTTCTCAGGTCTTTCAGGTTGTTGTTCACAGGGGTCGCAGAAAGCATGAGAACCTTTGTCTTGATTCCGCCCTTTATGACATGCTCCATGAGCCTTTCATAGCGGCTCATCCTTATGAGATTCCCTTCTTCATCCTTCTTTCCCTTGGTGTTGTTCCTGAAGTTGTGGGATTCGTCTATTACCACAAGGCCGAAATTACCCCAGTTTATGTTGCCGAGGTCAATGTCCCCTGATTTGCCTCCGTCCCGGCTCAGATCCGTGTGGCAGAGGACTGTATAACAGAAGCGGTCGCTGATAAACGGGTTCAGTTCGGTATTGTTATGGGCCTGATAGATGGTCCAGTTCTCGCGCAGCTTCTTGGGGCAAAGGACCAGGACGTTCTGGTTCAAAAGCTCGAAGTACTTGATTATCGCCAGGGCCTCAAAGGTCTTGCCAAGCCCCACGCTGTCGGCAATTATGCAGCCGTTATGCGTCAGTATCTTGTTTATGGCGCCCTTTACCCCGTCCTTCTGGAATTCAAAGAGGGCATTCCATATCTTGGCGTCGAAAAAGTTTGTCTTTACATCAAGCAGACCGCCTGTCTTCTGATCTTTAAGGAACTTTTCAAATACATGATAAAGTGTCTTGTAGTAGATAAACTGAGGTGAGTTCTCCTGGTACAGTTGCTCAAGGTAGCCAAGGACTTCAGCCTTCACATCCTCAACCATTTCTTTATTTTCCCAAAGCTCATGGAACCAATTTTTAAGGTCGGACCTGTCCCTGTCGCTATCCATTTCAAGATTAAGCTCAATGTTCGGGTTTGCGCCGTAACCGAGGCCACTGACCGTAAAATTGGAACTGCCGACCAGTGCCTTCTCTATGCCGCTGTTGTCAACATGGTACATCTTTCCGTGAAGGAGGTTTGCCTGCTTTATGGATTTGATATCCACCTTGTCCTTGATCCAATCGGCGCACTCCCTGGCGAGGCTCTTTTGCTGGAGCCTGTACCGGAGAGACAGCTTTTCATCCTCAATCTTAAAGGACCTGGTATCGGTTTTATCAGGGTCAAGATTTTTGACAAAACGAGGCTCGCCAAAGAGGAAGTTGAGATGGTCAATATTTTGAAGTTTGTCTTTTAACTGCTCAAAGGCATAGATAGTGAAATAAGCGGAAACAAAGGAGAGCTTAGAACCCTCCTGAATTCTTTCCTTGAGAAAGTCCCCGACCTTGCCCCTTCCCTGATTGTCCCTGATTGCTGATTGCAAATTATGCGGCATTAAAGCTTTCTCTTCCTCCAATAAATTTGCCTCAATTTACCACAAACCGGGCTGGAGAGACAATACACCCAAATTCCGCGTTAGCTGCCCCATAAAACGCAAAAACCCTCTTGGATCCAAGGTTTCAGTGAGGTATAATCCTCACCTGTGTGGTGAAACCAAAAATCCAGGAGGGTTAAAGAGATGATACAACAGACCATATTTC
>JAUSKU010000100.1 GCA_030646755.1 Deltaproteobacteria bacterium
AACTCGCTAACAGTACGGGCTTTTGCCAAACATTCCCTTGCTTTTTCAAGCAACTTTTTGCCACTTGCAATTCGTGCCATAGTCTCACCTCCAATGGGATGAGACCATTATTACATATTTGAATTAGAAATGGAATTATAACTCAGGAATCTTCGTTTTGCTCCAAAAAAATAGCTCGTGCAACTTGCGTTTCGAGCTTTATTCAGGCATTTCAATTACTTATATCTTATCGCTTAGAAAAACTCAGGAAACTCCAGAAAAATCTCTCCAGAAAAATATCTCTTGACATCAAATTTCTGAGAATATATAAATGTCTCCGTAGGTAAATCTCACGAAGGCCATTAATGGCACGTCACCTGCGATACAACAAATATAGCTTCTCCATTGAAACGCCTTTTTCGAGACCTATATAGAGAGGCGTTTTTGTTTTTATCGTTAGAGGAAAGAGGGGTGGGTGAGGTTTTTTGTTTAGAAAGTTATTTGATTAAAAGACTCAAAAACTAAAAGGAGGATTTAGAAATGAAGAGAATACCTATGTTGGTTGGGTTGGTTATCCTTTGCATGGCATTGAGTGCAGGGCCTCTTTATGCCGTATGCAGCATTACTCGCGGCAAGGTTGAAGTGAGCCAAGGGACAGGAGCAGCATGTACAAGCATCCAAACGGCAGTAAATCTAGCAAACGGAACTACTCCATTATTGGTTTCTGTGTTACCGGGAACGTACACTGAAAATATAACTATGATAAGTAATATTACGCTTGCAGGATCGGGAAGAGATGTCACTTTCATTCAACCACTTTCATCATCTTCCGCTGTTGTCACGATATCAAGCTTAGAGAATGTGGTTGTGGAGGGGTTTACAATAAATGGTGGTAGTTCTCAGAATGGCGTACAAATTAGCTCGAGTTCCCCGACAATTAAAAATAATAGGTTTGTTGGTAGCAATATTAATGCTATTCATAATACGTCTGCCTCCCCTATAATAGCAGGAAATCTCTTTAAAGATACGGGAGGAACTGCCATTCTTAGTGAAATTGGGTCGGCGGCTTTGGTTCAAGATAATAAGATTACAAATTGTGGCAGATCTATAAGGGACTGGAACTCTTCATCAACTCTTACTGGAAATGTCTTCGAAGGGAATGGGGATTTTATAGAGATTCAGCGCTCAAGTACAAAGATAATTAACAACATTATAAAGGACCAGTGGGCTGGTATTTATGTAAGTCAACTGGCATCTGATGGCGGAAGGCCTATCATTAGAGATAATATAATTACTGGGAGCACAGGAAATTCCGACATTAATGTTTACAACGGCGCTAACCCAAATATAAGCAACAATATCTATGATACTTTCACTGGTTCTGGCGCTGTTGGTGCATATAATGTCAAGCAAGACGGAACGCCTGCGCCGCTACAATAAGGTTGTTTGAACGATTGAACGATATGTCTGTCAACCGTAAGGCGGGGCCTTTGCCCCGCCTTTTTTATTACTTCGACAATTGGAACATCGAAGGGGTCGCGTCTACACTCTTTACGAATCAATGAAAATCATCCCCTGTAATTGCCGCGTTTACGTCACTGAATTTGGTACAAGAGGCGGCGGGATAAGATTTGGGCAATGTTCCTTGACGGAGTCCGTAAACAGTGATATAGCACTGATAAGGGTTAAGTATCAAAGAGGTATCAATGCAGGCAGTAATATTGGACAGCATTTTAACTGAAACGTTGAAAAGGATTAAGGACGTTATTCAGCCGAAGCAGGTGATCCTTTTCGGGTCCGCTGCCCGTGGCGATATGGGAGAAGACAGCGACATTGATTTGCTTGTGGTCACCCCATCCGGCACGCACCGCCGCAAAACCGCTCAGAAAATATACCGAAATATGATAGGCGTTGGCTTTGCAACGGACATCGTTGTAATTACCGAAGATGATATAGAGCAATACAAAGACCATCCGGGTATGGTCATTCATCAGGCCTTGGAAGAGGGAAAGGTGCTGTATGCCGCATAAGCTGGCCGAACTTGGCACTTATGAAGAATGGCTCAGACGGGCAAAGAGCAACCTTGCCCTTGCGAGGGTTCAGAAAACAGAAGATATCTGTTGGGAAGACCTTTGTTTTGAAACTCAGCAGGCGGCGGAAAAGGCAATAAAGGCTGTGCTGATTCATAACAACATACAGTTTCGGTTCGTCCATGACATTGCTGAATTGCTGACCCTTCTGGAACAGAACAATATTCAATTCCCGGAAGAGGTTCGCGCTGCCGCGGAGTTAACCGATTACGCAGTTGAGGCAAGATATCCCGGACCATTTGAAGCGGTTAGCGAAGAGGAATTTCTCAGGGCGTTTAAGATCGCTGCAACAGTGGTTTCCTGGGCCGAATCTCAAGCCTCAAAATTACGCTAATTTTCTGTTACCCCTCTTTAAGCCTCTGAAAATCATCCCCTGGAAATGCCATGTTTGCGGCACTGAATTCGGCACAAGAGGCAGCGGGATATAAGTCATAAAACCCTGGACACTGGTTTTCACCGGTGAGACAATCTTTTTTAAGGAGATAACCTCTGAATCTGAAAGACAGAGAGCCGCTTATAATACTGCTTGCTGCAGTTTCAGCCATTTTCATTTCGGGTATAAAGCCCTTCGACTGGACCACCTGGTGGCTGGAGGTCTTTCCTGTAATTATCGGGTTGCCGATCCTCATAGCAACTTACCGTAGTTTCCCGCTGACACAGCTCCTTTATCGGCTTCTCCTGATCCACGCTCTGATTCTGATGATCGGAGGGCATTACACTTATGTGCGTGTACCCATCGGCTTTTGGGTTCAGGAGATGTTCAACCTTGGAAGGAACCACTATGACAGGCTCGGACACTTCGCCCAGGGGTTCATCCCGGCAATCCTTGCGAGGGAGTTACTTCTTAGGCGGTCTCCACTGGTCCCCGGAAAGTGGTTATTTTTTATCGTTGTATCCATATGCCTTGCCTTCAGCGCATTCTATGAGCTTATAGAATGGTGGACAGCAATGGTTGAAGGAGAGGCTGCCGAAGCATTTTTTGGGACCCAGGGAGATGTGTGGGACACTCAATGGGATATGTTCTTGGCTCTCATAGGTTCAATAGCGGCCCAGGTTTTACTCTCTAAAAGTCACGACAAGGCTCTTCGCATATTTAAGCGCCCAGACATTGAGCGGGATGTTACGCCTCACTACTGAACAGGCCACTGCTGATTCAACGCAACTTCCCACAGATGCCCATCACCGCATCAACCTCCGCCTTGGATGAGACGTTGTGTCCGATTGCAAACTCGGTTGCGCTTGGTTTCCCTAAAGGAAGGCCCGTATCGTGGCCAGGCTTTTGCGCGGCCAGAGTGCGAGCTTGAGACCTCCTTGCAGATCAAAGAAGACCACCGCTCCATATTCAAACTCAGTGCCGATGATCCCCTCCGTTTTCAGGCCCAGGCCGTCGCGATAGAACCGTAGCGACCTCTTCAGGTCATCCACGCCGATGGTAATAAGGGAGATTCGCGGCTTCATGCAGACTCCTCCGTGCGGCATAGCATGTGAATAAGGCCTGACAATCTATCTATAACCTTCCCCAACCTCTTGACTTTTACCTTCCAGCATGGCTAATATATAGCTTGTATACTGTATACAATTTTATTCTGAGGAGCAGATATGGGAAAGACCCTTGTTGAAAAGATCATAGGCGAGCATGCCGGAAAAGATGTTGTGGCCGGGGAGATAGTGGTTGCAAAGGTGGATGTCTGCCTTACCCAGGATGGGACAGGGCCTCTTGCAGTCAGGCAGCTGGAGAAGATGGGGCTGGTCAAGGCGGCAAACCCTGAAAGGACGGTCCTGTTCATAGACCATGCGGCACCATCACCCAGGAAGGAGCTTAGCAATGATCATATGCTTCTCAGGGAGTTTGCTAAAAAGACCGGTTCGGTGCTTTCCGATGTGAACGAGGGGATATCCCATCAGATCATATGCGAGTCTTATCTAAACCCCGGTGAGATACTCATAGGCGCAGACTCTCACACATGCACCGGCGGGGCCCTGGGGGCATTTGCCACCGGAATGGGTTCAACGGATGTTGCTGTAGGCATTGCCCTGGGAAAGACCTGGTTACGGGTGCCGGAGGCTTTTAAATTCTACATAAAGGGGAAGTTCCAGAAGGGGGTTTACCCAAAGGACCTCATACTTCACATAATAGGAAAGATAGGGGCGGACGGCGCTGATTACAAGTCCATGGAGTTCTCAGGTCCTGCCATTGACGAGATGGAGGTCGAGGACAGGATGACCATCTCCAACATGGCCGTGGAGGCAGGAGCCAAGTGCGGGCTAATGCCGTCGGATCAAAAGACAAAGGCGTTTCTTGAAAAGCACGGAAGAGGAGACAAATGGCGTCCGCTTTCAGCAGACCCTGATGCAGTATACGAAAGCTCCTTTGAGATAGACCTCAATGAACTTAAACCTACCATCTCGTTCCCCCATACCGTTGACAACACAAAGACCATAGATGAGCCTGGCGTGAAGGGCGTGAAGATAGACCAGGTCTTTATTGGTACATGCACCAATGGTCGTATCGAGGACATGAGGATTGCGGCAAAGATTTTAAAAGGAAAAAAGAGGTACCCGGAGACCAGGCTCCTCGTTACCCCTGCGTCAAAGGTAGAGTATTTGAAGGCGCTGAAGGAAGGGCTCATAGAGATATTCGTCGAGGCAGGCGCAACGGTTGAATCACCGGGATGCGGCGCATGCGTCGGAGTGCACCAGGGGATCCTTGGGGACGGCGAGGCGTGCCTCTCAACACAGAACAGGAACTTCCAGGGGAGGATGGGGAACACCAACTCCTCTATCTACCTGTCATCACCGGCAGTTGCTGCTGCAACTGCCATAGCAGGGAAGATTGCAGACCCAAGGGAGCTTCTATAACCGGGACTCCCCAAATGCCGTTATTGTCTTGAGTACAATGAGGCTTCCGTTGTAGAGGTCTTTGATATAGATGTGTTCCTCGGTGGAATGTACCTTCTGCATCCCTGTTGAAAGGTTTATGGCCATTATCCCGCGCTGATTGAATATATTGGCGTCAGAACCGCCGCCGGTTTGCGTGTGAACAGGCTCTATTCCGCAGTTCTTATATACTTCGTCCAGGAACTTCAGAAAAGGCTCATCTTCATCTATCCTGAACGCCACGTACTCCTCCTGACCCGATATCTCAATCCGTGCCCCATTCTGCTTGGCTATTGTCTCAGCGGTTTCAAATATTCTCTTTTTGGTTTCCTCAAGGTCTCTTGTATTGTGGCTCCGCAGCTCCCCTTTGATCATTACCTCTTTTGGGACGACATTGGTTGCAGTCCCCCCTTTGATAACACCTATGTTTGCGGTGGTCTCCTGGTTTATCCTTCCATCAGGGACTTGGGCTATAATCCTCGCCGCAACCCTTATGGCGCTTATCCCGGCCTCCGGCTCTATACCTGCATGGGCAGGCCTTCCTGTGATCTTCATTTCGTATGTGTAGTGAGTCGGTGCAGCAATTACTATCTTCCCGACGCTTCCGCTGGAGTCAAGTATTAAGGCATGCTTGCTGTGAAGTCTGCTGAAATCCAGGTTTTTAGCCCCGAATAGGCCGTTCTCCTCGGCGGAGGTAAATACTATCTCAATATCCCCGTGCGGCAAGCTCCTCTCGTTGATGACAGTAAGGGCCTCCAGGATCTGGGCCAGGGCGCTCTTGTCATCGGCACCCAGTACGGTATTCCCAGTCGTCCTGATAATCCCGTCCTCAATGCTGTAAGTGATCCCTTCAGTAGGCTCTATGGTATCCATATGCCCGCTCAAGAGAAGAGAAGGTATGCCGGGATTGGTCCCTTTTTTAAATGCAATAAGGTTAAAAGACCTTTCGTATTCCTGAAATTCTACGCTGCATCCGGCATCTTCCAGCTTCTTTGCAAGGACATCCCCTATCTTCCTCTCGCTAAATGAAGGAGAGTTTATCTTGATAAGCTCTAAGAAGGTTTCAATTAGACGTTCCTGGTTGATGTATTGTGACAGATTCATAAATTCCTCCGCATTTGCAATGCCAAATTTACCACAAAAAAGACGAAGGTCAACAGGAGAAATATCGGCGGGTGTGCGACAAATTTGTTGGTAGTCTCCATTTTGAAGCTATTATATCCCCCCTCCCTTGACGGGAGGGGGTTCGGGGGCGGGTGAATTGGACTGCAATATCAAGGTGTTACAATTTAGTTCCCCCTCCCCTCAATCCCCTCCCGCAAGGGGAGGGGAGGTTACGGATCGAATGTACCAACAAATTTGTCGTAGACCCAATATCGGCTATAATTGTTTTATGAAGAGAGAGGACAAGGTAAGGCAGATGATAGCCCAGGAGGCTGCCCGCCTCATGTACGAGGAGGGCATCAATGAATACCGCGACGCCAAGAGGAAGGCCGCGAAGCATTTTGGCCCTGAAAAGGTCCTCTCCCTCGGTTCCCATCTCCCATCAAACGCAGATATCCATGAGGAACTTCAGAGGCTTATCGGGATTTACGAGGAGAAGGTGCTCCCTGAGAGGCTCTTGCGCATGCGGATTCTGGCCCTCAGATACATGGAACTGCTTGAACCTTTTTCCCCGTACCTGGTAGGCTCCGTCCTCGGCGGGGCAGTGACGGAAAGGAGCGATATAGACCTCCACCTCTTTGCGGAGTCGACTGAAAATGTCTTATCTTTCAGCAAGTTGAAAAAGAAGACTCGGACGGATAACGCCTTATAACTTTAGCACACTAAGACTTGACAAGAGTTAACGCAGAGGTTAACATAAATGAAAATGAAGAGAACCGTTACATTCTATAAGACGGAGGATGGCAAGTCTCCTGTAAAGGATTTCCTTGATTCCTTGCCGGGAAAGGTGGTGCAGAAAGTAACGTGGGTTCTCAGCTTATTGGAAGACCTTGATATAGTTCCGTCTTCATATTTTAAGAAGCTTGTTGGCTCGGAGGATATTTGGGAATGCAGGATACAGTTCGGCTCAGACGCCTATCGAATATTTTGTTTCTTTGAAGGGAATTCCGTTGTGGTGCTTACTCATGGGCTGGTTAAGAAAACCCAAAAGACGCCAAAGAATGAGATAGAAAGGGCTGAGGCTTACAGAAGAGAATATTTGAAGCGGAGGGGAAAGATATGAGTGACCTTAAAAAATATATCGCCGAAAGGAAAAAGAGGGATAAGGTCTTTGCAATGGGGTTTGACGAGGGATACGAGGAGTTCAAGATCGGCGTGATGCTCCGTGAGGCAAGGGAGACAGCAGGATTAACGCAGGAAGAGCTTGCAAAGAGGATTAAGACAAAGAAAACGGCAATCTCAAGGATCGAGAATCATGCTGAAGATATAAAGCTTTCTACGTTGGAGCGTGTAGCAACTGCCCTTGGTAAGCGCCTTGAGATTAGTATTGTCAACGCGGCTTAACCCCCGCCTTTTCTCCGCCCTTCTTTGCCGGGATACCTTTTCATAACGCCCCTTGCTACATACTCCTCATGGAAAACCACCGGAAGACGGTTTCATCAGCCAAGCTTGTCTTCCTAACCACAAGCTCTATATAGCTCACCTTAAATCTTGACCTTAAGAATTTCAGCACTGCCTCCCTGTGGTGTCCGCTGCCCCTCTCTTTTACCTCTTTGGGGAGGAATGTCCAGTCATTGTCATCCCGCAGGACTATGTCTTTTTTAAAATCAAGGCTGTCGAGATTTAATGTGTCGGAATCCACCTGGACATAAAATACAAGGAATCCGGGGTCCCATATATCTGTGGGGTTTACGAAGGTGGCGGTGAACGTTACCTCTCCGGCTTTTTTCACTGTAGTCCAGTTCTGGGCGGCATCCCTGTCCCATTCTTCGGCGGGCGCGATGCTTGACATGATCGGAAAGACCAGGAATAGTGCTGCTAACAGAAGCTTTTTCATCTTTACCTCCGTCTCTTTGATATCGGGAATTAGATTCAGATAAACTTTATCAGACATCCAGGTATTTTCAACCGACTGAGGAAATCCTGCCTTTGATTCGCCAACAACAGGTAGAGGGGAGATGACCTCTGGCCAAATCTGAGATTTGGGTTACAATTAATTATTATGTCACTACCTTTTAAATACCTTTCAGCTGTTTCACTTTTTTTCCTCTCTTTTTCCAGCGTTTACGCCCAGGAAAAAGGAAAGGAGGTCCCGCCGGCGCAGGTGGTTGTGTCCGAAGTGGCATCAGGGATGATCGCCCCTGAGGCTGAGTTTATAGGGACCGTCTTCTATCAGGAGGTCTCTGATGTCGCGGCAGAGGTCAACGGTAAGATAGAGGAGGTTTTCTTTGAGGAAGGGGACAGGATAAGGAAGGGTAAGCCCCTGGTCCGCCTTGATTCGGAGCTGCTGAAAAAGATTATAGAATCCACCAGGGCCTCATACGAGCAGGTCCTCGCAGACCTTGAAAGCTCAAGGATAGACATGAGAAGGGTAGAAGGGCTTTATAGGGAAGGGCTTGTGGCGGAACAGGTGTTTGACGAAATCAGGTTCAGGGTCAAGGGGCTTGAAAAGAAGGCAGAATCCTTGAAGACACAGATCGAGGGGCTTGAGGTGGAGCTTAAGAAAAAGGTTATTACTGCCCCATTTGGTGGGGTTGTAATAAAAAAGCAGACGGACAGGGGAGAATGGCTGGAGCCGGGCGGAAAAGTGGCCACCATCGCCAGGGACGACGTGGTGGATGTTATAGTGAATATCTCTGAAGATGTGATGAGGTTCGTAAGGCCTGGAATGGATGTGAAGGTAACGGCTGGAGGGAAGGATGTAATCGGGAAGGTCTCGGCAATCGTACCCAGGGGAGACATCCAGACCAGGACGTTCCCGGTAAAGGTGAGGGTCAAAAACGGGATCTCCCTCATAGAGGGTATGGAGGCGAGGGTGAGTCTCCCTGCGGGCGAGAAGATAAAAGGACTCATAGTTCCGAGGGACGCGGTCATAAACAGGTTCGGAGACAATATTGTTTTCACGGTGTCGGATTCCAAGGCAAAGATGGTCAAGGTAAAGGTCCTAAGCTACATGGGCCTTTCGGCAGGGGTTGAGGCGGATGAGCTTAAAGAAGGTATGAAGGTTGTGACCAAGGGGAACGAGAGGCTTATGGATGGCCAAAGCGTAAAGATAGAATCAAAGGGCGCGAATAATAAACCGCAGAGGTAATAACGGTGACATCCTTATCATGGCGTGTCCCTGATTTTGCCTTTTCAGTAAAGATACATTCAGTAAAGTAAATTTAAATTGTTTTGATTTTAGTTCAGAGGTATGCTAAGTTTTGTCAGGAAAGATTTAATGGAGGCTTAATATGGAACCCCTTGTTCTGGTAAACGATATTGACAGATATGGCGGTAAATACGTTGCTACAAAGTCGTTTAAGGATAATGATGTGCTTACGTCCGGCGGCGATCCTGTCAAAGTATACAACGAGGCAAGAAGCAAAGGGATTGATGAGCCGGTAGTATTTTATGTCCCCGAAAAAGACGTAGTTTATATATACCTATGCCAATAAGAGATTGTCCTTTTACAGATTGCGGCGGAATTTACCGCCCAATCCTTCCGATTAAAATCATCAACCCGCACACAGGTAAAAGCTACAGCACAAGAGGCATAATCGATACCGGCGCGGATGAATGCGCCATTCCTGCCGCCCTTGCTCCGATCCTGGGGCATGACTTGCAGGCCGGCAAGACCAAGACCATCGGCACCGGAAACGGCTTGACCGCAGCATACGCACATACCACGAAATTTGAGATTTATCATCCTGTGTCAGGAGAGCTTCTTTACACAGTGCCGGATACTCCTGTAGACTTTATGCCAAACCTGCATATAGTCCTGCTGGGAGTAAACAGCTTCCTGAGCCGGTTTATACTGAATATTGATTATCCTGAAAAGAAGTTTTCGATAAGATATCCTTGAAACATATTGCACTTCCCCCCTCTGATGGAAACCTATGTGGAGAGAAGCCTTTTGTAACGGTTTACGCAGGATTTGACTGAAGCGGTTGAGGAGGTCAAAAAGGAAAACAGCTGGATGAAGCTGGCATATGCCTATCCGATAAGCCCGACTACATGGAATAAGCGGGGGATCGACAAGACCTACTGGATTCAAATCACAAGGGCCATGTATGACATCTGCATAGACCCGCGGGATTACAGGCCCAAGATTGCCATATCATAATATGTCAGATCATTTCAAAGTTTTTTCCTCTCTGCAATTCCCGCCCTTGACAAACCTTTGCCCAATGATTAATTTAATATAGGGGTATCCCTTTCGCTGGCGTAACCCCTATAGGTAGGTGATAATATAAATCTCTTGCTCTTTTGAGAGTTGCTAATATGGTGCTGGCTCTGTATTTGCGGCTTATTATTAAAGTCGATAGAATTGTTTGCACCCTATATATTGTACTTACGCCAGTCAAGGGGATACCCCTAATTTAATATTCAAGTGAATGGAAAAATATTTGCACATTGATTTGCCTTCTTTATAACACAGATATTGTTAAATAACGCATAACATAGTGAAATGGCGGGAGAATTTCGTGCGTCAACGGTGATCCATAACAGAAGAAAAGAAAAAGGTCTTGATTTCCAAGGTAAATATTTTTGCAGTATGTTGGCACGCTGATTGCTATAGATTTATTGCTAATTTTATCAAAGGAGGTTTTTATGAATTTCGAGACAATCGAAACGAGTAAGGATGGCAAAGCAAGGCTATTAAAAGCAACTAAGGACGGGAGTGAATGGCTATACATTGAGACCACCAATAGCGGACGGCCAATGCAGTTAGACAAGAGTTCTCAAGAAATATATGGTCAAGATCAGTTTCCTAAAGAACATATTCAAAAATTGTGCGATGGATTTAAAGAGGCTGGATATCCAATTTCTGAAGAATGGCAGAGGAAATGGAATTTAGGCGCTTTGTTACATATTAGAAATAAGGAAAAGCAATAACTGTTTTGTGGTCTTTGGCCATCGGGGAAGTGGGGCGCAAGTGGGCTGCTGATCCTATGTTTAGAGAGATTACGGGAATGCTTAACAAGGAGTAATCGAAATACGGTTGTCACATTAAAAAAGCTTACGGCTTCCTTTTTTTATTCAATTCAACTTCCATCTTCAGGAGAGCGATATAGTGCCCGACTATATGCGGAGGAAGCTTTTTCAGCAAAGCGGCAATATCCTTCGTCTGCGGACATTTTTTCCCGTACTCCGCCTCTTCTTCTTTTACCACAGGCATCGGAAAGGTCTCATCTCCCCGGAAGAACTCGATTATGGGAACAGTAAGGGCCTTGGAGATCAACTCCAGTGACTTTTGCGTAAACTTCCTTTTGCCGTTTTCAAGCTGATTTATATAACCCTGGGACAGGCCGCTTTTAAGGGCAAGCTCCTCCTGTGTAAGGCCCGCCTCTGTTCTTATTTTTCGAATGTTGCCGCCGGTGAAATTCCTTTTTTTCATGCCAAGCATACTATAATACTGGGCCGTCTGATACAATTTCAGGTTGCTATAATATTCTTGACATATTATGGCGCTGTGCTATAAATATGTTTGATATGGAAAACTTTCATGCCCTTTTTGTTGATGATGACAAAGGCTTTCTGGATTCCATCAAAACGATCTTCGATATCGAGGGAATTAAGGTTTACTGCGTTGAGAGCGGAGAGGATGCCTTAAATGCAATTAAAGAAAAAAACTTCAACATAATGATTACAGACTTGACTATGAATGGTATGAGCGGCCTTGATCTGACAAGGAAAGCAAAAGAACTGCTTCCAGGATTGCCTATAGTCTTGCTCACGGGCAATTTTATCTCATCTGAATTCTCTGCTCTGGCTGTGAAGATGGGGGTGTCAAAGATATTTGTAAAACCAGTAAATTTGAACGCTATACTGGATATGGTGCGTGGAGAGACAAAAAGATAAACCCTTAGAGGCGCTTTTGACCTCATTTTTCCAATCTTTTCAAGAAGCCCCTTATCCTCTTTGCATTTGTGCCCACATCGCTAAGCCCAACCCTGGAAACAGAACGGACATCTATGCGGCTACCGGCCTTATCCGGGGTTATTCGCACCACGATGTCGTCCTTGAACCCGAACCAGAATGTCGTATCTGTGGCCTCTATGCGGCCATCGGTCTGGTTCGCCTCTACAACTTCCCAACCCATTTTAATCGCTGTCGACAGCGCCTTTTGGAAGGCCTCATTGGTATTTGCAGGGAGCAATAACGGGGCAAGGTCAGGGTATCCTGCCCTCTGCATGGCAGCTATCTGAGGACCGCCGTAGTCTGCGGGATTCGGTGCATCCTTTCTTATGGGGAGGATCGCCTTGAACAAGGGCGGGTTATCGGTATCGGTCGTTATGTCGTGGATTCTGGGGACCGTCTCGGCCGTCTTCTTCCAGTACCAGAGGTTTGCGGAAATTGTTAGGCATGAAAGAAGCCCGATGAGTGTAAGGGCAAACCCGAACCTTGCGCCAGACAAGCCTGACCAGACGGCACCGACAAAACAGGCTGCCGCGGCAAAAGCGGATGCGTACCCGCCGATCTTAAGGACGAAGAGGCCGGTGCGAAATCCCCACCAGTCCCACTTCGTGCCAAGGGCCGCAAGTAGTACCAATGATACGGAAATGAAGGCAAGGCCAAAGGGAATCCGGTCGATCCTGGGAAGAATGGGACTAATTCTTTTGGTCAACATATTGTCACCCCCTTCTCAAATTAATGCCTTACATTAACTATAGCGCTTTCTGTGTTTGTTGCAAGGAATGCGATGCTTCCATAAAACTGTCACGTACACAGAGCAAACCATTTCGGCATATATGAGGAGGAATGGATATTACCGATGCCGTTTTACAAAGAAATGGGTCAGGACTGCGCCGGCCATAAACCCGCCTACGTGGGCCCACCACGCTATTCCTCCTACCTGGGTTGTCGCGGAAAGGGAGGCAACACCGCTGAATAACTGGCTATACAGCCAAAGGCCTATAAAGATAACAGCGGGGACCTCGATAAAGACGGGGTAGAAAAAGACAGGGATCATGGTGATTATACGGGCGTAAGGGTAAAGGAGGAAGTAGGCGCCCATTACCCCGGCGATGGCCCCTGATGCCCCGACCGTCGGGAGCGTGGAGCCTAAACTGGTGAACAGATGCATAATCCCGGCGGCAATCCCGCACAGGACATAGAAAACCAGGAACCTTATATGCCCCATCCTGTCCTCAACGTTATCACCGAAGATCCAGAGGGACCACATATTGAATATTATATGCAGCCATCCGCCGTGCAGAAACATGCTGGTAAAAAAAGGCCAGTAGCCGGTTGGAAATTCCGTAACAGCGGCCCAGGTAGACTGAGAATACCTGGCGGGGATGAACCCGAACAGGAAGAACATGTTTTTTAACTGGTCTTCAGAAAGGCCCAGTTCAAACAGGAACACCGCGGCGTTTGCAAGGATAATGGTCAACGTCATCACTGGATATGTACGGCTCGGTATTGTATCTCTTATAGGGAACATGGTATAGACTCCATAAAGACAACTTACCCTATTTTAGACGAGTATAACAACATCTTCAAACCTAAACAGGGATAACGGAACTCCCAAGTTCTCGTTACCCTTCAAACCATGAAAATCAGCCCCCTCCCCCGACCCCATCGGCCTTCCCTGCCGACGACTTCAGAAGGGGAGTTTTGGGTTGCCATGTCAGGGCTACTCTGTTAAAATTATGCCATGTTGGAAGAAGAGGGAAAGGTCACGGCGGTAGAGGGTAATCATGCCTTTGTGGCAGCTAGGCCGAGTTCCGCGTGCGAAGGATGCTCACAGAAAGGGGTCTGCCATGTCCTTGGGGGTAGCGGTGACGTGATAATAAAGGCAATAAACAGCGCTGCGGCAGGGGTCGGGGATGATGTTGTTGTAGCCATAAGCTCCAAGACCTTCTTCAAGGCGTCCGCCGTGATATATCTCTTGCCTGTTGCCGCCCTCATAGTAGGCGGAGTTTTTGGAAAATCTTTGGCCCCCCATCTCAATCTCAATATCCAGGCAGAAACAGTTTCCGCCATCTTCGGGTTTACATCCCTTGTGGTTTCCTTCGTAGCAGTGAGGTTGCTCAGCAGTAAAATTGGAGAAAGTGAAGCGAACCAGGCGAGGATAATTAAGGTATTGAATGTCTGAAAAGCTGATCTGCTCAAATCCCAAGGCCTTTCATGATTACTTCATAGAGGAAAGATACGAGGCAGGCATAGTACTTGCCGGTGCTGAGGTTAAATCCTTGAGGCTTGGGAAGGCCAATATCAAGGACAGTCACGCCCTTATAAAGGAAGAAGAGGCTTACCTCCTAAATCTTCATATTACACCATACCAGAAGATTGACCGGTTTACACCTGAACCTGACAGGACAAGAAAACTCCTCCTTCACAAGGCAGAGATAGAGAAGCTCTTCGGCAAGATGAAGGAAAAGGGATACTCCCTCATTCCTCTAAAGCTTTACTTCAAGGATGACAAGGTGAAGGTGGAGCTGGGCCTTGCCAAAGGGAAGAAGCTTTATGACAAGAGGGAGAGTATAAAAAGTAAGGAGGTCAGCAGGGAGATTGCTAGGGTGATGAAGGAGAAGGGGAGGTAGTCTTTAAGACCCACCCTCCGGCAGCCGTTTCTTAAGTTCCTTGATTCTATCTGCATACTCAGGCCCTGCATATTTTAGGAATTTCTTATAGGCCGCTGATGCCTCTCTCTTATTCCCTGTCGCATTATAGGCATTCCCAAGATTATAGTAAGCTGCGGCAAATCTCTTATCGGTTTCTATGGCCTTTTTATAATACTCTATGGCCTTTGTAGAGACGCCCTTCTCAGCAAATACGGTTCCGATGCTGCTGTATAGACCTGCATCAGGTATAATCCTGACAGATTCTTCCCAGGCCTTTACCGCATCTTCCCTCCGCCCAGTTTCATTGTAGAGCATGCCAAGCCAATACAGTACCTTGCTGTTTTCATGATCAGACTCTATATCCCTTTTGAATTCAACCTCTAACTCTTCGCCAAGTCCTTTATTAAGAGCTTTTTTCAGGGAGTTGTAATTGAACTCAACAGGATTGACCATCACCTTATGACCATAGCGCTTTATAACATCCTGATTCCTTGGAAGGTCCCTCACATATACCTTTGCTACCTCATCCCAGTATATTAACACCCAGTCAGGGTCTATAGATATCCAGTCGCCTATTGGGTCAAGGACCATGGCCACGCTGGAATGGCCGATGACAGCATAGTTAATATCATACCTGTTTATGGCCTCAAACCATTTATTGAGGGAGAAACTATTTATAAAAGCCTTTTGAAACTCTTTATCGAACACCTCCGCCCTTCCATCAATAAATACCTTTCTCTCAGGATAAAGGCCCCATATCAGATAACCGCCGAATCTATAAGGGTTATACATATTCCCCTTTATCGGATGCTGTTTTATAAATTTAACGGCCTTCTGGGGGAATCCCTCTCCTTGTCCCAGACCGAAGACGCGGATGGAGTCTCTTTTTACTTCAAAGGTAAATAGAATCGCAATTACGATAAGGGAAAAGACACCTACTGTCCACTTCCTGACAGGTTTTGCTTTTGCAAACAGGTATTGCAGATTTCCCGCCAGTATCGGGGAAGCGGCAAGGGAAAATAAAGCTGTGAAGCGGATTGCCTTTATCGACAGGTATGAAAATAAGACAAACAGGGCAAGGTCAGCTATTTCCAACTTCTTGTATTTTGGAACAAAGGAGGCGATCCCTGCTACAAACAGAAGGCCAAAGGCCCCATAAAGGTCCTTTAATTGGGTCGGCGCCCATTCCATTATGGTAGCCAGGACCGCCTTTTCTCTGAAACCGAGAGAGAAAAGAATAAGTTTCAATCCGTACGGATTGATCAGGGTCGCTATATACGACAAAAGAGTAATGGTTGATAGTCCCTTAATCTCCCGTTTCTTCCCTGATAAAAACTCATGCAACAGGTAAATCGAAATGATGGCCGGCCCAAGGATGAAGCTCCCATGCATATTTGTCCATATTAGCTGGATGAAGGGCAGAATCCATAAACGGTTTTTCCTTTTTAACCGGTATAGGTCAAGGATGTAGATAAATGCTGCCACAAAGAGGAACTTGAATATATGTGGTCTCTCCGTAAACCTGAATCTGGCAGCCAGTACCGCAATAGTCAAAATGAATGAGGCAAGATATGGATTCACTCCCCGAAGTCTCATATCTCTGTAAAGAAGGACAAAGGCAAGGGTCAATATGGAAGCCTTTCCCAGAATCAGGCCGTTAACCCCCAAAGTGGCATAGACCTTGTATGACAAGACCCCGAAAAGCCATTCATGATAAAGCCAGTCACGACCTGCGGCGGTATAGGAGAATATATCCTTATAAATAAACCTTCCAGTCTCAGTTATCACCTCTCCAGCCTTCATGTGAAACCAAAGATCTGTGTCTATTGTCTTGAATATAGTTAGTAGCGAGAGGAGCGGAAAGAGAATGGCAGGGATGATATAGGAACCCCAGTTTTTTGATCGGTCTGTAAACATCAGATGGATTATAATTGAGGCTGATAATTTAAGTCAATGATTTAAGGTGGTGCCTCATTCAGGCTCCAATCCCAGTCCCTGGCAGGAAGTATAACAAGGGTTGAAGCGGCTTCTCTTAATATGGATATAGCCTCATGTCCTGCCGGAAGCTTCTCGATGAGATACGATACAAGTTTTTCCCTGAACTTTAGAGGGTGAACTACATAGTTGACATCAAAGAAGTCGATGGGGAACCAGAAGAACAGGTCCGATGTCCTTATCTTCCTCCCTTCGACCTTCGTTTTTTTTGCAAGATAGACCCTGGCATTTTCATTAAGCATCCTGATTACATTTTCTTCAGTGTATGCCTCCCTCCTGAATGGAGGACAACCTTTGGAGGCGCAGTTGTAGCCGAAGTGAACCTCGGGAACACCCATCTTTACACCAAGGGATTCAAACTCTTGTAGAGTATGGGCCTCTCCACCGATGGTGTATCTGATCCCGTCGAAGAAACCTTTTACCCCCTTGACCCCGTTTTTGTTCTTTCTTACCTCTTCCAGATGTTCCAATGCAGCAAGGATGACCTGGCAGTTGTATTTGTTGACGAAGTCCGCCGTCCTAAGTTCTCTGGAGGCCTCAGGCGGAATGGGGGAGGCGAGGTAACTCTTAAGGACCTCCTGGGAGGTTATATCCTTTTTAAGAGGTTCGTACCTGAAGAGATTGTCTTCTGTGACGTAGGCGCTCCAGACACCTGTCAGTTCATTGAATGGAGGATTAGACATAGAGTTAGTTTAGCACGCCATTGTCTACGCCGCCACTGCCTCCATTACCTTCTTAACTATGTTATCCAGCTTTACAAGGCTTACCTCAGGGCTCTTCCTAAACTTTAACTCCACATTCCCTTCCTTCAGTCCCTTTGCCCCAACATTTATCCTAATCGGTATCCCTATAAGGTCCGCATCCTTGAACATGGACCCGGCCCTCTCATCCCTGTCGTCCAATAAGACCTCTATCCCGGCTTCTATCAGTGATTTGTAAATCTTCTCAGCAGCCTCTTTCACCTGTTCGTCCTTTATGTTCAAGGCCAAGACAATAACCTGGAAGGGGGCTATAGGTATCGGCCAAATGATCCCATTCGCGTCATTGCCCTGTTCTATGGCTGCTGCTGCCGTACGGCCTATACCTATCCCGTAGCACCCCATTATCATCAGGTTATCAGTCCCTTTTTCATCAAGGAACGTGGCCTTCATCGCCTCGCTGTACTTTGTTCCAAGCTTGAATATGTGACCTACTTCTATTCCTCTGTGCAGTTCGAGTTTGCCGTCGCACCTTGGGCAGTGGTCGCCGACAACGACATTTCTCAGGTCGTAAAACCCTTTGACTGCAAAGTCCCTGGGAGTGTTGACATTAATAAGGTGTATATCCTTCTCATTCCCGCCGACAACAAAGTTTGCCATATGCTCTACTGCATGGTCTGCGTATATTTCTATACCTGAAAGACCCACAGGACCCGCAAACCCTGACGGGGCCTTTGTTGCCTTCTCGACCGCGGTCTGGTCTGCCAACACAAGCTCCTTGGCATTGAGGATGTTCTTCAGCTTTATCTCGTTTATCTCATGGTCTCCCCTGACGAGGGCGGCAACAATCCTGTCGTCGGCCTTGAAGATCAGGGTCTTTACCAGCTTATCGGCGCTGATCTTCAGGAATCCTGTTACCTCTTCAACACTCTTTCTTCCAGGTGTCTCAACTCTCTGAACAGGCTTCTCAGCCTCTCTCTCTTCAGGGGGGTATCTCTGGCTTCGAGCAACAGCCTTTTCCACATTTGCGGCATAGTTGCACGAATCGCATGATGCTATGGCATCCTCGCCAGACTCTGCAAGGACCATGAACTCATGGGAGAAGCTCCCTCCTATGGAGCCGGTATCTGCCTCAACAGCCCTGAACTTCAGGCCACACCTTTCGAATATGCGGCAGTAGGTGTCGTACATGTTCTTATACTCTGCCTCCGCGCTCTCCTCTGTGGCATGGAAGGAGTAGGCGTCCTTCATGATGAACTCGCGCCCGCGCATAAGGCCAAACCTGGGCCTTATCTCGTCCCTGAACTTTGTCTGAATCTGATAGAGGTTTATCGGAAGCTGCCGGTAGGAGCGAACCTCCCCCCTTACCATATCTGTTATGACCTCCTCATGAGTCGGCCCAAGGCAGAACTCCCTCTCGTGCCTGTCCTTTATGCGAAGAAGCTCCTTGCCATAAAAGTCCCAGCGCTTCGATTCCTGCCACAGCTCAGCAGGGACCACCACAGGCATAAGTACTTCCTGGGCGCCAGCCCTGTTCATCTCCTCCCTGACTATCTTCTCTACCTTCTTTATCGTCCTTAGGCCTAACGGGAGGTAGGTATAAATACCAGCAGCCACCTTCCTTATCATCCCTGCCCTGAGCATAAGCTTGTGGCTTGCGACCTCAGCATCTGAAGGGGTCTCCTTTAATGTGGGTATTAACATCTGTGAAAAGCGCATTTCTTATCTCCTTGCAAAGAAATTATGGAGGACAATTATCTGATAGAAGGGGTGTGATTGCAAGAAGATAAATATTGCTTTGTGGTTAATATTGCTTTACGGATGGCGTATTTGCTGAGGCGGCGGCATTATTGAAGGGTATCCCTTTTCATGCCTCCTTCTGCACAATTTGACAGTATTTTTTTATGTGATATTCTTTAATTGATAATATGATTATCCGAGTGATTATATATTTCATATAGTTGCAGAGTGGCTGGGACAAATAGTTGAAGGACTGAATGTGATACTGGGTTCATAAATTAAATTCGAAGGGTTCATCATTGAAAACTACTCATAAAATTGCTGTCTGGTTTGGCGGTGCATGCCTGATGGTTGTACTGATGAGTCTATTTTCGTTCTATACCTTCAGGCAGATCGGCGAGGCAGACGCGTGGCGTAAACACACCCACGATGTATTGGATACGGCCGGAAAATTGTGGTTTGGTTTGAAAGACGCCGAGACCAACCAGCGCGACTATTTGCTGACAGGTGACGAGGTTGTTCTGGCTCCGTACTTGGCGGCTCTCAACGATATAGAAGAACATCTGGTCAAAATTCGCCGACTCATAGCAGACAACCCAGTCCAACAACACCGCCTTGATGTGATAGCTCCATTAATTGAGGCCAGATTGGATTTGATGAAAGAGGCCATTGAATTGCGTCGCATCCAGAGCAGTGCGGCCGTACTGGAAGTTGCGCGCAACGGTCGAGGCAGAGAATTGATGGATGAGATCCGCACCGAGTTGGCCGGCTTCATCAAGGTTGAAGAGGAGTTGCGGGAACAGCACAATGCACGGTTTCAATTGAACAGGCACCGCATGTTGATGAACATCACAGTCGGCAGTCTGCTTGTAGTGCTGTTTACCCTGTTATCCTTCTATCTGGTTCTGGTGTACAGGGAAACAAAGTGGCGGATTGAGTTTCAGGTAGAGGTGAATAAAGAACTGGATCAGCGCGTGCAGGAACGTACCAATGAATTGAGTGTGGCGATGCAATCGTTGAGCGCCAGCAAGAGCCAGCTTGAGACGGTTGTCGAGAACCTTACAGAGGGTCTGGTAGTTTCAGATATTGATGGACAGATACTGCATTTCAACCGAGTAGCGCTGGACCTGCATGGTTTTGCCACTCTGGATGAATGCCGCATACACCTGACGAAGTTCGCTGACACCTTTGCACTCACAGCTATGGACGGCACGGTATTGCCTCTGGATCAATGGCCGCTATCCCGCGTCCTGCGCGGAGAGAACCTGCACGATCTGGAAGTGCGCATCCGGCACATCCGGGCTGGCTGGCAGCGGGTCTTCAGTTACGGCGGCACGCTCGTCCGTGATGCAGACGGTCAGCCGCTGGTGGCGATATTCACCATCAGCGACATCACTGAGCGAAAGCAGGCAGGGGTGGCGTTAATCATTGCCAATAAAGAACTTGTCTTCCAAAATGAAGAGAAAGCAAAACGTGAGGCGGCGATACTTTGTCTCAACGAAGAGCTGGAAAACAAAGTGCTGGCGCGCACCTCTGCTCTGGATCAAGCCCGTCTTGATGCAGACCAGGCCAACCACGCAAAGTCAGCCTTTCTCTCCGCGATGAGTCATGAGATTCGCACACCGATGAACGGCGTGATTGGCATGATTGACGTGTTGCAGCAGAGCAGCCTGAATGGCTCGCAGATGGAGATGACCAATATTATTCACGACTCGGCATTTGCACTGTTGACTATCATCGACGACATTCTCGACTTCTCCAAGATCGAGGCCGGCAAGCTCCAGATTGACTATGTGCCGATGAGCATCACCAATGTGGTGGAGGGGACATGCGAAACCCTGATTCCCTTAACATTGAAGAAGGGCGTGGAACTGACATTGTTCACCGATCCGGCTATCCCAGCAGCAGTCATGGGCGATGCGGGGCGGTTGCGTCAGATACTGGTCAATCTGGCGAACAACGCCATCAAGTTCTCCAGCGGGCAGACGAGGCCGGGTAAGGTATCGCTGCGCGCCGTGTTGATTGAAGATGGTTCACAACTCAAAACAATTCGCCCGGAGATACCCTCTCCTCAATCCTCTCCCGCAAGCGGGAGAGGAGGCAAACGAGAAGAGCAATTTTTAATCTCCGAATCGCTTCGCGATGCCAAACAAATCCTGCTGGAGTTTCGCGTAACCGACAATGGTATCGGCATGGATGAAGCAACCCAGGCGCGGTTGTTCACTCCCTTTACCCAAGCCGAAACTTCTACCACCCGAAACTTCGGTGGCACCGGGCTGGGGCTGGTTATCGCCCGACAGTTGGCAAATATCATGGGCGGCGAGATCACGCTGCACAGCGAACCGGGCAAAGGCTCGATGTTCAGCGTGCGTCTGCCGTTTCTGCTGCTGCCGGAACAGCCCGCTACTGACGAGGCATCATCACCGGTCGCAGAGCTACACTGTCTGGTGGTGAGCGGCGCGGAGAGTCTGGCCGATGATCTCGCCACCTATCTGGTGCATGGTGGCGCACGGGTCGAGCGGGCGGAGGACTTGGCGGCTGCCAACGAATGGATAGCCGCTCGCACACCCGGCCTGTGCATCGTGATCATTGACACCGCAGGCAGCGAACCGCCGCTGGATGAATTGCGCACAACTGCCCGCACCCGGACAAATCTGGATGCACGCTTCGTCGCCATCGGGCGCGGCGGACGCAGGCAGTGCCGGGTCGTGGCAACCGATCATGTCGCACTGGATGCCGAGGTGATGCATCGCCTCGCGTTTCTGGAAGCGGTAGCGATTGCCGCCGGGCGGGCTAAACAGCCTGACCGGGAAGATCTGCCCGGCGATGTCAAAGCGACACTCACGCCGCTGTCACGCGAAGAGGCGCGACTACAGGGCAGCCTGATCCTGGTCGCCGAAGACAACGACATCAACCAGAAAGTCATCCTGCAACAACTCAAGCTGCTCGGACAAACCGCCGATGTCGCCAGCGACGGTCGCGAGGCATTGGAGCACTGGCAGAGTGGTGATTACGGCCTGCTGTTCACCGACCTGCACATGCCGGAAATGGACGGCTACGATCTGACCGCAGCCATCCGCGCCAGTGAAACAGGCAAGCCACGCATGCCGATCATCGCCATTACCGCCAATGCGCTCAAAGGTGAGGCCGATCACTGCCGGGCTATTGGCATGGACGACTATTTGAGCAAGCCGGTGCAACTGGTCAACCTGAAAGCGATGCTGGAAAAGTGGATGCCGGTTGCGGTTGAACCGGTGCCCGCCGAGGAAAACATATGTCGGGCAGAGCCCGACCTACAACGGCAAGGTGGAGGGGATATACCCGTTGACGTGAATGTGCTCAAGGCGTTGATCGGCGACGATGAGGCGATGATCCGCGAGTTCCTGCACGACTTCCGCCTCAGCGCGGCCAAGATAGCGGTGGAATTGCGCACCGCTTGTGCGGCGGGGCAGGTTGCTGATGCCGGAGCACATGCCCATAAGCTCAAATCCTCGGCCCGCTCGGTGGGCGCGCTGGCATTGGGCGAGCTATGCGCCGAAATGGAGAAAGCGGGTAAGGCTGGAGATAGCGAAACACTGGCGGTGCTGTTGCCCAGGTTCGAGCAGGAGTTGGCAAGTGTTGAAGGTTATCTTGAGAGGCATTAAAAAAATATCAAGAGATACTGAGATACACCTCGCCCTTGTCCACGCGCGCCCTATAACGGTGCGTGCAGCCGCAGTCAGGCGCAACGGCCTCACCGCTGTCGAGCTGCACCGTCCATCCGTGCAGCGGGCAAGTCACCTTGCGGTCGAACACGATGCCCTGTGATAGAGGCCCGCCTTTGTGCGGGCACTGGTCTCTCAGCGCAAAAACTTCGTCCGAGCCGCTGCGAAACACTGCGATATCGCCCTTGCCGGTTTGCACTACACGTGAACCCAGCCTGGGAATTTCTTCAAGCGGGCATACTCTTATCCATTCGCTCATGTTCATCTCCTAAGCCGGACGAGCCGGAACCAAAAAACGAGAAACTGTCTTCGCGTAGGTTGGGCAAAGCGTAGCGTGCCCAACATTAATAATGACACCTTCGTTTGTTGGGCACGCTACGCTTTGCCCAACCTACGCACTGTTTTTAAGATTGAAACCTGATTGGCGCGAACTCCCGCGCTGCCACGCCGCGCACACGTTCCTGCCATGGGTCTTTTTCATTGCGTAACGCATCTTTAAGCCGTTCATGGAGAGCCTCGCGCCCTGCGGCATCTGCCACGATGCGTTTCTTCACATAATCCATGCCGACGCGCTGCACCCAGTGTACGGTGCGGTCGAGGTAACGCGCCTCCTCGCGGTAGAGCTGGATAAAGGCGCATGAATATTCCATCACTTCCTCCGCGCTCTTCACCTTGACGAGAAACAGCGACACTTCCGCCTTGATGCCGCCGTTGCCCGCGACGTAGATTTCCCAGCCCGAATCGACGCCGACAATACCGACATCCTTGATGGTGGCCTCGGCGCAGTTGCGCGGACAGCCGGAGACGGCAAGCTTGACCTTGTGCGGTGCCCACATGCGGTCGAGCGCCTTCTCCAGCGCGATGCCCAGGCTGGTCGAATCCTGCACACCGAATCGGCACCACTCCGAGCCGACACAGGTTTTAACTGTACGGATCGACTTGCCATAAGCGAAGCCGGAGGGCATATCGAGATCGGCCCAGACTTTCGGCAAATCTTCCTTCTTCACGCCGAGCAAGTCGACGCGCTGGCCGCCGGTAATCTTCACCGTCGGCACGGCATATTTTTCCGCCACTTCGGCGATGCGTTTCAGTTGCGCGGGTGTCGTCACCCCGCCGTAAATGCGCGGCACGACAGAGTAGGTGCCGTCTTTCTGGATATTGGCGTGGGCGCGCTCGTTGATGAAGCGCGACTGCGGATCATCCCGGTAGTCATGCGGCCAGGCGCACAACAAATAGTAATTGAGCGCCGGACGGCAGGAAGCGCAGCCGTTGACATTACGCCACTCAAAAAATCCCATTGCCTCCGGAATGGATTTCAACTTGCGCTCAATGATCGCTTTGCGTATCTCTTCGTGGGTGTAGTCGGTACAGCCGCAAAGGGGTTTCCGGGTGTCATCCGCAGGCAGGTAGGCGCCGCCTATGGTGGAAGCGAGTATCTGCTCCACCAGCCCGGTGCATGAGCCGCAGGAAGAAGAAGCCTTGGTGTGCTTGCGCACGTCATTCAGGGTGAACAGGCCTTTCTCCTTGATCGCCTTGACGATGGTGCCCTTGCATACGCCGTTGCAGCCGCACACTTCCATTTCGTCCGGCATCGATGCCGCATTGTTCTGGCCTTGATGCCCGCTGTTGCCGAGATGGCTTTGGCCCGACAGCAGGCGACCGCGCAACTCGCGGATATTCTGGCCGTCGCGCAGCAACTGGAAATACCATGACCCGTCCGCGGTATCGCCGTACAGCACGCTGCCGATAATTTTGTCGTCCTTGACCACCAGCTTTTTGTACACGCCGCCTGACGGGTCGCTCAACACGATTTCCTCAGTGCCCTCGCCGCCAATAAAGTTGCCTGCGGAAAACAGATCGATGCCGGTGACTTTGAGTTTGGTCGAAGTGAAAGAGCCGGTGTAGCGGCTGATGCCGAGCTGTGCCAGATGATTGGCGCACACCCTGGCCTGCTCGAACAGCGGCGCCACCAATCCGTAGGCGATACCGCGATGCGACACGCATTCGCCCACCGCGTAGATGCGCGGATCGTAAGTCTGCATGGTGTCGTTCACCACCACGCCGCGATTGCAATGCAGGCCGGCGGCTTCGGCCAGTCCGGTGTTGGGGCGGATGCCGACCGCCATTACCACCAGATCGGCAGGAATTTCTGTTCCATCTTTGAAACGGATAGAGGTTACGCGGCGGCTCCTCGCCCCTTCTCTCTCAGGGGGAAGGGAATCAACCCATCCCCCTCCCAACCTCCCCCTTGAAAGGGGAGGGGTAATCGTTCCTTCCCCTTCAGGGGGAAGGCTAGGATGGGGGTGGGTTCGATGGGGAGGGAGTACGCTGGCTCCAATGATCTGTTCAGTTTGTTTCTCCAGCAGAAATTTGAGCCCTTTGGCTTCCAGCGATTTTTGCAACAGGTCGGCGGCGGCACGGTCGAGCTGGCGCTCCATCAGCCACGGCATCAGATGTACCACGGTCACGTCCATGCCGCGCAACTTGAGGCCGTTGGCTGCTTCAAGTCCCAACAGCCCGCCGCCGATTACCACCGCGTGGCGGTAACGCGACGCGGCTTCGATCATTTCGTCGGTGTCCTTGATGTCGCGGTAGGCAATCACGCCGGGCAAATCTTTTCCCGGCACCGGCAGCATGAACGGATTGGAACCGGTGGCGAGCAGCAGGCGGTCATAGTCGGCTTCGGCGCCGTCGGCGGCGACTACTTTGCGCCGCGCGCGGTCGATCCGCGTCACCGTCTTGTTCAGGTGCAAGGTGATGCCGTTTTGCGTGTACCAATCGACATCGTTCAGCATGATGTCCTTGATCGTCATTTCTCCGGCGAGCACCGGCGACAGCAGGATGCGGTTGTAGTTGCCATGCGGCTCGGCGCCGAACACGGTGATGTCGTACATATCCGGGGCGAGCTTGAGCAATTCTTCCAGCGTGCGTATCCCGGCCATGCCATTGCCGATGACTACCAGCTTTGTCTTCTTTGTATCCATCATGCCGTTCCCACAGTAAAAATGTATCTCGGTAGGGGTTTATTCCATTTCAAAGGCTCAACAATCCGTAGGTCGGGCTACGCCCGACAACCATTCGACAATCGGCGGGCAGAGCCCGCCCTACGAAAGAATTTAGAAATGGAATTACAGGCTGTAAGCGCGCTCACCGTGAGAGGTGGTATCCAGCCCTTCTCGTTCAGCTTCTTCCGCTACACGCAAGCCCATCACCCTGTCGATCAGCTTGAACAGCACGAAGCTGACGATGCCCGACCACAGGATCGTCACACCCACGCCCCAGGCCTGGCTGGCCACCTGCCCGATGATGGAGTATTCCGCCACTTTGCCTGCGGCATAGTCATACACGCCGGTGCCGCCGAGGCTGGGTGATGCCAATACACCGGTGCCCAATGCGCCCAGGATACCGCCCACCCCGTGGATACCAAACACGTCCAGCGAGTCGTCGATACCGAGCAGTTTCTTCAGACCGGTGACACCCCAGAAGCACACCACACCCGCCAGCAAGCCCAGCACGATGGCGCCCATCGGGCCGATAAAACCGCACGCCGGGGTGACGGCGACCAGCCCGGCGACCGCGCCGGAGGCCAGACCCAACATGCTCGGTTTGCCCTTAAGCAGCCATTCCGCAAGCATCCACGAAAAGGCGGCGGCGGCCGTTGCGACCACGGTATTCACCATCGCCAGCACCGCAGTGCCGGTGGCCTCGAGGTTGGAACCGGCGTTGAAACCGAACCAGCCCACCCACAGCAACGACGCGCCGATCATGGTCATGGTCAGGCTGTGCGGCGCCATCGCCTCCTTGCCGTAGCCGATGCGCTTGCCCAGCACGATGGCGCCCATCAATGCCCCCATCGCCGCGTTGATATGCACCACCGTGCCGCCCGCGAAGTCCAGCGCACCCTTGCCGAAGATGAAGCCGGACGGATCGGCATAAGCCGAAGGGCCGCCCCAG
>JAUSKU010000101.1 GCA_030646755.1 Deltaproteobacteria bacterium
CGAGTTTTTGACAGCATTGATGCTCTTGAAAACAATTTATCGTCATCGTTACGGGAAATGGAGTTGGATAGCAAACGTGTGAAGTCTATTGTTGCTTGGCCGTGGATTATTAATTCACTTATGAATTAGAAATGGAATTACTCTTCACTACTCACTCTTCACCGTCTTTATGGGGCTGTAGCTCAGTTGGGAGAGCGCCTCGTTCGCAACGAGGAGGCCGGCGGTTCGATCCCGCCCAGCTCCACCAAACTCTATCCTATAATCCCCTTTATTGTCGCCTTCAGCTCCGTGAGGTCTGCTGACTTGACTATATAGGCATCGGACGCCCAGGTGCTGAAGTCCTGCTTATATTCACCATATGCAGTCACCAGTATCACGGCAAGCTCCCTGTATTTTTCCTTTATCGCCCTTACCGTATTTATCCCGTCCATCCCCGGCATCCTGATATCCAGAGTCACCAGGTCGAACGGGGCCTTAGAGAGGGCCTCAAGGGCCTCAGTGCCGTTGGAGGCGACGGTTACATCATACCCCTCCTCCTGAAGTTCTTCCTGGTAAAGCATTCTGATATTCTCCTCATCGTCAACAACGAGTATCCTCTTCATATCTCCTCCTATTCTTCTGTTTCTTCATACTTGATTGGTAATTTTACTATAAATGTGGCGCCTTCTCCAGGCCTGTTTATTACCTCTATCTCTCCATGATGGTGGGCAACTATCCTGTGGGTGATGGAAAGCCCCAGACCCGTCCCTGTATCCTTTGTCGTAAAGAAGGGGTTAAAGATATTGGGAAGGGACTGCTCTGGTATCCCGCCCCCAGTGTCTGTAACAGAGATAGTTACATAAGGCGCTTCATCCTCTGTAACTAAATATGTGGCAATGGTAAGGGTCCCGCCTTCCTGCATTGCCTGGACGGCATTGGTAAATAGATTTAAAAATACCTGTTTAAGCTGCTGAGAATCGCAATGCATATTAGGCAGATGTTCTGTAAGGTCCTTTATAAGCTCAACATCCTTTGCCTTCAGTTCATCTCTTAACTGAAGAAGAATGGAATCAATGATCTTGTTTATATTCTGACTCTTAAGCGTAGCAGCGCTTGTCTTGGATAGGAACAATACATCCGTCAAGAGCCTTTCAAGCCTCTCCACCTCCTTCACCATTATCTCCGCATATTTCTTCTCCGCATGCCCCTCAAGCCTCTTATAGAGCCTCCTGGCAAATCCCCCAAGGGAGGTAAGGGGATTTCTTATCTCATGCGCCACGTTTGCAGCCATCTCTCCCAGTGCAGCCAGTTTTTCAGACTGGAGAAGCCTCTCATGTGTCTCCTTGAGCTCAAGGTGGACCTCATTAAGGTCTGAATACAATAGCGAGTTCCCTATAGCGAGCCCTGCCTGGTTCGCAAACATGGTAAGAAACCTTATGTCCTCGTCTGTAATCGGTCTTTTGTTAAAGTAGTTGTCAACTATGATCACCCCTACCACCTTCCCCGATGCCATAAGCGGCACCGAGGCAAAGGCTGACAACCCGACTTTTTCAGTAAGTTCCTGGCTTATGATATTCCCCTCGTCTAACTGTGCGACATTAAAAGAATTCTGCTCTCTGACAGTCCTGGCAACTATACACGGCGCATCAAGAGGCATCCTTATGGTCTTGACAATCTCATTAAGCCTTGATGAGGGGACTTTCCCTTCTTTTACCTGGCAAGAAATCAGTTCTAAAAGGCCCTTTCCTCCCCTGGTGTACTCATCCCAGACCCTCCATGCCTCCTCGAACGTATCGGGCCCGACGCCCATCATACCCTGGATTACATTGCTCCTCTCGTTTACCAGGAAGAGCATCGCCCTGTTGAACCCAAGGCCGTCTCCCATAGTGACAGCGGTGAGGATGATGTGCAAGAGCCTGTCGAGCTTTATGGTGGTCATCATGGCAGTGCTGATGTCATACAGGACTATGAACTCCTTGACCTTCTTTACCGCCTCGGCATGAAACCCGTCCTCCCTTAAGGTATTTGCAATCACCTTAGTGACGGCATGAAGAAGCCTGTTCTCGTCATCACTGAAGACCATCGGTCTTTCGTTGCTAAGATAGAGGACTCCGTAAGTTGCCGTCTGGTCAATGAGGGGTAAGGCAGAAAAGGAGGCATAGCGGTCAGCCTCGTCAAGGAGGAGAAGCTCATCCACGCTGGCAGTTGAAATATCCTCGATCACTATGGTCTCCCTGTTTAAGGCGCAGCTCCCGATGAGCCCGCTGCCGACCTTGTATATCGCAACCTCTTCTCCGGAATAACCTCTGTTATTTACTCCCTTCATTGACAAGTTTTTCCCTTCTGTCTCCGTGACATATATCCTGCAGTTGTCTACGCCAAATTCTTCAGAAATGAGATTAGCCATACCCTTCAACTTTCCCTCTAAAGAGGCCGGGGAGTTGGATATTTCTATCATATCTCCCAGGATTTTCAGATGTCTTTCTGCTAAAGACATTGGGACCTCAATTTGATGCAGTAAGGGCAATTCATGAATTGCCCTTACTTCTGACTTTTAAGATGGCCTTTTTGTAAACCTTCAGGTATTCCTTTGCCGAGTGCTCCCAGGAAAAATCGCAACTCATCGCATTTTGTATGATCCTCTTCCATAAGCCTTTCTCTTTGTATAGACCAACGGCCCTCTTTACTTCCGTCAATAGGGCCTCAGAGGAATAAGCCTTAAATTTAAAGCCGTTCCCTTTTCCAGTCTTCGGACTGAAGTTCTTTATAGTATCGTCAAGCCCGCCTGTGGCCCTGACCACTGGAATCGTCCCGTATTTCAGGGAGTAAAGCTGGTTAAGACCGCAGGGCTCGTATCTTGAAGGCATGAGAAATATGTCCGCTCCTGCCTCGATCTTGTGGGCCAGAGAGGTATCGTACGCTATCTTTATCCCTGCCTTTTTTGGGTATCTCCTTCCTATCTCTTGAAGGATCTCTTGATATTCCCTGTCCCCCGTCCCGAGGAATACCATCTGGAGGTCCATTGCCATCAGCTTATCCATGGCATTTATTACCAGATCAAACCCTTTCTGGTCTGCAATCCTTGATACCATCGCTATCAAAGGGATCCCCTTCTTTACAGGCAGAGAATAAAGGCGCTGAAGCTCCGCCTTGCAAAGCGCCTTCCCTTTAATGTCATCAGGACTGTAAGCGGCGGCTATATGCCTGTCTTTTGAAGGATCCCATTCGTCATAATCTATACCGTTTATTATGCCGTAAAGATCGTCCTTCCTTTGAGAAATCACGCCTTCCAGACCGTATCCCAATTCTTCGGTCTGTATCTCTTTGCTGTAAGCCTTGCTTACAGTAGTGATGATATCGGAGAATACAAGGCCGCCCTTCATGAAGTTTATCTTTCCATGAAACTCAATCCCATCAGGCGTGAAGATCTCCCATCCTAATCCTGTCAGGTGCATGTCAAAATGCCAGAAAAGCCCCTGGTACCCGAGGTTATGAACGGTAAATACAGTGGAGGTTTCGGAAAAGAAAGGGTCCTCCCTGTATAATGTCTTCAGATATGCTGGTATTAAGGCCGTCTGCCAGTCATTGCAGTGTATTACATCCGTCTTGAAATTCAGGGCCTTGCAAAGCTCTATGACTGCCCTGGAAAAAAATATGAACCTCTCGGCATTATCAGGGTAGTCCCCGCGCTCGGCACCATAAAGATTATCCCTGTCATAATATCTATCCTTTTTAATGAAATAAACAGGGACATTGCCTTCGATCTCGCCCTTAAAGATATTTGCTTTTTTAAGGCCACCGGACATGGGGACCTTTATCGTGATACCTGTATCCCTGATATTAAACTCACCTTCATTAACCACCCTGTACATGGGGATGACCAATCCGACATCTACACCTATTCTTTTCAGGGCCTTTGGCAACGCACCGGCAACATCAGCAAGGCCGCCTGTCTTGGCGAAGGGGACCGCCTCCGGGGATACCATCAGTACCCTCACAACTTGGCCTCCCTCATGAATCTTGCCGACTCCTCAGGCGGGGTCGGATTTATGTAAAAACCGGAGCCCCATTCAAACCCTGCAATCTTGACCAGTTTTGGCACTATCTCAAAGTGCCAGTGGTAATAGTCTTTGCATCCATTGCTGAATGGGGCTGTATGTAATATGAAGTTGTATGGCGGGACGCTCAGTACCTTGTCAATCCTCTTCAGGGTATCGGAAAATATCCTCGCAAGGTTTTCATATTCATGCTTCTGGGCCTCCTCAAAGGAACATGAGTGTCTCTTCGGAACTATCCATGTCTCAAACGGGGACCTGGGAGCATATGGAGCGATGGCGACAAAATCCTGATTCTCGGAAATCATCCTGCTCCCCTGTTTTGTCTCCTGCCTTATGATGTCGCAAAATATGCACCTTTCCTTATAACTATAATAGGCCTTGGCCGCCTCAATCTCCTCGGCAACTCTTTTGGGTACAATCGGCAGGGCTATCAGCTGGGAATGGGAGTGCTCCAAAGATGCACCTGCCGCCTCTCCCTGGTTTTTAAAGATCAATCCATATTTAAGCCTGGTATCCTTTCCCAGGTCCACCATCCTGTCCCTGAACGCCCAGAGGACATCTTCAAAGTTTTTTACAGAGATAGTGGACAGCGTCTCGTTATGGTTCGGTGACTCAATTATAACCTCATGGGCCCCGATACCGTTCATCTTATCGTATACCCCTTCACCTTCCCTGTTCAATGCCCCCTCTACCCTCAGTGCCGGGAATTTATTGGCAACAACCCTGAGACTCCAACCAGGGGTATTGGGCTTTGTGCCGTTTTCTCTGTAGGATAATATCTCTGGAGGCGTGGTCCCCTCATTTCCGGGACAAAAGGGACAGAACCCCCCCTTCTTCTTTTCTTCCACTACGGCAAAATCGCTGGGCCTCATACCTCTTTCTGTGGATATTATGACCCATCTTCCTATGATGGGATCTTTTCTCAATTCCGGCATTTATATACCTCCAAATTTTAACCACAGAGGTCACAGAGAAAATCATTAAATGTCATTCTGAGCGAAGTGAAGAATCTTAGACCCTTCGTTTCACTCAGGGTGACAAAAACCTCTGTGTCTCCGTGGCAACATTTATCTTTTAATGGTGTTTCTTTTCCGCTTCTTCCTGTTCCTGTTTGCACTCTATACAAAGGGTCGTTACAGGTCTTGCCTCAAGCCTCTTTTCCCCTATCTCTTCTCCACAGACTTCACATATGCCGAAGGTACCGTCTTCAATCCTTTCAATGGCCTCATTCACCTTGGCTATAAGCCTCCTCTCCCTGTCTCTTATCCTCAGGTCGAAGCTCCTGTCTGACTCCATGGAGGCCCTGTCTACAGGGTCAGGGAAATTATCCTTCGCCAAAACATTCATCTCATCAACGGTCTTTCCTGCCTCATTAAGCAAGTCGGAGAGCTTTTTTTGGAGAAGCTCCCTGAAAAAATCCAACCTTTCCTTTTCCATTTACACCTCCATTTTACCACATAGCCGGATGCTCCGCATCAAGGCGTCTTTTTCTTATTTGCGGCAAATATTGTTTGCAGTTGAGAATAAATGAGGGACTATCTTTAATCGTTGAATGATATTCCAAAAAAATGATGATGTAAAGGAAAAACAAAAGGCCTCCCCTCTTACGAAGGGAGGCCTTTTTATACCGTCCGGGCGTATTGCAATACGCCCCCACATTTAATCCTTTTAGTACATTCCGCCCATTCCGCCCATGCCGCCTGGCATTGCAGGAGCTGCGCCCTTTTCCTCCGGAACCTCTGCAATGAGGGCCTCGGTGGTTATCATCAGGGATGCAACACTGGCTGCATTCTGAAGCGCACACCTGGAGACCTTTGTAGGGTCTATGATCCCGGCCTGTATGAGGTCTTCATACTCATCGGTGCTGGCATTGAAACCAAAGGCACCTGAACTGTTCTTAACCTTATCTACCACTATGGAGCCTTCAAAGCCTGCATTCATGGCTATCTGACGGATAGGCTCTTCGAGCGCCCTCTTCACGATATTTACGCCGAGCTGCTGCTCCTTGTCAAGGGTAAGCTTTTCAAGTGCTGAAAGCGCCCTGATGAAGGCGACTCCGCCGCCAGGGACTATCCCTTCCTCTACTGCGGCCCTTGTTGCATGAAGGGCATCCTCTACCCTCGCCTTCTTCTCCTTCATCTCTGTCTCTGTTGCGGCTCCAACCTTAACAACCGCAACGCCTCCAGCTATCTTTGCAAGCCTTTCCTGGAGCTTCTCCTTGTCGTATGATGAAGTGGTCTCCTCAATCTGAGTCCTGAGCTGCTTTGCCCTGGCCTCTATGAGCTTCTTGTCCCCTGCCCCTTCCACGATAATCGTGTTGTCCTTGTCAATTACAACCTTCTTTGCACGGCCAAGGTCGGCAAGCGTCAGATTCTCAAGCTTCTCGCCAAGGTCTTCGGTAATAGCCCTTCCACCAGTAAGGATTGCGAGGTCTTCCAGCATCGCCTTTCTCCTGTCTCCAAACCCGGGGGCCTTAACAGCTGCTGCCGAAAGTGTTCCTCTAAGCTTGTTGACAACCAGGGTAGCAAGGGCCTCGCCCTCCACATCCTCAGCTATAATCAGGAGGGGCTTACCCTGCCTTGCAATCTGCTCCAGTACAGGAACCAGGTCCTTCATGTTGGATATCTTCTTTTCATGTATAAGGATGAACGGGTCTTCGAGAGCAACCTCCATCCTGTCCGGATCGGTTACGAAATAAGGGGAGAGGTATCCCCTGTCAAACTGCATACCTTCTACAACCTCGAGGGTGGTCTCAAGGGTTTTGGCCTCTTCAACTGTTATAACCCCTTCCCTACCAACCTTGCTCATCGCCTCTGCGAGAATCTTACCTATAGTGGCATCATTATTAGCAGAGATGGTGCCTACCTGAGCTATCTCCTTTTCGGTCTTGCAGGGCTTGGAGAGGTCTTTCAGCGCGGCCACTGCGGCCTCTACAGCCTTGTCAACGCCCCTCTTTATGTCCATCGGGTTATGCCCGGCTGCTACAAGCTTTGCCCCTTCCCTATAAATAGCCTGGGCAAGAACGGTTGCAGTAGTTGTCCCGTCACCAGCCACATCAGAGGTCTTGGATGCTACCTCCTTAACCATCTGAGCTCCCATGTTCTCAAACTTATCCTTGAGCTCTATCTCCTTTGCAACTGTAACGCCGTCCTTTGTGATAACAGGAGAGCCATACGACTTCTCAATTACCACATTCCTCCCCTTAGGACCAAGTGTAACCTTAACTGCATCAGCCAGGACATTTACCCCTTTGAGTATCGCGTCCCTTGCAGGCTGTCCGAATATCAACTGCTTTGCTGCCATAACTTCCTCCTTAAAATGTTTTATGTTTTAATTTTCTACAAAACTAAAATCTACCGCAGAGACACTGAGACGCGGAGTAAGATTTATTTTATAAAATTTAATTTCTTTTCTCTGTGCCCTCTGTGCCTCTGTGGTTAAAATGGTTTACAATTTTACTTCTCTATAACTCCGAGGATGTCGTCCTCTCTCATGATGAGGTGCTCTTCGCCCTCGATCTTTACCTCTGTCCCAGCATATCTGCTGAAAAGGATCTTGTCGCCGGCCTTGACATCAGGATGCTGAACTGTACCGTTTTCAAGGACCTTACCCTTTCCAACTGCTATGACCTCGCCCTCAAGAGGCTTCTCTTTTGCTGTCTCCGGGATTATTATCCCTCCCTTTGTCTTCTCCTCTTCCTTCAACCTCTTTACGATTACCCTGTCCTGCAATGGCCTGATCTTCATAATACTTCTCCTCTCCTCCTTTATTTCCTAAATTCCACAATGGGACACAGATTAACGCAGATAAACACAGATAAAACAATATCGATACAGATATCATCCAAAAGATGAGTATATGTTTTTGTTAAATCATTGAATTATCAGTAAAAATCTGTGTCCAAAAGCTTTTTTAGGTATTTAATGATTTTTTGGTCTTAAATACAATGGTGTAATCAGCAAGTCTAATTTGGCCTACCTCACCCCCTCCGGTTCAATTTTAGCACTCTCATATCAAGAGTGCTAAGAGATGAAGTGTGTTTTTAATAGAAAATGGCCATAAAGGCAAAGGTTAATTTTGGCTGATTTAGACTGATATCAGCTAAAATAAAGCAATTACTTTAAATCCCAGCGAATTTCATGCAAACATAAATTACCAACTAAGCCGTCGTTCAAAATTAACCCGGACATCAGAATGGCGGGAACGGCATAAGAGGCCGTAAAGGCTTAACCAGAAAAAAACTGGTTATTCCTTAACGGCCCCTAATCCCTGGAGGACTTATCAATATCCAGGATCCTTATCTTCCCTACATAGCTATCCGTTTCATAACGCTTTATCTTAGCCATTTTCTTTACTATATCAGCCATTTCCCTTGCAGACCTGTTGACAATCTCCAGGGTCTTCCTCACGGTTGCCTCATCCATTTCTTTTTGGGAGATAAGAAGGTCTATGTTACCTATTATAACCGTCAGTGGTTGGTTTATCTCATGCGCCGCAGCACCTGCCAGCTCCAGTATGGCAGCCATCTTTTCCTTTTCCATCAGTTCTGCCTGAGCATCCTTCAGCTTCCTGTTGGCATTCCCCAATTCAGTGACCATGGACTCGAGGCTGCGGTTAAGTTCCTGAAGCTCGATATTCCTTGAAGCCAGATCCTTTTCCCTATTGAAAAGTTCGTCGTTTGCCGCCCTTAGCTCTTCTTCCTCCATGCGGAGCTCTTCCTGAATCTCTTTTAACTTTGCTGTCATGACGTTGAACTCATTCCCCACCGTCTCAAGCTCATCATGGCTCTCTATCCTGATACTGTGCTCCAGATCACCACTTTTTACGGCATTTATCCCCTTGGTCAGCTCCTCAATGGGAAGTGTTATCCACCTGGCCAGGACAGAGGAGGTCATGATACCTATTGCTATCCCGAGTAAGCCAAAAAGTGAAATGGTTTTAAAAATAACGGCTGTCTCTTTATTTACAGCATCCATGGAGTAGACGACCATTGCAGTTGCCAATCTTCCCTCTCCTGCCTTAAAAGGGACCTCGATCTCTGATGCCTTTACCCCGTCCAGCATTACAGCCCTTATAGATAAAGCTCCCGAATCTCTCTTTAAGACCTTCCCTTCCAACCGGTGCCTGCTGTCATATACCACCTTGTCGCCCTGATCCAGTACCGTAACAGACAGGACGTCCGGCTGCCGCCCAAACTGCTCCCCCAGAAAGGCTATGCTGGACATATCTTCTCTCATCAATGCATCAAAGGCTGATGTAGCAAGGGTAGTTACCACTAAGAGCCTGTTGTTGTTAATGGCAGTTATATAATCCCTCTTCAGATAAGAGTATATACCAGCCGCCATAAATATGGATATTGCAGTAATAAGGGCCGACACGGCCAAGGTGAGCTTCCATTTCATGCTGAGGAAATAACGGGACATCAATCTTTATTCCAAACCTTTCCAGACCTTAAGGACTTTTAATATTTTTTCTATAGCAGCGAAATCATCAGACGTTGTTTCAACATACCCGCTGCGCCCGATTTCCATAAGAACCTTCTTCCCTTCGGGATCGCTGTCCATTTGCAACAGGGCCTCTTTTACCTTTTTTCTTATCCCCTCGTCAATCCTTTTGCTTATTGTAAGGGTCCTTTCCGGGAATGGACCGCCAACCTCGATTATATTTAATCTGTCCTTCAGTTCTATGTTAGTATCAATGAACTTCTTGTATGCTGTGTCTTTTGCCGCACATCCGTCTACAGAGCCGTTCAGGAGCATCTGTATTGCAGCCTCATGGGTCTTGGAAAATTTTACGGTCCCGAAAAAATTGTCAGGGTCAAACCCTTTCCCCTTTACGGCTGCCCTTGGGAAAAGATATCCTGCGGAAGTATAAGGGTCCACGTATGCAAACCTTTTCCCTTTGAAGTCTTCAATCTTTTTGAGGCCGCTCTCCTTTAATGTCAGCCAGTAACCATAATAAACTGAGCTTTTCCTTATCTCAGGCCTGGCTATCGGCTCTGCAATCCCTTCCTTGAAAGAGACAAAGGCAGGGGCCGAACCGAATATCCCTGCATCAATATCTCCGTCCCTGAGTTTTTTTATGGACTTCTCATAACCGATTGACGGCACAACAACAAACTTCACCCCAACCTTCTTTGATACATAATCCATCACCTTCCCTATATCCTCTATCATTTTTGGGTCTGTAGTGAATATACCGACCTTTATCTCCGTAGTTTCCGCCCATGCGATACCGGAAGAAAGGGTAATAAGGGCCAAAAACATTAAACTTAACATAGTCTTCATAACGTACACTCCCAAGATAGATTGTGGAGATTTTAAACGCTTAACCTGTCTCTGTCAAGGCACCCTCTTCGGCCCAAAAATAGACATTGCCTATATACAGTCCTCTCCCTTAACTCCCTACCGAGTTTTTAAAAAGATAGATTAGGATTTTCTTCTATACGGTGATTGTTTCTCTCGCTGGTTACCTCTCTATGTTTACATAAAGGC
>JAUSKU010000001.1 GCA_030646755.1 Deltaproteobacteria bacterium
CCCCACCCTAACCCTCCCCCGTCAAGGGGGAGGGAACTCTGGTAAATCTCCCCTCCCCTGGCGGGAGGGGATTGAGGGGAGGGGGAACGTCTTATACTCCTAAGTGAACAGTGTTACCTTTAGGCCTGTTAACATGGCTAAAGCCATGTTTCTACATAAATCCTTAACTCCTTAAATCAGATTTGCTCCCTGATTATCCTCGGGGTAATGAAAATAAGCAGTTCCTCGTTTTCATCCGCCCTGGTCTTTGATTTAAACAGCCACCCCAATATCGGTATCCTGGAAATGAAAGGGACGGCGCCTTCCGACACGCTGTTGGAAGTCTTGTATAATCCGCCGATAACAGTGGTCTCACCATCCTTCACAAGGACTGTTGTATTTGCATTTTTTGTTATTACCCCTGGTATACCGTCAACCAGCCTGGTGAAATCAGGTTCGTCCCTCGACGCCTCAATGGTCAGCAGGATATGGTCGTCGGCCGATATCTGCGGAGTGACCGTAAGGCTTGTCTCGGCACGCACCTCTTCGGACTGGTAAGTAGTGGCGGCCCCTCCAACGATAGTTGATTTTACCTTGTATCTTACGCCGCTGCTTACCTTTGCCGGTTTATTATTTACTGTAGTCACCTTGGGAGACGATACTATCTTCACCTGTCCGGTAGTCTCGGCTGCGGAAAGCTGGATGTCAAGGACAAGATTCCTGTTGATGCTCCCTATGGAAAGCCCAAGTCCTGAAGTCGGATTGTTAGCGGGGAGGTTGACGGCGAAGCTGTTCCCGCTGGGTGAAATTCCCAAAGATGCTCCGCCTGTTACACTGTTGCTGTCCGCGGAATATCTGCCCCCCCATTGGATGCCAAGGCTTCTCGAAAAGTTGTTGCTGGCCTCTATTATCCTGGCCTCTATTAGTACCTGAGGAGTCATTGAGTCCAACCTTGCGATCAGCTTCTTGGCGTCCTCTATGCTGTTTTTTACATCCTTAATGATAAAAGAATTGGTCCTCGAATCCGCAGTAACGGTCCCCTTTGGACTCAGGACTCCCTTGACCTGGTTTACAAGGTCGGACGCCTTGGCATAGTTTACCGTAATCACCTCAGTCATAAGGTCTTCGGCAGCCATTTCAACCTCTGACAGCTTGACTATCCTGATCACGCCCTTTTCCGATACATAACCGAACCCGTATGATTTAAGTATAATCTCAAGGGCATCGTTCAGGGTCATATTGTCAAGACTGAGCGTTATCTTCCCGCTTACGGTATCCGGGATGATAATGTTCCTGCCACTCTCCCGGGCCAGGACCTTGATGACGTTCTTTATGTCCTCGTCTCTGAACTCCAGCGAGAAGAGGCGTTCCTGTTCCTGGGCATGGACGACATTAGCAAGGAATGTGAATAGCATAAAGACGTAGAAACATGGCTTTAGCCATGTCAACAGGCCTGAAGGCCTGTTTCTACCGACCCCTGACCACTGACCACTGATCACTGTTTTTCTCATTTCTTTATCTCCAGACTAAAGCTCTTCTTTTTGTTTTTGAGTATAACATGCGTCCTTTTTATTTCAACAATTTTAAACCCTTCGATCTCGTCCCCCTCATGGATGCCTTTACCGTTTATTATTGCCAGCGAATGGCCTTCGCTGTACAGGACGGCAGACAACAAAAGGGGCGGAGCCTCCTCGTCAAGAATCTCAGCGTGCAACTGAGGAGGGACAAACGGGTCCTTTTTCCATATCCTGGCCCTCACATCAGGGCGCGTCTCCTGGCCAAAGGCGTTGGTTGCACTCAGGAATAGTATCAGCAATAGAAGGTATCTCATACAGGTCCTTCCTTTGTCAGATAAACACTGATATCCAGTCTCACGGAAAGCTTGTTTTTCTCTTCCTTTACCATAGAAGCATTTTCGACATTTAGCATCCTCTTCGAACCCTCAAGGCTTGTCAGGTATGCTCCTATGGAAGGGAAATCGCCCCGAAAATGCAGTGCCATCGGCAATCTCAGGTAATCTTTTTTGTCTTCAAGAGGTGAGGTCTGGACAGAGAGGAGGGTCACTCCCGAATGGGATAAAGAGAGCTCTCTCAATATATCTGATACCTCTTCCTCAGGCCTGGGCTGTTCTTCTGAAAACGGATATATAGTCTTCATCTTCTCATATTCACTGTTCAGGTCCTGGAGCCTCTTGATTTCCCTATCGTAATCCCCGGCAGATGCCTGAACTGTGGCGAGCCGCTCCATATCGCTCCTGATATTTCTTATTGCAGACGCAGAGGGGGCATATAACCATAGATAAAAGACACCCCCTGTGGCCGCCCAAATTGCCAGAAACACAAGGAATTCGTTCAGCAGCTTGAACCTGTTTAAACTAAACCTATATTTCGAAAGGTACATCACCTTCCCTCACTCCCGAATGTAATTTCAAAAGAGTATGCCTCTCGACCCTGATAATCGGTATTCTGTGCCGATACAAGGGCCACACTCCCAAAATGCGGAGAACTGTCTACCGCCGACATAAAATCACTGATAAGGCCGCTACTGAGGGCCATGCCGTTGATCTTGATCCTTTTGACCTTTCCGTCGCCTTTCGCCTCATCGGCAGAAGAAATACCCGTCATCCACACCCCATAAGGAGTTATATTTGCTATCTCATACAGATATTCGGACCACAGTATCCTGCCGGAAGAAAGGGTCTTGACAAGTGATATCCTCTTCTCCATCTCTTTCTTCTTTGAGTCTGTCAGATTTATCTTGTCAATGACCTCTTTATATTTCGCATTCTGGGCGGGCAGAGTCATCCTTTGCTGGGCCGTTTCCATCCTGGATCGCAAGGTTTTAACGGTGGCCCCCTGGTTCAGTGTTATTAGACAAAGGACTATGATATAGACTATTGTTGAACTGAAAGCGATAAAATAAAAGCCCCTTTTATTGACGGGCCTTAGTTCTTCTGGCAATAGATTTATCCGCCTTATCACTCCCCTTCTCTCCTCAGCGCAAGACCGAACGCCTCTACCAGCAGCGGGGAGAGGTCCGGCAGTTTGGCGCTGTCTAACAGTTCCTTGCTGACGGCAACTCCTCTCGTTATATCGTAAACCGCTGTCGGAATCCCTATGCTGTCCCCGATAAGCCTGTCAATCCCTTTTATTTTCGCACAACCTCCGGAAATCAGAACGCCGTCTATTTCTCCCTCCCTTTTTTGGGCCTTATAGTATATAAAAGATCTTCTGACTTCCATTGTCATACCTTCAATAAAGGAGGCTATGGCCTTCTGGACGGAGGACTGTGCCTCATCAGGAGAAGATGCATACTGGACCTTCTTGTCCTCGGCAGCCTGGAAATCGATATGTTCTTCGTCCTGGATAGACCTCGTTATATCGTTCCCGGCCAACGGGATAAAGCGTATAAACCTGACAGAGCCGCTGGATAGAATGGACAATGTCGTCTTCGAGGCACCGATGTCCAGGATTGCATACCTCTTCTCTTTTTCCCACCCATAATTATAATCAAAGGCCGAAAGGAGGGCCATAGGGCCGACGTCCAGGGCGGCTGGGATAAGTGATGCATCTTTCAGGAGCTTGACATGATGGAGAACCTCGTCCCTCCTGACAGCAAAGGCAAGGATCGAAAGCTTTTTCTTACCGTCTTCCACCGTCTCGTTATTTATGATGTAATCAATAACGGTATCTTCCTGAGAATCCATAACCTTCTTTATCTCCCACCTGACTGCCTCTTTCAGGTCGGCATCCGGCATTGCCGGCAATATCATTTCCGTGAAGATCATAGACTTGGAGACGAGCAAGGAGGAAACCTTCTCATTCCTGATCCCATACTGCCGAAGGAGCCGCTTCAGTCCATCAATTGTTTCGTCTTCGCCGGCCTCATGGCCAAGCTTAACGTATCCGGCATCTACCAGGAGGTATGACTTTCCTTCTTCGCTTAGCTTCACAAATTTTATGGAAGTTGATCCGATATCGAGACCTGTGAGATTTTTCCTTGAAAATATTCCGAAGAACCGTTCTGAAATGGATTTATTTGTAGTTTGGGGATAGTTGGACGGCAGGTCAGGCGATACGGCCGGGAAGCTTGGGAATGCCGTCTGTTTTTGGTCCCCTTGAGGACCGGGCGTCGCCCTCTCATATTCGAGTTTTCTCAGGGCATCATGTATTATGCTCATAAAACAGTACCTCTACGCCTGAAAATTCCCAGGAGTCTGTGGAAACCCCAGGTATTATGCACAGATGACTTATAGCCTTCAATGTCCTTTATCGCCTTCAAGACCATTTCCTTGTCTACAACCTTTTTATTTTCAACATACGCCGCCGTCAGTACCCTGTCACAAAGGACATTTATGAGCCTCGGATAACCTTTGGTGTGCCTGAATACCCTATCAGCTGCTCCGTTTGTAAATGTGAGAAAACCTTCGGGGCACCCGGCCACCTTCAACCTGTGAAGGATATAATCAAATGTCTCCTCACAGTCCAGCGGATTCAGGTGATACCTGACGACAATCCTCTGGTTCAACTGCTTCAGCTCCTTGTTCTCCAGCTTTTCCCTGAGTTCCGGCTGACCCATGAAGACTATCTGGATGAGTTTTTCTCTCTCTGTCTCAAGGTTTGACAGGAGCCTGACCATCTCCAACGCCTTGATGGAAAGGTGTTGAGACTCATCAATGATAACAACGGCGTTCCTCCCCGCCTCTCTCCTCTCCAAAAGGAAGCGGTTCAGAGTATCTATCTTTTCCTTTATTGAACGGCCTGAAGTGAGCCCGAAGTCGTCTACTATTGCTGTGAGAAGCCCACCCTCCGTAAGGGACGGGTTAAGGATCAGGGCAGAATCAATATCTTTCAGCCTGTTAAGCAGCTCCCTGCAAATGGTTGTCTTTCCAGTTCCAATCTCACCAGTTATAAGGATAAACCCTTTTCTCTTATTGATTCCGTAAGAAAGGCTCGCCAGCGCCTCCTCATGCTTCTTGCTTAAGAAAAGAAACCTGGGGTTCGGCGTCATGCCGAAGGGCTCCTCTTTCATGTTAAAAAAGGACTCATACATAGTTATTCAACAATATTACACAGACGCTGGTTTTTCTGACTCAAGCTTCTTCTTCTCCTCGTCTTCACCCTCTGAAGCCTTTTTGAAGCTCTTTATGGCCTTACCGAGTCCGGAACCAAGCTCAGGCAGCTTCCCTGGGCCAAAGAATATCAGGGCCACGACAAGGATGATTATCAATTCCGGCATCCCGAGTCCGAACATAAAATCACCTCCCTCTCTTTTCTTCCCTCCCCATTGACGGGGTTTATGCCCGGATGGGTAGAGGGTCAGGGTGGGGGTGAAATCGTCAGTGTTTCCCCCTCCCCTTCATCCCCTCCCACCAGGAGAGGGGAGATTATTGGCTAGTACGCCGGCTTATAGTCAAAATGATGCGTTGCTGTAATGTAACGCACGGTTCTGGTCTTCGAACGCATGACAACAGAATGGGTCTCTGCACCACCTCCGAAAAACCTTACCCCTCTGAGGTAGTCGCCGTCCGTCACTCCTGTGGCTGCGAACATGACGTCTCCGGCAGCCAGGTCTTCGATGCCATAAACCCTGTTTATGTCAGGGATACCCATCTTCTTGGCCCTTTCTATCTCTTCGTTGTTCCTGAACCTTAATATTCCCTGCATGTCGCCGCCGACACACTTCATGGCCGCAGCCGCTATCACACCCTCAGGCGCCCCTCCTATGCCCATGAGGACGTCAACACCGCTGCCTTCTTTGGCCGTAGCGATGGCAGCCGAGACATCCCCGTCTGGGATCAGCTTGATCCTCGCTCCTGCGGCCCTGACCTCATCTATCAGCTTCTGGTGCCTTGGCCTGTTGAGGATGACCACCGTCATGTCTTCCACATAGATCCTCAGCGCCTTTGCAATGTTTTTCAGGTTTTCCGTCGGGGTCTTGGTAATATCTATCGCCCCCTTGGCCCTGGGCCCCACCGCTATTTTTTCCATGTATGTGTCAGGGGCATGCAGGAAGTTCCCTTTGCTCGCTATGGCAATGACGGAGAGGGCATTAGGTCCCCCGGTTGCCGTTAATGTTGTCCCTTCGAGGGGATCGAGGGCTATATCTATCTCTGCCCCAAGCTGGCAGGCATTTCCGACCTTCTCGCCTATATAGAGCATGGGGGCCTCGTCTCTCTCACCCTCACCAATCACCACGGTGCCGCACATATTCATTGAGTTAAGGGCGTTCCTCATGGAATCAACGGCTGCCTGGTCAGCAGCATGTTCGTCACCCCTTCCCATAAGCCTCGCACTGGAAAGGGCAGCGGCCTCAGTAACCCTGACGACCTCAAGGGCAAGATTTCTCTCCATTATTGAACCTCCTTTATTTAATGATAAGGATGAGGGTTGAGGGATGAATTAAAAATCGTTTTGCCTTTATTCATCCTTCATCCTTCCGCCCTCAGCCCTTCTCTGTCATCATCTCCATCAGCTTAAAACCGTCATTTACAAAGAGGCCTGTCCCGCCTGCCGTGTCCTCATCGAACGTTTTGATCCCTGAATCCTTTGTCTTTGTAGAATCATAAAAGACAAATGGGACAGGGTCTGCGGTATGTGTCTTTAAAGAGACGGGTGTAGGGTGGTCTGGAAGAACCAGGAGCCTGAAATCTCCAAGCTTTCCGGCACCCTTCAAAACCGTCCCGACCACAAACTCATCAAACTCCTCGATTGCCCTTATCTTTTCCTTAAGCATCCCATTGTGGGCCGCCTCATCAGGGGCCTCCACATGGACATAGACAAAGTCCTTTATCTCCAGAGACCTGAGGGCATAATCCGCCTTCCCCTTATAGTTGGTGTCTATCCAGCCTGTCGCCCCTGGGACATTAATAACATCAAGGCCGGCATAGATACCTATCCCCTTCATCAGGTCTACCGCCGATATGACAGAGCCTTCAAGGCCGAACTTTTCCCTGTAGGTCTGCATGGATGGCGCCTTCCCCTGTCCCCACAGCCAGATGGAGTTAGCGGCAGGATTTATGGAATTGTTAGCTAAAAGTCTCTGAGAATCGGTCATAAGCTTAATAATCTTCTCCTGGCCGTTACCGAAAGGAAGAAACGGAGATACTTCCTTCCCCGTTATATCATGAGGAGGGGTTGTCTTAACCCTTTCATTTCCCCCCTTCCAGACCAAGAGGTGCCTGTAGCTCACACCAGGATAGAACTTGAACTCATCGGAATTCAGTTCGGCGCCAAGGTGCTGAATAATCTTAGTTGCCTGCTCGGTCTTTATATGGCCTGCACTGAAATCTTTCATATACAGGCCGTCGGGGCCACTTTCAAGGGTCACCAGGTTGCATCTTATAGCGACATCGTCCTTGTGCAATGAAACACCGATGCTTGCGGCCTCAAGGGGGGCCCTCCCTGTATAGCACTCTACTGGATTATAACCGAAGACTGAGAGGTTAGCCACATCGCTTCCTGGAGGGAAACCGTCCGGGACGGTCTTTGCCAGCCCAACCCTTCCCTGGCCCGCCAGGTAATCCATATTGGGAGTCTTGGCAACCTGCAATGGGGTCTTACCACCAAGCTCATCCATAGGGTAATCCGACATCCCGTCACCAAGTAAAATTATGTATTTCATATCAGAATCCTAAGGCCTTTAGAACCGCACCCATCTCCGCCTCCACCGTAACAGGCTGCTCGGAGACCTTTATGGCATTGTCAGGGTCTTTAAGGCCATGGCCCGTAAGGGTGCAAACTATCGAATCCCCTTCCTTAAAGACTCCCCTGGAATTCAGTTTTATAACCCCTGCGATGGATGCGGCAGATGCAGGCTCGCAGAATACACCTTCCAGGGCAGCCACCATCCTGTATGCCTTGAGTATCTCCTCGTCGGAAACCATGTCTATAACCCCGCCTGATTCATCCCTGGCTGCCTCAGCACCCTTCCAGGACGCCGGATTTCCAATCCTTATGGCGGTAGCAATGGTCTCAGGCTTTTCAATCTTGTGCCCCCTTACAATAGGAGCAGCTCCTTCGGCCTGGAATCCTATCATCTTTGGAAGGCTTTTTGAGATACCATGCTCCTTATATTCCCTGTATCCCTTCCAGTAGGCTGTAATGTTACCCGCATTGCCGACAGGTAGGGCATGATATGCAGGCGCATACCCTAAGGCATCGCATATCTCGAAGGCTGCGGTCTTCTGTCCCTCGATCCTGTAAGGGTTAAGCGAATTTACTAGGGTTATCGGATGGCTCTTTGAAACCTCCCTGACTATTTTAAGAGCCTCATCAAACCCCCCTCTTATCTGTACTACCTTGGCCCCGTGCATCATGGCCTGGGATAGCTTCCCAAGGGCGATCTTACCCTCCGGGATCAAGACACAGGCCCTTATACCTGCCTTGGCTGAATATGCAGCCGCTGCGGCAGATGTGTTGCCAGTTGATGCGCAGATGACTGCCTGGGATCCCTCTTCAAGTGCCCTGGAAACGGCTGCCGTCATCCCCCTGTCCTTAAAAGACCCGGTAGGATTAAGTCCCTCATATTTAAGAAAAAGCTTTATACCCGGATTAATAGCGTCCCTGAGTAGCCTGGCCTCTATAAGCGGGGTATTGCCTTCATTCAGTGATACTATAAACCTGTCTTCCTTCAACGGCAGGTATTTCTGATACTCCTTTACAACTCCGCGCCAGGCCATAAATAAGTCCGCTCCATGATATTTTTATACAACAGCAATTAGCGATTTTTACATAACAGCAGCACCATTGTCAAACACAAAACAACCCCCCTTTTAAAATTGAGTCCTATCAATTCATACCTCAAAGCATCTATCTGGTCAAGAGATTAGGCAATTATCAGCTTAAGGGGACCGACGATATATTGGAAGTCTAAGTAGCATCCATCTGCAAGGCGGGTGATTGCATGTTCCAGGCCTGACCCCGAGGCCGTTTCTTGAATTCTGCTTGACAGGGGTCTCCAAAAGCTGTTATTATAGTAACCAAGAATTTATTAAAATTAGCTGTTCCAGGAAAAAGACGATATTAGGTATCATGCAAAGCCCCGGAATAACTCCGGGGCTTTTTTCTTTTGGAACACAAGAAAGAGGGAGTTTATGGAATTTAAAGAATTTAATCTCAATCAGAATGTAGAGGCCGGAATAACGGCGGCTGGGTATGTCACGCCGACGCCGATTCAGGAGCAGGCAATCCCGGCAGTCATGCAGGGGCGAGACGTAATGGGCCTGGCGCAGACAGGTACAGGCAAGACCGCAGCCTTCGCGCTGCCGATCCTGCACAGGCTGATGCAAGGCGGGCACGGCCACGTCCGCGCCCTCATCATCGCCCCCACCCGCGAACTGGCAGAGCAGATACATACCGCTATCGGCGAGCTGGGGCGGCAAACCCGCCTGAAGAGCGTCACGGTTTATGGCGGTGTAAGCGCCAACCCGCAGATAGAAAAGCTTAAACGCGGAGTAGAGATAGTAGTGGCCTGCCCAGGGCGGCTCCTGGATCACATCAACCAGGGGACAATCAACCTCAGTCGGGTGGAGGTTCTTGTCCTTGATGAGGCGGACCAGATGTTCGACATGGGCTTTTTACCAGACATCCGCCGGATCCTCGGCCACCTCCCTAAAAAGCGGCAGACCCTGCTCTTCTCTGCCACTATGCCTGGCGAGATTCGGCGCCTGGCCCACGAGGTACTGACCGACCCAATCACCGTCCAGGTGGGGACCACTGCCCCTGCGGTCACAGTCAGCCATGCCATCTACCCGGTAGCCGAGCACCTCAAGACCTCCTTGCTTCTGGCGCTTTTGCATCATACAGACACAGAATCGGTACTCGTCTTTACCCGCACCAAGCACCGCGCCAAACGCCTGGGTGAACAGCTGACAAAGGCCGGTTACAAGGCGGCCTCTCTGCAGGGTAATTTGTCCCAGAACAGGCGTCAGGAGGCGATGAACGGTTTTCGGGACGGGACCTTTCAGATCCTCGTGGCTACCGACATTGCCGCGCGCGGTATAGACGTATCCCAGATATCCCATGTCATCAACTACGACATACCTAATACTCCCGAGGCGTACATACACCGCATCGGACGTACAGGCAGGGCCGCCAGGAGCGGCGACGCCTTCACCCTGGTGACCGGCGAAGACACGGTGATGGTGCGCACCATTGAGCGGGTACTTGGCTCCCAGCTCGAACGCCGCACATTGCCAGAGTTCAACTACAGCGTGGCCGCGCCGCATAAGGACGCCGAGTTTGCCCGCCCTCCGCGCCAACCTGCGCCGCGTCGCAAGACTGCCGTGACGCATAAGGGAGGAACACAGGAGAGGGCATCTGCCAGGCCAGGCACTACTACAGCACATGCTCCCGGTAGAACTCGGCAGCAATCCGGTCAAGCGGCTCATGCCGCCAGCACCACGCAGCCAAGATTCAACCGTCCGCGCCGCGCACAATAATTCTTTTTGCAACGAAAAATAGTTCTTCATAACTCCCCCTACCCCCCTCTTATCTTAAGAGGGGGGACTTTAAGATTCCTCATATCTAATTGCAAAACTCCCGGTTTCATGCTATATATCAGCCTTAGATTGTTTATCAGGAGCGGTTGTTATGAGCAAATTCAATATAAGATTTCTTCCATACGATAAGTCGATAGAGATTGATGCGGAGACCACCATACTCAAGGCCTCCATCATGGCAGGGGTACATATAAATGCACCTTGCGGTGGTAAAGGAACATGCGGGAAGTGCCTTATAAAGGTAAAGGAAGGGGAGCACGATACCAAATTTACACCACAGCTCACTGAGGAAAATAAGGGAAAGGGTTATCTCCTCGGGTGCCAGACGAGACCAAAGGGGGATATGGTTATTGAGGTACCCATCGAGTCTCAGATAAGGCCCGGCGAGAAGATCGCCACAGGTGCAAAGAAAGAGGAGCTCCACAGGCTTTTTATGGAACTGGCCGGAGAGGTTCAGCCGAGGACAAAGAAGATATGTCTGAAGCTCACTCCTCCGAGCATAGACGACCCTGTTGCCGACCTTGAGCGCCTTAAACGAGAGCTTTCCAACCTCGGGTTCCATACAGACCATTTCCACTGCGGCCTTCCTTTTTTAAGAAAGCTTGGGAAAACTCTAAGAGACGAGAACTGGGATGTGACAGTAACCCTTTATCAGAGCGGAACGGCCCTTGAGGCCCTCGACATACAGCCAAAGAATCTTTGCGGCATAAGGTATGGGGCGGCGGTGGACATAGGCACCACTTCTGTAGTTGTCTACCTTGTGAACCTCATCAACGGAGATATCGTTGACGTAGCCTCTTCGTATAATGCCCAGGCCAGATGTGGGGATGACGTCATATCAAGGATTGTATATGCCACAGAGATGAACGGACTTGATGAACTCCAGAGGCTCGTTGTGGATAACATCAACCATCTCCTTTCCGGGATAGCAAAGAAGCACGGGATAGACCTGGGGCTTATCGACAAGATTGTGGTAACAGGCAATACCACCATGACCCACCTCTTTTACGGCATAGACCCTGAATCTATCAGGCTTGAGCCGTATGTGCCCGCTGTCTTCCTGTTCCCTGTGATAAGGGCCAAGGCTGTGGGGATAAGCATACACGAGCAGGCTCCTCTCTATTCATTCCCGAACGTGGCCAGCTATGTTGGCGGAGATATAGTGGCAGGGGTACTGACATCGAGGATTCATACGAAGGAAGGGACCTCCCTATTCATAGACGTTGGCACCAACGGGGAGATAGTCCTCGGGAATAAGGAGTGGATGATGACGTGCGCCTGCTCCGCAGGACCCTGCTTCGAGGGGAGCGGAGTCAAGTTCGGGATGAGAGCAATGGAAGGGGCCATTGAAAAGGTTGACATAGACCCTGTGACCCTTGATGCGACATATAATGTTATAGGAAATGTGAAACCAATCGGTATCTGCGGCTCAGGGATGATAGACGCCCTGGCAGAGATGTATCTCACCGGCGTCATAGACCAGAAGGGGAGATTCAGGGAGGGGCTCGATACACCGAGGATAAGGCATGGTGAAAGCGGAATGGAATATGTCCTCGTCTGGCGGGTTGAGAGCGGGATAGACAAGGAGATAACCCTCACAGAGGTGGACATAGACAACCTGATTCGAGCCAAGGGCGCCATTTACGCAGGCTTCACCACCCTCTTGGGAGAAGTGGGGATGACATTCAATGACATAGATAAGCTTTACATAGCCGGAGGGTTTGGGCGGTTTATAGATATAGAGAGGGCCATAACCATCGGGATGCTCCCTGACATGCCTGTGGAAAAATTCGAGTACCTTGGGAATACATCCGTTACCGGTGCATACCTGGTCCTTCTCTCTGACAAGCTCAGGGAGGAGGCTGAGGAGATAGCAAAGAAGATGACTTATCTCGAGCTTTCGGTATGCAGGCCGTTTATGGACGAGTATATGTCCGCCCTATTCCTGCCTCACACCAACATAGATTCGTTCCCGACTGTGAAGAGGTTGCTAAATGAAGTGGGAAATGTTAAGCTTTGACAAAAGGGGGTGATTTAATGCAGAGACTTAGAAAGGCTTTATTCAGCCGTCCACTGGTATGGTATATGGCAATGGCGATGGTGCTTATCTCGTCGGTACCGAGGAATGCAAGCGCAGGCCTCATACCTTCACAGATGGCTGCTGAGGGCTCAAGACAGGCGGACATATCCAAGGTTCAGACTGCCCTTGAGTCTAAGGTTGTATCTCAGAGGCTCTCCGACCTGGGATTTAATCCAGATGAGGTTAAGATGAAGGTTGCAAGCTTCTCGGATTCAGACCTTCACCAGCTTGCAAGCCACGTTGATCAACTTCAGGGCGGCGGAGATGGTAGTTTGGGAATCGTGATTGCGCTCCTCGTAATAATTATCTTGGTTGTTATTCTCCTCCAGATAAGCGATCACAAGATCATCATTAAGTAATTCCAATGGGCCCCGATAAACGGGGCCCTACTTTTTAAACTATGCCTTCCATCATATACAGAACCTTATTACTGCTTATATTCCTTTTCATCTCCGGGTGCAATCCATCCTATACGCATTTTGAATACCGCCTTGAGGAGCAGGTACATTATATAAAGGATGTCCCTTTCTTCCCCCAGGAGGAGAACTACTGCGGCCCTGCGGCCCTGGCCAGCCTCCTCGGATATTGGGGTCATAATGTAGGCCAGGAAGAAGTAGCAAGGGAGATATACACGCCTCAGATCAAGGGTGCGATAACCGTTGACTTGGCAAACTACGCCAAGAGAAAGGGGTTTGATGCTGTTTCATTCAGGGGGGACCTGGAAAAACTCAAGGAAGAGGTTAGTAAGGGCCATCCCGTTATCCTCTTCCTGCACATGGGAAACCCTATAGTGCCGAGGAGGCATTACATAGTAGCAGTTGGATACGATGAGTCGAGGAAGGCGGTTATCGCCCACTCTGGAAGGGAAAAGGACATCCTGATCCCTTATGAAGAGCTTTTGAAAAGCTGGGAGAGGACCGGATACTGGACGCTTCTCGTATTGCCAAAGGAGTAAACTTGCTTAAAGAAAAAACTCAGAAGTCCCTCAACATATTGCCTTCACATCTCACGTCCCACATCTCACGTCTTACGATAATTTCGATTCTCGCTTTTCTCTCCGGCTGCGGGACCCTCTCCAGGATTGTGATTGTAAAGGACCCTCTTAGCGCGAAGGAACACGCGGACCTGGCGTCCATATATGAAGAAAAGGGCGAGTACGACCTCGCGATAAAGGAGGGAGAAGAGGCGCTAAGGAACGACTCCGGGAATCTCAAGGCCCTCATATCCCTCGGTAACAGCCACTTGCAGAAAGGGGAGCACAAAAAGGCCGAGAAATATTATAAAAAGGCTATGAAGATAGATCCAAAGAATGGAGACCTCCTGAACAACATGGCGATGCTTTATCTGTCAATGGGAAGGCTTGAGGAGGCCGAGGGACTCGCAAAAGAGGCCATCTCAACGACCTCACCGCATCTCGGTTATTATTACGATACCCTCGGCAGGGTTTATGAAAAGATGGGAAAGGAGAAAGAGGCAAAAGAGGCTTTTGATAAGTCCGGGGAGCTGATGAAGGGCAGCCAGTAAAATTAGAAAAGACAGGAAGCTTCCGAAGAAGAAAAAGGGAGCGCGTCTACACTCTTTACTATCTTATTACCTCGGCAACTAAATACTTGAATTAATCCTATTTCTCGGGAGCATCTTCTTCACCATCTTCCAGACTTTCATGAGCGGCAAGGATGACAAGCCATCTTTTGGTGAGCCGGTGTATATCTATTCACTCACAGAAGGTATCAACGACTTGCAGCATGAGGTATTTCGTGTAGCACACCTCAGTAGTAACACCTAACGACGAAACACGTGCTGAAATAATTAGATATTTCATGTCTTTTGATACATCACCTGACCCACGCCTGAAAGAATTCGCAGTTAATCCTCTTCCAGTTTCATTCGATGATCTCCAAAAATGGTAGCCAACGGAAAATAGCCAGGACAGTTATATTAAACAGCAAATCCCTCATTGTCGGCCATTTGAAGGGGTATATAATCGAAATCTCATAACGCCCCCTATCCCCCTCTTAATCCTTAGAGGAGGTATTTTTGCCTAAATTATAACGTTTGACATTCCTGTATTTTGAAATTAAAATGGTCATTAAAATTATTGGAGGTTGACATGAGAGAGGCTCAGGAGGTCATCCCGATCACTCAGGTAAAGAGGGATTTTCTCGACATTATGAGGAAGGTTGATGAACTTGATGAAACTGTGGCGATAACCAAGAATGGCGTTCCTGTGGGAGTATTGATGAACATTGACAGGTACGAAGGGCTTCTTGAAACCATTGATATCCTGAGTGATGAGGCCACCATGAAGGCCCTGAAACGTTCCCAGAAGGAGGCCAGGGAGGGCAAGTTCTTTACTCACGAAGAGGTCTGGGGAGAGTGAAGAGACATAAGCTGCTGTATTCATCGGTTGCCAGGGAAGCCGCTAAAATACTCAATCCGGAGATTAAGCCGATCATCAAAGAGTCGATCGAGGGGCTCACGGATGACCCGTATTCTGGCAAAGAATTGATTGAAGAACTGAGCGGCTTTCGCTCTCTTGTTATCGGCAAGTATCGGGTGATCTATCGTCTCAATGAACCGTCTGTCATAGAAATCCACTTCATCGGCCACAGGCGCGATGTCTACATGAATTTCAGAAAGCTGCTTGAGAGGACAAAGGTTTAGCAGACCTCTACCTTCCGGTTTATATTAACAACACATGAGGGTCAAGCCTTGAAAAATCATTTTTTCAATGCTAATTGGACAGGAGAGCTTATGGATGGGACAAGGCGTTCAGATATAAGGCTCGGATTGCGCGTTTCAATAGTTTTGAAGCACGACCAGCGGACCGGGAAGCATACGGAAGGGATAGTAAGAGATATCTTGACCAAATCACCAGCACATCCGCATGGGATCAAGGTACGACTGGAGAGCGGAGAGGTGGGGAGGGTAAAAGAGATAATGTATTAATCCTGGCAACGAAGGAGGGCGAAATGGTGGAGATTATCCGACCTGTCAGGCATGGGATATTGATCGGCCTTTTGGGTATCATATTCGGGGTAGTGTGGGCATTCTGGCTGGCCTTAGGGCATGAAGTAATAGTGAATAAACTTGACGCAACGATGAAGCAGGATGTCGTTCAGAAGGAAGAGGTAATTAAGGTCTCATTTAAGAGATTGGGCATGGGACACAGCCATTCCATGGGGCTTGGTCTTGTTGCCATTGCGGTTTCTTTTATTTTAGCCTTTACAACCGCATCTAATAAACTGAAGGCCGCCGGATCGCTCCTCTCCGGGCTCGGCGGCATCATTTTTCCTGTTGCATGGATTATCATGGGATGCAAGACGCCGGTCCTCGGTATTGATGGGGCCCATGCGGCAGTGACACCCCTTGCGGGGATAGGGGTCATCCTCATATTGTCCGGGTTATTTATTGCTTTAGGCTGTCTTATAAGGGATGCGTTGAAGTAGACTATCAATTATTCCTTTTCGAGATACTTCCTGCCGTGAATCATTGATGAAAGCAGGCCGCACATCTCCCCTATCTCATGAACCACAAGGCCTACCAAGTGGGCGCAGAAGAAGAACAGGATGAAGTACAGTCCGAAAACATGGGTTTTTTCTGCGGCCATTCCCCAGGCGTCAACCCCTTCCAGTCCATACCACTCTTTTATGATAGTGCCTGGGAATATCTCATATTCAAGGCCGGCCAGAAGAATGCCGGAAAGTACCTGTATGCAGAGCACTGCAAGGAGGGGGATATAAAACAACGATGCCAGAGGGTTGTGGCCTATGGCAACAGGGGGATGCTCCTTGAAACCGCTTAAATACCATTTTATGTTGCCTGCGATAGCTGTCCAGTGTTCCTTTTTGAAAGACATAAGGTCGCTGAATCTGGCGTACCTGTTGCCCGCAAATCCCCAGATTAGGCGTAAGGTGTAGGTGACAGCCAGGGAATAGCCGAAATAGGTGTGGTTCTTCTTGAGCATGGCCATAAGCGTCTCTGAAACCTCGTCATCCAGACCAAGGGATTCTACTTTCCACATGATAATGGCAAAGGCAGCAAGGGTGATGATGGTCAGGGCATTAAGCCAGTGGAGGACCCTGGTTGGGATGTCCCAGACAGGAACCGCTATATATTCGGTGCTATTTTGTTCTCTATTTTCCATGACCCTCTCCTTAAATCTACAGACAAAGAGTAACGTCCCCTTGCTCCCCCTCTTAAATTAAGAGGGGGATGGGGGGAGTTATCATTACTTCTTTTCCTGAACTGGTTCTTCCTTCTTCTGCTTTGGGCTCACAATATCCCCAGTCTTGGGATCGATCTTCACCGTGATCTTCTCACCTGCTTCAGTAGTAAGATAGACTTCAAAGAGCCCCCGCTCCTTTTCCTTCTTTCCAACCTTGCTGTTCGGGTATGCCTTCTGGGCTATAGTCACGGCGTCATCCAGGGTTAATGGCTTCTTCGCCTCCTCAGCAAAAACAGATGCTGAACCAAAGAATGCTGAAATCACTGCAACTGCTAACAACTTTTTAAACATGATTTTCTCCTTTTAGATTTAGTTTTTGTATAGAATCTTAAGAACTGACAGAAAGACAACTGCTTTTTTACCGGGATTCACCTCCTTTCCTAGGGTTTCTTGTTAAACTTAACAAGTTTGCCCAACCTGTCAACTCATCTTAAGTCACAGAATATAATAGGTAAGATTAAAGGAGGATTAATTAAAAGCTATTTGTGTCCTGCAGCCCTCTTAAGCCTGTCCGCTATCCCAAGCTTAAGACCTTCTCCGCCATAGGGTTCGGATATAATAAGGTCAACTCCATCCCTGTCAAACGCCCGGAGGAGGTCGAACAGCCTTCCGGCCACTGTTCCCGGCCTCGAACCGGCATATTTTGTTATACAGCCTTTAACCCGGAAGTCTATGTGAAACGCAAGGATGCCGACCTTTTTCCCATCTTTTAAGCTCTTTTCAGCCAGTTCCCTGATATCAGACTGAACCGCTTCACTATCACCTTCAACTATAACCATCCTTGCCTTTGGCGCATAGTGCCTGTACTTCATCCCAGGAGACTTGGCAGGCTCTTTTTCATGTGATACTGAGAGTCTCTGAACGAGACCAACTACTTTCTCAATCTCTTCCACCGGCAAGCCGCCCGGCCGCAATAACGTCGGCGGCGATGTAGTCATGTCTATGACTGTGGACTCTATGCCGATCCTTGTCTTACCGCCATCAATAATCACATCTACCTTCCCAGACAGATCGGCAGCCACGTCCTTGGCCCTTGTAGGCGATGGCCTCCCTGACAGGTTGGCAGATGGGGCCACCAATGGAACACCAGCCATTTTGATCAGAGAAAGGGCTATCTTGTTGTCAGGTATCCTTACGGCAACGGTGTCCAGCCCTCCTGTTACTATTTCAGAGACTATCTTTTTCTTCTTCAAGATTAAGGTAAGAGGTCCGGGCCAAAACTTGTCCATAAGGGCAAGAGCGGCGCTGGAATATCTTTTTGATATGAGTCTCAGGTCTTCAATACTTGAGATATGAACAATAAGCGGATTGTCAGACGGACGTCCCTTTGCCTTGAACACCTTTCTTATCGCTTCGAGATTCAGGGCATCGGCGCCGAGTCCGTAAACGGTTTCAGTAGGAAATGCAACTGTCCCACCATTTTTTATTACCTCTGCGGCCTCTTTTATCTTGGATGGTTCAGGGGAAATAGGATTTATTTTGAGGATTTTTGTCATGGAGATTAAATATCACGCTTCAGACCTTTATTTCAAGCAGGTTATTATGAGCTGCTTGTTTCATCCTTGATTCCAGCAACTCGTACTCGCCAAGGTGAGCCCGCATCAGGCTCTTCCAAAGCTTGCCGTGGTTCGGCACCGAAAAGTGAAGGAGTTCGTGAACCATCATTTATTCCGTCAGTAAAGTCACACTCGTCTAAATTCCTTTAAAGCCTGTCTTCAGTTTTTATCAATGCCTGGTCTTCTTTCAATATCCTTGATTTGAGGAATACCCGCCGCATTCCTTTGCAGCTACTCCCATATCTGTCTTTTTTACCCTTCTTTAGATAAATATTTCTTTTGTTAATTTCCTATCTCCAGATTGCCACCCTTGACAAACAGGGTACCCATGATTAATATCCATTTGTAGGTAAAATTCTAATTCTGGAGGTAGCATTAAATGGGCAGTAAGATTATTGGTATCGACCTCGGCACAACCAACTCCGTGGTTGCTGTAATGGAGGGTGGAGAGGCGAAGGTTATTGTGAACCAGGAGGGGAACAGGCTTACCCCTTCCGTGGTGGCTTTTACTAAGGATGGTCAGATACTTGTCGGGCAGGTGGCAAAGAGGCAGGCGATTGTGAACCCTGAGAACACGGTCTTTTCCATAAAGAGATTTATGGGACGGCGCTTTGACGAGGTGAACGAGGAGATGAAGATGGTCCCCTACAAGGTCCTGGCCGACGACCAGGGAAGGGCCGTTGTAGATATAATGGGAAAACATTACACTGCCCCTGAGATTTCCGCCATGATCCTCCGGAAACTCAAGGAGGCAGCAGAGGCATACCTTGGGGAGACTGTCACTGATGCGGTTATAACCACCCCTGCATATTTCAATGACGCCCAGAGGCAGGCGACAAAAGATGCAGGAGTCATCGCTGGGCTGAATGTGAGGAGGATCATCAACGAGCCAACAGCCTCGGCCCTTGCTTACGGTGAAGACAAAAAGAAAGAAGGGACTATTGCGGTATACGACTTCGGAGGAGGGACATTTGATATATCCATCCTTGATATAGGCGAAGGGGTCTTTGAGGTCAAATCGACCAACGGCGACACCCACCTTGGCGGAGACAACATAGACCAGAGGATCGTGGACTGGCTTGTGTCTGAGTTTAAAAAGGACCAGGGGATAGACCTTTCCAAGGACAGGATGGCCCTCCAGAGACTGAAAGAGTCGGCTGAGAAGGCAAAGATAGAGCTTTCTTCCACAACAGAGACGGAGATATCTCTTCCGTTTATCACTGCCGATGCAACAGGTCCAAAGCATCTTAGCTACAGGCTTTCAAGAGGTAAGTTCGAGCAGATGGTGGAAGATATACTGAACAGGAGTATTGAGCCATGCAAGAAGGCAATGGCAGATGCAAAGCTCTCCCCGGACAAGATAAATGAGGCCTTGCTGGTGGGTGGTTCTACCAGGATCCCAAGGGTACAGGATATTGTAAAGACCGTGTTCCAGAAAGAGCCCAACAGGAGCGTCAACCCTGATGAGGCAGTTGCAGTCGGCGCCGCTATTCAGGCTGGAATACTTGGGGGTGAGGCCAGTGTGAAGGATATGGTACTATTAGATGTGACCCCTCTTTCACTTGGCATCGAGACCCTTGGCGGCATCATGACAAGACTTATAGAGAGGAACACCACCATACCTACCAGGAAGAGCGAGACCTTTACGACTGCCGCCGATAATCAGACATCTGTGGAGGTCCATGTACTTCAGGGCGAGAGGGAGATGGCCAGGGACAACAGGACCCTCGGGAAGTTCCACCTTATGGGCATGCCTCCTGCGCCAAGAGGGGTTCCGCAGATAGAGGTTGCCTTTAACATAGATTCCAACGGGATACTGCATGTTACTGCCAAGGACATGGGGACAGGGAAGGAGCAGAAGATAGTTATCACTGCATCCAGCGGCCTGAATAAGGAAGAGGTAGAAAAGATGGTGAAGGACGCCCAGGCCCATGCAGAGGAGGACAGGAAGAGGAAGGAGGAGGTAGAGATAAGGAACCAGGCCGACTCCCTTGTATACAGCACAGAGAAACTCCTGACCGAGAACAGGGCAAAACTTCCAGAAGAGGATGCAAAGAACCTTGAGACAGCAATAGAGGAGGCCAAGAAGTCGATAGAAACCAATGACGCCGTGAAGATCAAGGACAGCATGGACAAACTGACAAAGGCATCCCATAAGCTCGCAGAGGTAATATATCAGCAGCAGCCAAAGGCAGAGCCGCATACTGAAGAGCCTAAGGAGGAAAAGAAGGCCCAGGAGGACGAGGTAATAGACGCAGAGTTTAAAGAGGAAAAGAAGTAAATTGTAGGGGCAATCCCTTGTGGTTGCCCAATTCAGGGCGGGTGCAAGACCCGCCCCTACAAAACAGGAAAAGGAGGTGAGCAATATGGCACTTGTAAGATGGGACCCGTTCAGGGACATCATCACCCTCAGGGAAAGAATGGACAGGATGTTTGAAGACAGTCTATCCAGGTTCAGAATACCGGAGGAAGCGACTATGCCGACCTTCTGGTCGCCGTCAGTAGATATATATGAGACTGACGAGAATATTGTCCTTAAGGCCGAGTTGCCGGGGGTTGACAAGAAAGAGGTCTCTGTTGAGGTCAAGGACAACACACTGATCCTGAAAGGCGAGAGAAAGAGGGAGAAGGAGGTAAAGGAGGAAAACTACCACAGGGTAGAACGCTCCTTCGGAACCTTCATGCGCTCCTTCAGTCTCCCTGTTACCGTTAAGCAGGACCAGGTAAAGGCCAAGTTCAAGGACGGCGTCCTTGAAGTGACCCTGCCGAAGGCGGAAGAGGCGAAGCATAAACAGGTAAAGGTAGAGGTAGAGTAAGCAACAAAAAGAGCAGGTAGAGGTGGAGGTAGGGAGTTTTTTATTTACCTTTACCTTTACCTGATTTTAAACCCCTCCCGTGTTATAATCCATTCATGTCCAGATTTAATCTCTCCACTGATTTCAAACCCGCAGGTGATCAGCCCCAGGCCATAGAAAAGCTTTCCAAAGGGATAGAGAGTGGTCATAAGCACCAGGTTCTGCTTGGTGTGACCGGCTCCGGGAAAACCTTTACCATGGCCAATGTCATTTCCAGGGTGGAGAAGCCGACCCTCGTAATAGCCCCCAACAAGACCCTGGCTGCCCAGCTTTACAGCGAATTTAAGCAACTATTCCCCGAAAATGCAGTGGAATATTTTGTCTCTTACTACGACTATTATCAGCCTGAGGCATACCTTCCTGCATCCGGGACATTCATAGAAAAGGACGCACAAATAAATGACGAGATAGACAAGATGAGGCACTCTGCCACATACTCCCTCTTGGAGCGGAACGACGTGATAATCGTCGCCTCTGTCTCCTGCATTTACGGTCTGGGCTCTCCTGAGGCATACCACGGGATGCTTTTGCAGCTTACTACAGGGCAGGAAGTAAACAGAGACGTCATATTAAAGAAGCTGGTGGAGATCCAGTACCAGAGGAACGACATAGACTTCTACCGCGGGACCTTCCGTGTCAGGGGGGATGTCATAGAGGTCTTCCCAGCTTATGAGGAGGAAAGGGCCATAAGGATCGAGCTTTTTGGAGACAATGTAGATGCCTTGTCTATCATCGACCCACTGCGGGGGAAGGTCTTGCAGAAGCTGGAGAAGGTCGCCATATACCCTGCCAGTCATTATGTCACGCCAAAAGAGCAGCTCAAAAGGGCCATAGAGGCTATAAAAGAGGAGATGCATGAGAGGGTCAGGGAGTTCAAGTCACAGAACAAGCTGATAGAGGCCCAGAGGATCGCTGAGAGGACCCTCTTTGACATAGAGATGATGGAGGAGATGGGGTATTGCAATGGGATTGAGAACTACTCCAGGCTCCTCTCAGGTAGAAATGCAGGCGACCCGCCCCCTACCTTGATTGATTACTTCCCTAAGGACTCCCTTTTCATTATAGACGAAAGCCATATCACCGTCCCCCAACTTATAGGGATGTACAGGGGGGACAGGTCGAGGAAGGAGAACCTGGTGGGGTACGGATTCAGGCTCCCGTCCGCCCTTGACAACAGGCCCTTGAGGTTTGAGGAGTTCGAGGAGCTTGTCCCTCAGATAGTTTACGTTTCCGCAACTCCTGCAGCTTACGAGATGGAAAAGGCAGAAGGAAGGGTTGCGGAGCAGGTCATAAGGCCCACAGGGCTCATAGACCCTGAGATAGAGGTGAAGCCTGCAAAGAACCAGGTTGACGATGTCATAGGGGAGATAAGGGAGAGGATAAAGGCCGGTGACAGGGTCCTGGTTACCACCCTTACAAAAAGGATGGCAGAGGACCTGACAGAATACCTTGCAGATATCGGGATAAAGGTCAGATACCTCCATTCCGACGTGGACACTCTTGAGAGGGTGGAGATTATAAGAGACCTGAGGCTCGGCAAGTTCGATGTCCTTGTGGGGATAAACCTGTTGCGGGAGGGGCTTGATCTGCCCGAGGTGTCCCTGGTAGCCATCCTGGATGCTGACAAGGAAGGGTTCCTCCGGTCAGAACGCTCCTTGATCCAGACCTGCGGAAGGGCTGCAAGAAATGTAAACGGCAAGGTCATTATGTACGGTGACGTCGTAACCATGTCGATGAAGAAGGCGATCGATGAGACTACCAGAAGAAGGAAGATTCAGGAGGAATACAACAACAAACACGGGATAACCCCCCAGACAATAAAGAAGTCGATATCCGACATCCTATCATCTGTCTACGAGGCCGATTATTTCACAGTCCCGACGGTAATGGAAAAAGGGAAGGAGTATATCCCATCCTCTGAAATGCCTAAGCTCATAGCCAAGATGGAAAAGGAGATGAAGGAGGCAGCCAAGAAGATGGAGTTTGAACGGGCAGCAGAGATAAGGGACAGGATAAAGAAGCTGAAGGATATGGACCTGGTGGTGGGGGGAAAGGGATAGACAGCCATGCATATCGGCGGATTGTTGAATCTGACCTGCTCTTTTTTCCTTGACACAAATCATCACAATTGCTAATATTCTTTTTTTAAAAGAGCCGCTAGCTCAGTTGGTAGAGCACCTGACTTTTAATCAGGTGGTCCTGGGTTCGATCCCCGGGCGGCTCACCAAATATCGACCTTGACGACATCGAGCCTATAGGATAATTTTTTATTATACCCCTTTATCTATGAGCAAGATAATCAAAGCAATCCTACTTTCCCTCTGCCTGATCAACCTCTCGTATTCCGAGGAGACGCCGGCCCCACAGCCGGCTGTTACCCTTAAAAGGATGACCCTTGAAGATGCTGTAGAGCTCGCCGTGGCCAATTCCGTTGAGATAAGGAAGGCGGCGGTTTCCATAAGGGATTATGAAACGAAGCTATCTGAAGAAACTGTATGGAACTGGCTCCAGCCAAATCTTTCACTGAAAGGAGGCTTCGACACAGAGACCTTTGAGCCGAGAGTCGGCCTGGGAATCGGAATAGACCTGAGGGACGTGATGGGAAGAGGGAAAAAAAGGAGAAGGACCCTGAATTACAGCGTAGAAGAGGGAAGAAAAAGCCTCGATTCCCTTAAGGCCGCCATAAGAATCAAAGTGACAGCCGGTTATAAAGAATATAATCTATCAAAGAAAAAGTTGAAGGGAATACAAGAAACTCTGAAGACTGATGAGGCCCTTCTCAAGGCAGCTGAAGACACCGGCTCCAACTTGGAAAGATTGCTTACCCGTTCCATGGTCAACCAGGACAGGCTGGCCCTCATCACAGCGCAACTGGAGCTTAGCAGGGTTGAAACAAGTCTCAGGGAACTTCTCGGACTAACACCTGTCACTACGCAAGAGGATATTGACAACATCCAGATGGATTTCAGGGAAATTCTTGAGAATAGCCCTTCGGGGAAATGAGATTGATATTAGATGCTCGAAACCTCTGTAGGTCCTCCCAAGTATCTATATCATACCATTCCTCAAGCACAGAAAAGGTTATGCCATACTTTCCCGCCTTTTCCAATGTCATTTCAAATACCTGGTTACTGCCCCACGGGATACCGTTAAAAACAGGCAGTTCCCTTCTCCCGCCTATAAGGTAATACCCGCCATCCCTCGCAGGTCCCACTGCCATATCCGTGGAGTCGAGCATCTCAAACCCTGCCTTAATATATTCAGGAGGCAGGTCAGGTGAATCGCTTCCTATTATAACAACCTTTTTATACCCCATCTCCAGTCCGCGCTTTATGGCATTACTCATCCTCTCTCCGAGATCGTCTCCATTCTGGGGCATCAGCCTGATATCAAAATCCTCGGATAGCTTCTGGAAAAAAGGGTTTTCAACTCCCGGATGACAGGCAAGGAATATGGCAGCCCCGTCGACCCTTTTGGCAAGTATTATGGTATCTTTTATAAAAGACGCATGGATGCTTGCACACTCTTCAGGAGAAAGATGTGGCTGTAGCCTGGTCTTCACCTCCCCTGGAACTGGGGCCTTTGCAAAGATTATTAAAGCATTGATATCCGCCATGATGCCAGTCTACATGAAAAGGGGCCGAGGGGCAAACCATCTTCTTTTTAGGCTTGACCTTGGCAACCTTTTTTGAGAGTATCCTTGGATATATGAACAAAAGTACACTTAAGCTCTTATCCCCGGCCAAGGTCAACCTGACGCTTGATGTCCTTGGAAAGAGAGAAGACGGCTACCATGAAATTGAAAGTATAATGACCAGGGTAAGCCTTTATGATGAAGTATTCCTCTCCATCGAAGATGGGGAAGGCCTGGAGGTAAACTGTACCGGCCAGGCTCCTTCAGGGGAGAAGAATATCGCCTATAAGGCAGCCACGGCAATCATGGGCAGGTCTTCCAGCAAAGTCAGGGTGCGTATCGAGATAAAAAAGAATATACCCGTGGCTGCCGGACTTGGTGGAGGAAGCAGCAATGCAGCAACAGTCCTGTTAGGGCTTAACAGGATGCTCGATATCGGACTTTCTAAAAACGAACTAATGGAGATAGGCGCAAGGCTGGGGGCTGACGTCCCGTTCTTTATATCTGAAATGCCTGCCATAGCAAGAGGTATAGGGGAAAGACTTGAGGAGATCAACCTCCCCAAGCTCTGGTTCGTTTTGGTAAACCCCAATATCCCTGTATCCACTGCAGATGTTTACAGGGGGTTGAACATAAAATTTGGGTTGACAAAAGAAGGTTTTGGTATTAATATGCCAAATTTCAACAATGGGGTTAGAGGCGTCAGCCGCATACTGCACAACGACCTGGAGGGCGTGGCTCTCCGGATGCATCCTGAGATAGGATTTGTGAAGGACACAGTGCGCGCAGCCGGGGCCATTGGAACGCTTATGTCGGGTAGCGGGGCAACCGTCTTCGGGCTTTTTGAAAGCCGTGAAGAGGCTCATGCTGCCTTTGCTTCATTATCGAACAGACCAGAGGGCTGGCGTATTTTTGTCGCAGAAAACATATAACGTCATCTAAGGAGGAGACAGATGGAAGTAACTGAGGTAAAGGTATTTCCCGTAAATGAGGAGAAACTGAAGGCTTACGCAACTATCACCTTCGACAACTGTTTCGTAGTCAGAGACCTTAAGATAATAAGCGGCGAGACCAGCCTTTTTGTGGCAATGCCGAGCAAGAAGAAAAAAGATGGAACCTTTAAGGATATAGCTCACCCATTGAACAACGAAACCAGGTCAATGATAGAGAAGGCAATTATAGCTGAATATAACAAAGAGATAGCAAAGGGATCGCAGCCGTAAAAAGGCAGGTAAAGGTAACGGTAGAGGTAGAGAAAATCTTTACCTTCACCTTTACCTGTTTTTCTACTGCCTTTTTTGGGGCGTCGTCAAGCGGTAAGACACAGGTTTTTGATACCTGCATTCGGAGGTTCGAATCCTCCCGCCCCAGCCAGAAAGCCCGTGAATCGTGAGTCATAAACCGTAAGCAGCGAATGAAGGGAAGAATGGAAAAATTAAAGCTTTTTTCAGGAAATTCTAATAAGCAGCTGGCCCAGGAGATGTGTGATGCTCTCGGAATGCCTCTGGGCAAAGCAACTGTTAAGAGGTTCAGCGACGGAGAGGTCTTTGTTGAGATAGAGGAAAACGTCAGGGGGACAGATGTATTTGTGGTGCAGTCTATATGCTGCCCTGGTAACGACAACCTGATGGAGCTTCTCATAATGATTGATGCCCTTAAGAGGGCCTCCGCCAATAGAATTACTGCTGTCCTCCCATATTATGGGTATGCCAGACAGGACAGGAAGGTTGCCCCAAGGACTCCTATAACCGCAAAGCTTGTGGCAGATCTTATAACAACCGCTGGTGCCGACAGGATACTCTGCATGGACCTCCATGCAGGCCAGATCCAGGGTTTTTTCAATATCCCGGTGGACCATCTGTATGCAACCCCTGTGATCCTTAACTATATCAGGGGACACTTTGATGATGACATCGTCATAGTATCCCCTGATGCTGGAGGGGTTGAGAGGGCGAGGGCCTATGCAAAGAGACTGGACTGTTCTCTGGCCATTATAGATAAAAGAAGGACTGCCCCCAATGTGGCAGAGGTCATGAACATAATCGGGGATGTGGAAGGAAAAGTTGCCATAATGGTAGATGATATGGTGGATACGGCCGGGACCTTAACCCAGGGGGCAAAGGCTGTCAAGGACAACGGTGCAAAGAAAATATACGCCTGCTCAACTCACCCGGTCCTTTCCGGGCCCGCAATAACAAGGATTAATCAGTCAGCTCTGGAAGAATTGGTAGTTACCAATACCATACCTCTCAGCAAGGAGGGGGCTGCATGTGAAAAGATAAAGGTCTTGTCTGTCGCACCCATTTTGGCGGAGGCCATAAAGAGGATATATATAGGCGATTCGGTAAGTTCGCTTTTTGTGTAAAAACAGGTAGAGGTATAGATATACCTAATAATTTCAGGAGGAACAAATGGAACAGCGTGAACTGACAGTAAAGGTAAGGAATAATACAGGTAAAGGGGTCGCGAGGAAGTTAAGGGGTGAAGGTCTTATCCCGGCAATATTCTACGGTCACAAGAGCGAACCTATCGCATTGAGCCTGAATCCGACGGAATTGAAAAAGATCATAAACTCGGAATCTGGCCGGAACACCTTGATAACCCTCAAGTTTGAAGGGAAGAAGGAAAAGGAGAGGGTCGCGCTTCTAAAGGACCTCCAGCTTACCCCTTTAAAAAGGACGTATCTCCATGCAGACCTGTATGAAGTCCTGATGGATGAGAAGATAACGGCAAGGGTACCGATCCACTTTGTCGGCAAGGCCATTGGCGTGAAAGAGGGCGGGATAGAGCAGCATTCCAGAAGGGAGATAGATGTAAGATGCCTTCCCGGCAACCTTCCTGACTTCATCGAAGCTGATGTAACGAACCTTGCCATAGGTGATTCGATCCATGTAAAAGACCTTAAATTGTCTGAAGGTATTGAGGTTCTGGACCCTGCTGGTGACACAATAGTTGCTATTCTTGCCCCTGCGGCAGAGAAGGTTGTAACGCCTGAAGAGGCTGCTGCACAGCTTGCCGCAAGCCTGGCAGAACCGAAGAAAGAGGAAAAGAAAGAGGAGAAACCTACAAAGAAATAGAGGTCATTTCTTGAAACTCGTTGTCGGCCTTGGAAATCCTGGAGATGATTACGTAAAGACCCGCCATAATATAGGTTTTATGGTTGTAGACAGCATTTCAAAGGCAAACGGCATAACCTTAAACCAGACGAAGTTCAAGGGTATAATCGGCAGGGGGACCATTGGGAGCGAGGATGTGATCATCGCCAAACCCCAGACATACATGAACAGGAGTGGAGAGTCGGTCTCTTCACTCCTTTTTTTTTATAAACTTGAGCCCTCTGACTGCATAGTTATCTGCGATGACCTGGAACTGCCCGCTGGAAAGATAAGGGTCCGGGGAAAGGGTGGACACGGAGGACATAACGGACTGCGCTCCATCATCGAACAGACAGGGAGTCAGGAGTTTGTCAGGGTCAGGGTCGGCATAGGCAGGCCTAATGACGCATCCATGGTCTCAAATTACGTCCTGAACCAGTTTTCAAAGGATGAGAAACCTCTGGTAGAAGATGCAATCGAAAGGGCATCCAGGGCGGTTGAAGCCATTATCACTGATGGTGTCGATGCGGCCATGAACAGGTTTAACTGATTCCCTTGAAACCTTTATTTTTCTATTTTTCCATATATAAGAAAATATCTTGTTTACCTCAATCTGACGCCGAAGGATTTCAATATATCCATCAGTTCGCTTAGAGGAAGACCAACTACATTGGAGTAGCAGCCTTCTATCCCCTCTATAAACACTGCGGCCCTTCCCTGAATGCCGTAGGCGCCGGCCTTGTCCATAGGGTCGCCTGTACCTATGTAAACCTCTATGTCTTCCTCTGACAGGGGCTTGAATCTCACCCTGGTTCTTACAAGGGCAGTCTTTGTATCAGAGGTCCCGGCATCTATGACAGCCAGACCAGTGACAACGGTGTGAGTCTTTCCTGAAAGAAGCCTGAGCATCCTCCCGGCATCATCTACGTCTTTAGGTTTTCCGAGCTGTTCTCCAGCTATCACAACGACAGTATCAGCTCCTATTACAAGGCCTTCCCGGAACTGTTTAGATACCTCCCTGGCCTTTTCAATAGCCAGCCTCAAGGCCGTATCTTCAGGGAACTCACCTTCTATGGCATCTTCAGGGACATGGCTTGGGACGACGACAGGTTCAATACCTACCTGCCTTAAGAGCATCAATCTTCTTGGAGAGTTGGAGGCGAGAATGATTTTATTCAAGTCTGTAATTCGGCGCCTCTTTAGTGATAATAACGTCGTGGACGTGGCCTTCCTTAAGGCCTGAAGACGTTATTTTTACGAATTTGGTGTTCTTCCTGAGTTCGTCGATACTCTTGCAGCCTACGTAACCCATTCCTGCCCTGAGGCCTCCTACCAGCTGGTAGATAAGAGTAGAGATGCTCCCTTTGTAGGGCACCCTCCCCTCTATCCCTTCAGGTACGAGTTTAAGTTCACTCTCAACTTCCTGCTGGAAGTACCTGTCCTTGCTTCCGGCCTTCATGGCCTCAAGCGAACCCATCCCTCTGTAAACCTTGTAGCTTCTGCCCTGATAAAGGACCATTTCCCCCGGGCTTTCATCAGTACCCGCAAAGAGGCCGCCTATCATCACTGAATGAGCCCCTGCCGCAAGGGCCTTCGGGATGTCTCCGGAGAACTTTATCCCTCCGTCTGCAATTACGGGGACGCCATGCTTCTCAGCAGACCTGACGCAGTCCATAATAGCCGTTATCTGGGGCATGCCTACTCCAGCAATTATCCTAGTGGTACAAATGGAGCCCGGCCCCATTCCGACCTTTAGGGCATCAGCTCCTGCCTTTATAAGGGCCTCCGCAGCCTCCCCAGTAGCTATGTTGCCGGCAATAAGCTGGCACTTCGGGAAGGTCTTTTTTGTAGCAATGACGGCATCTATCACGCCCTTGGTATGGCCGTGGGCCGTGTCAATGGTTAAGACATCAACTCCTGCTGCCAGCAGGGCTTCAGTTCTTTCCTCCCTGTCGGCTCCTACTCCGATGGCAGCGCCAACCCTGAGACGTCCAAGCTTGTCCTTGCAGGCATTCGGATATTTCACGGCCTTTTCTATGTCCTTCACCGTTATCAATCCGGCAAGGATGCCCTTTTTATCAACTATCAGAAGCTTCTCTATCCTGTGCTGATGCAGGATATCCTTGGCCTTTTCAAGGGTCGTCCCGACCGGGGCCGTTATGAGATCCTTTGTCATTACCTCGGATATCTTTTTATTCAGCTTCTTTTCAAATCGAAGGTCCCTGTTGGTGAGGATACCTACCAGCCTTCCGCCCTTTGTTATAGGGAAGCCTGATATATTATGCCTTTTCATCATCCCAAGGGCATCGCTTATCTTCTGGTCAGGGTCCATGGTTATGGGGTTGGTCACCATCCCGCTTTCATACTTCTTTACCCTGATAACCTCGGCCGCCTGGGCATCTATGGAAAGGTTTTTGTGCACCATTCCGATCCCGCCCTCCTGGGCCATGGCTATCGCCGTCAGGGACTCAGTAACCGTGTCCATGGCCGCGCTTACTATAGGCATATTCAGCCTTATATCCCTCGTCAGATAGGTGGATATATCCGTGTCCTTGGGCATGGTAAAGGAATAGTTCGGTATTAAAAGTACATCATCAAAGGTCAGGGACTCCCTGATCTCTCCCTTCATATAGTTTCTCCTTTAAGATTGGAATATATATTTTGTAATACATTTCTTGGGAGATGTCAAGGAAACGGCGGCAAACAAAAGGGATAATTCTATTCCCCGTAAGTCAGGCCTTAAGAAGCACTTTCAGAATCCCTTTCCCGGAGGCAAAATTAAACGCCTCGACCCCTTCACTCAAGGGAAAGGTCCTGCTGATAAGGGGCAGGACATCAACGGTCTTCATCATTAAAGCGTGTATCGCAGGCTCGAATGGGCCGCATCTGGAGCCTACAAGGGTTATCTCATCGATAACAATGACGTTCATATCTATATTGTCCCTTTTCGCCACAGTTGTCTTAAGGACTATTGTCCCCTTCGGCCTCACGAGCTTCATAGCGGACTCGACACCGGAGGGAGAGCCTGTGCAGTCAATGACGCAGTCAAATACCCTTTCCGTAATATCCGATGAGAGTCTCGTCTCAATCCCCCTTCTTTCAAGAATAGAGAGCTTCTCTTTGTGCCTTCCGCCCACAACAAGGGTGCATCCTGTCAAAGAAACAACCTGCGCGGCAAGGGGCTCAACGAAGACCGCCGCCTGTCAGAGACGCTGAGAAATTCAACCCGAAAGATTTAAACCCTTTGACACTGATTCCCACAGAAAAATATGATTTTCACAGATAAATTTTCTATCAGTGTAAATCATAAAATATCAGTGTCGCTTAGAAGCGCCCACTTTTGATAATCTGTGTCTATGCCTTTTCCTCTGCGCCTCTGCGGTAAAAAAAGTTTTTACGGCTTTATCAAACTTGACATGAACATATTTTAATAATAGGGTATCTTCATGGAAAACGCAAAGAGCAGGGTATATTTTGCCGATTTGAGGGCCGGGGTCAAAAGGAACCTTTTTGATAAGCTTGACGTCCTGATGGAAAGGGTTGATCTTAAACGCAAGTTTTCAAAAGGCCAGTTGATTGCCATAAAGCTCCACTTTGGAGAAAAGGGTAATACCTCTTATATCAGGCCCAATTTTGTCAGAAGGGTTGTGGAGAGGGTGAAGGAGACTGGTGCAAAGCCGTTTCTTACTGACGCCAATACCTTGTACGTTGGGCAGAGGGGGGAATCTGTTTCCCATCTTATTACCGCTATAGAGAACGGCTTTGACTATGCCGTGGCAGGTGCGCCGTTGATAATAGCAGACGGTCTGAGAGGGGAGTCTGCCCGCAAGATACAGATCGAAGGGCAGCACTTTAAAGAAGTCAGCATAGGCTCAGAGATAGTTGCTGCGGATGGGATGGTTGTCCTGACCCATTTCAAATGTCATGAGATGACAGGGTTCGGCGGGGCGATAAAGAACATAGGCATGGGGTGCGCGAGCAGGGAGGGAAAGCTTGCCCAGCACTCTAATGTGGCTCCCATTGTTGACCAGTCAGGATGCACAGGTTGCGAGAGCTGTTATAAATGGTGTCCAGCCGGAGCTATAACAGTAGAAGGTCGCAAGGCACTCATTGACGCCAATATCTGCATAGGTTGTGGAAAGTGCATAATAGTCTGCCCTGAAAAGACTATCCATATCCAATGGGACGAGACTACGGCAGGGCTCCAGGAGAAGATGGCGGAATATGCCTGCGGAGGCCTTAAAGGAAAAGATAGACGGGTGGTATTCATTAACTTTATTACCCAGGTCACACCTTCATGCGACTGTTACGGTCATACCGACGCCCCTATAGTACCTGATATCGGCATCCTGGCATCTGATGACCCTGTGGCGCTTGACCATGCATGTGCAGTCCTGGTCAATCAGCAGGAGGGGATCAAGAACACCGCCCTTGAAAGCGGCCATGAACCGGGTGGCGACAAGTTCCGGGGAGTGCATCCAGAAGTGGATTGGGAGATCCAGCTTGTCCATGCAGAGAAGATGGGGCTTGGAAACAGAGGATACGAGTTGATAGCAGTCCTTTAAAAAATAGGGATGGAGAGATGATAACTTCAAACTGGAAGATTTATATGGGCCTGATTCTCGTAGCCCTGTCGATAGCTATGGGCATCGCTCATTATGCTATGTTCGGGGATGCCAGGACACTTCTTTTCTATCTCGCCCTTGACGTGGTATTCGTGCCTGTCCAGGTTCTCTTTGTGACCCTGATTATCGAGCAGATGTTGAGTAAACGGGAACAGCAGGCAATGTTAAACAAACTCAATATGGTTATAGGGGCGTTTTACAGCGAAGTCGGAAGCGAACTCTTGCGTCAATTCAGGAGGCTATCCTGTGACTCATCTCAACTGGATGGCAACCTTAAAATAACAAAGGAATGGACAGATGATCATTTTAAGACCGCTATAACTGCCGCAAGGGGTTTCCGATGTGAATTTGAATTCAAGTCTAAAGAACTGGCGTCCCTTAATGAGCTGCTTGTTGCAAAGAGGTCTTTCATGCTCGGTCTTCTGCAAAACCCAAATTTGCTTGAACATGAGAGGTTTACAGACCTGCTGTGGGCTGTACTTCATCTTACAGAGGAGCTAATCGCAAGGATTGATATTGATAACCTGCCTGCCGCTGACCTCGAACATATTTACGGAGATATAAACCGCGCCTTCGGACACCTTGTCTGCGAGTGGCTTGCGTATATGCAACACCTCAAAACCGACTATCCTTACCTCTATTCACTTGCTACAAGGACAAATCCATTCAATCCAGATTCCTCAGTGTTAATTTCCTGAACTTTCCTTCCAGGTTTTTCAATCTGTGCTAAGCTTTCCAGAGAAACAGGAAAAAACTATGCCACCTTCCTTGAGCAGACTTTTTGCGTATTAACTCTTAGCACAGTTCTACAATTTCCACGAATTCGTATCAAAGCTGAAGCAGTCCATGGAGAACTAATATGGACTAAGACCTTTTTAGAGGACTTATCGCCCTGCTGATGGCAACTATAAGGTCTTTTATGCCTTGACCTGTTATGGCGGATACAGGAACCCCTCCTTCGGCTACCAATCTCAGGTAAGCTGGAACTATCTCGCCTTCAATCTTGTCAGTCTTGTTGAAGACATTTATTACGGGCTTATCAGAGGCCCCGATCTCCTCCAGTACCTTTTTTACTGATACTATCTGGACCTCTGCATTTGAATGGCTGGAATCTATGACGTGGAGGAGGATATCGGCAGCCCTTACCTCCTCCAATGTGGCTTTGAAGGCCTCAACGAGCTGATGGGGAAGCTTTTTAATGAACCCGACTGTATCGGAAATCAGCGCTGTCTGTCTTTCAGGAAGATCTATCTTTCTTATTGTGGGGTCAAGTGTTGCAAACAGTTTGTCTTCCGCAAGAGCTCCCTGGCCGGTCGGCATCTTCGAAAGCCGGTTAAAAAGTGTGGATTTACCGGCGTTCGTGTAACCTATGATTGCAATCACCGGAAATGGAACCGACTTCCTGCTCAGGCGGTGGAGCTCCCTCGTCTTCCCCACCTTTTCCAGGTCATGCTTTATCCTTGAGATACGCTCCCTTACCCGCCTCCTGTCAGTCTCAAGTTTTGATTCGCCCGGCCCTCTTGTCCCAATTCCTCCGCCGAGCCGGGATAGGGCAGCCCCTTTGCCGACAAGTCTTGGAAGGAGGTAGTTTAATTGGGCCAGTTCCACCTGAAGCTTCCCTTCCCTTGTCCTGGCCCTCTGAGCAAATATATCAAGGATAAGGCCGGTCCTGTCAATTATCTTTGCATCAAGGAGTTCTTCCAGATTCTTTTCCTGGCCAGGGGTAAGGTTCTCATCAAATATAACGAGGTCGATCTCTTCCGCCTCAACCCCGGCCCTGATCTCTTCAGCCTTTCCTTTACCCACATAATAGGCTGGATTAGGAGCTGCAATCTTCTGGAGATAGCTTCCGGCTACAACAGCGCCGGCAGTCCTGGCAAGCTCGGCAAGTTCGGCAAGAGATTCCTCAGCCTCAGTCCTGCTGACCTTTCCTGGTATGTAGGCCCCGACTAACAGGGCTTTTTCAACCTTGGGCAAAGGTTAATCCTTTTTATAATCAGAAATCTTGGAGGGGGTTATGCTTGATATGCCATGCTTGTAAACAAGGGTTTCGCCATTGGAGTGAGACTCTAACAGGATGCAGAAGTTATCAAAACTCTTGATATGACCGTGGATTTCCTTACCATCCAGGAGATGGACTGTAACAGGTGCCTTTTCCCTGCGCATATGGTTAAGGAATTGATCCTGGATATTAACCGCACCCTTTGTAGTCATTGAAACCTCCCTGGCTTTCTTATTATTAGTTTCCTTAGGAACATGTTTTTCCTTTGCCTTAATGACATTGGGAATCCTTTCCTTGCCTTCACTCTCAGGCTTCTGTGATACCGGTATGTTCGACTTGGCCAGCAAATCCCCTAACTTTACCGAAAATTCGTTCAAGGTAGTCCTCCTCTTTAGTATCAAACCAGGCTATCTCATCGTCTCGCCTGAACCAGGTCATCTGCCTCTTCGCATAATGCCTTGTCTCCCTTTTTATAAGGCTTACCGCTTCATCCAGACCGCACTTACCCGCAATGTAATCACAAATCTGGCTGTAACCAAGGGCTTGCATGGCCTTAGTCTCCGGCCTATATCCCATTGCGATGATGCGACTTACCTCTCCAACTAAACCTTCTTTTATCATATTATCAACCCTATCGTCAATTTTTTTATACAGGGCTTCCCTTTCAACCGACAGTCCTATTTTCATACAATCGTAAGGCCTTTCTGAGAATGCATGACTTTTCTGATGCTGGGATATAGGTATCCCGGTAAGATAAAATATCTCCAGGGCGCGTATTATCCTATGAGTATTATAAGGACCAATCCTTTCAGCCGCCACAGGATCGACCTCCGCCAATCTTTTATGAAGGGCAGAGATACCGGAGTCTTCAACCTCCTTTCTGAGTCTTGCCCGCAACTCCTTATCAACCTTGGGGACATCAAATAATCCTTCCGTCAAAGCCTTTAGATAAAGGCCGGTACCCCCGGTGACTATCGGAAGATATCCTCTGCTGAGAATATCTTCAACGCCCTTTGATGCCTCGTCCCTGAACTGGGCGGCGTCAAACTCCTCGTCAGGGTTGCGTATGTCTATAAGATGGTGCCTGACCCTTTCCCTATACTCTTTAGAAGGCTTTGCAGTCCCGATGTCCATGTAGCGATAGACCTGCATGGAATCGGCATTTACAATCTCGCCGTTAAATCTTTCCGCCAGCTCCAAAGCCACTTTGGACTTACCGCTGGCAGTAGGACCGACAATTACAACTATTTTTGTTTTGCTTTGTCTGACCCCTGACCACTGACCACTGACCACTGGACTTTTCATCTTCTCCCGAACATCTTCTCGATCTCAAACTGGCTTAACATTACAAACACAGGCCTTCCATGAGGGCAGTTGGATGAAAAATCTATAGAGTCCAGGTCTCTCAGCAATGCCTTTATCTCCGCCGGGTCCATGTAATCCCCGCCCTCTATTGCACTGTGGCAGGCCATCCTTGAAAAGAGCCTGTCCATAATCTCTTTCAGGCTCTGGCTTCTTTCCATATGGGCAAGCTCGTCAACAATGTCTTTTATGAGGCCCTTTACATCCTTTCTGGTTAAGATAGTAGGAACAGCCTTTATGACAAAAGTATTCCCTCCGAAATGCTCCAGCTCAATACCAGCCTTGGTAAGGACCTCTGTGTAATCCTTAAGAAGCCCTGTCTCAGAGGGATTAAGCTCAACCGTCTCTGGTATCAATAGGGTCTGGCTGGCTGGAGTTGAGTCGTTGCGAATGGCCTTTAGTCTTTCAAAGGCAACCCTTTCATGGGCCGCATGTTGGTCTATAAGGCATAGGTCGTTCCCGCGGGAACAGATAATATACGTCCCACTTACCCTGCCGAGGACGGTGAGGGATGAGAAGAAACCCACAACCCCACCCTCACCCTGACCCTCTCCCTGATGGAGAGGGAAAAACTCCCGCCCCTTCAAGGGTTTATGCCCGGATGGGTAGAGGGTTGGGGAGGGGATGGGGCCGAACGCCGAACTATTAGAGGTAGCATACTTGCCTATGGCCTCACTGACCCTGTCTTGATAATTCGAGTCAGGGGTTTGGAATTCATCGCTCCGGCCAGTGCCCACTGACCACTGGCCACTGCCTTTCCGGGCGGTCCATCCCTTCAATGCCTCAGAAACAGCTGCATACACTGCCCTGTGGATTTCATCGGTATTTCGGAAGCGCACCTCTGTCTTGGCAGGATGAACGTTCACGTCCACATCCATTGGCGGGACATCAAGGAAGAGAAAGGCCAGTGGATACCGGTCCTTCTCCATGACCGTCCTGTAGGCATCCATTACGGCATGAAGAACAACCCTGTCCCTGACAAAACGACCGTTCACGAATATATAGGTCTCCCTCTGGGTAGGCCTGTTTATCTCAGGGCCGGAGACATATCCACTGACACTGATTTTAGAATTAAGGGAAACCTCTATGAGGTTTTTATCATCCTCCCTTATTAACTTACAGATCCTCGACAAGAGGTCTTTGGAAGAAGGCAGGTTGTATATCTGAGAGCCGTTATGATTATATATGAACCTTATATACGGGTAGGATATCGCCATCCTGGTCACGGTTGACGTGATATGGCTCATTTCCGTTGTAGTGCTCTTCATGAACTTGAGCCTGGCAGGGGTATTGAAGAATAACTCCCTCACCTCCATACTGGTCCCAACCGGTCCGCCTGAATCAATCACCTCAAGTTCCTTGCCACCCTCGACCCGGATGGAGGTCCCGAAGGTTGAGCCTTTGGGGACAGTGGTAAGCCTTAATTTAGATACCGATGCAATGCTTGGGAGGGCCTCGCCTCTGAAACCGAGGGTTGATATGTTGAATAGGTCGCTGACTTCTCTGATCTTGCTGGTGGCGTGCCTCTGAATGGAAAGGAGGGCATCCTCCCTGCTCATCCCGCAGCCGTTGTCGGAGACCCTGATAAGCCTGCGTCCCCCGTCCTCTACATCAATGATTATCTCAGTGGCCTCGGCATCTATGGAGTTCTCAATCAGCTCTTTGACTACCGATGCAGGTCTTTCGACCACTTCACCTGCAGCTATCTGGTTTATTAAGTTTTCAGGAAGGAGGTTTATGATGCCCATTTAGCTCGTATGATAGCACATCGGCGTCGTCAGATAAATCATCTTTTATCTTTTTGCGCTCTTTGCAGAACAAAGCAGGAGGAATTCTAACTCAATAACGTATTAAGTTTCTTTAGAGCCGTTTTGATGATTTCTTCAGGGATTTCGCAGATAAACTCTACGTTTCTTGTCTTCCAGTCGAGGCTTTTTACCTGATCGGTCAGTATGGCCCCTGATATCTTTAATCCTTTTGGGATAGAGACCTCGAAGGGATATCCCTTTACCTGATTTGTGACAGGACAGAAGATTGCCAGCCCCACCTTTTTATTGTATGCCGCAGGTGACAGGACCAAAGCCGGTCGTCTTCCCGCCTGCTCATGTCCAGCCCGGGGATTAAAGGTCAGCCATACGATATCACCGCGGTCAGGGACATATCCTTTTGGGTCTACCATATTTCATTACCTACGGGAAGCCAGGTATCAACCTCATGATGGATATTCTCTTTGGTAATCCCTGCCAGCAACTGCTTGAGAGTTAGTTCCGGCTCCTCAATCGGCGTGACAACAAGCTTTCCCTCCGATTCAGAGATGTCAATAACCGAACCCTTGTGAAGCTTGATATCCACAGCATATGTCTTTGGAATACGAAGGGCAAGACTGTTTCCCCACTGCTGAACCTTAACATGCATAATAGCCTCCAGTTTTTGTATCTACAAAGAGTATACCTTTGTGCCTGTATGATGTCAAGCCCCTGATTCAGTCCTCTTTATTCCCTCAACCACCTCCGCCACCAGCGAGAATTACCACTCTTCGCCGAAAGGCATTTTCAAAAGATATCCGGCAGTTCCTCTGTACTGAATCCGGCAAGCCGGGGACGGATTACATACGGAAACACCTTTGTCCTGCATCCCCTAAATTCCAGGTATCAGGACATGGAGGTCAAGAAGGGTGAGTTCCGGCTCATCGGGAAGGTGGTGAAGAAGGAGAAGAGGTACTGAGAAAGAGAGGAATGTTGCGGTTCTTTAATACGGGAAGCGGCCCTTAATTTCATAGAGGAATTCCCCTGGTAATGCTCACTTCGCCTTTTCAACCATCTTCTTTATAAAAGGCTCGACAAGCGGACTGCGCTTAATTGCATCCAGAACTTTTCCCTTTAAATCCGGCGGGATGTCCCTTTGTGTCACATTAAATTTATGCTTAGGATTAACCCGTTTTACAAGCTCTTCTTTGGGAAGTACCTCCGGCTGATTACACTCAATGATGCTTTCTCTGGTCAAAAACGGCAGTGCGTGCTTGTCTACCGGCACAAGACATGAAATAGCGGTTTTGTTGCTTTTGCTATAAAAGGTTGTTCTCTTTTCAATCTGTGATGTGATTATGCAAAGCAACAGACTTACATCATCGTTCAGCGGAACCGCTACGTAATAGTGAGGAGGGGCATCTGAGGCGTGTTTTACGTCTTTAAAGTGGATTATACAAGGATTGGTTACACTGCCTATCACTAAAGAGGGCGGCAGGTCCACCATTAATCATGTCTTCCCAGGAGGATATCCCTTGATATGTTTACGTGGGCTTCAGGCATTGCCAGCGGGTCATTTTCCAGCAAGGATAAAAGCTCTTCCGTGCCAATTCTCTCTCTCTTTGTCAGCTTATTCTTAAACAACGATTCATGCTTATACCATTCGGGATATTTATGGGTATATTCTGAAAGCTCCCACTGGCTTTCCTTGCCAAATTTATCAACGACAAAATCAATAGCCTCCTTATCTGTTTCGGAAAGCATCTCTAATTCAGCGTCTTTGGCTGATTCATTTACCTTAAATGTGACCTCATCTATCTTGTTTAAGAGGTGTGATGCATACTTATATTCAGCAGTAGAGAGTGAAATGGAGTTAAAGTTAAGAACATCTTTAACGGTTGAGCCTACAGGACCGTACTCCATCGCGTAGTAATCATCCTTTGTTATCGTCCTGCCGTATCTTACAAGATGGTACTTGTCGGCAAGATAGACAAGCTTTAAGAGCTTCATCGTATCCGCAATCTCAATCTTCTTGAGGGTATAATAAATCGCCTCTATGATTTTAAATGTCTCGATCATTTCTGCATATCCTTTGTGTCTATTTTTTACCACATCTGTTTAACAGATGCAAGCAAGGCATCTGATAGGGATCTACCATAGTCCTCATCCACCGCCGCCTTTCTCATCCAATACGTGGGGTTGTGATATGAACCGGTCTCCTATTCAATTAAACAGTTCTTTATCCATGTTTAGGTTCCAGTCTTACTGAAATTTTGAATCCCAAGGCATCGGCGATTTTTTCAAGAGTTTCAAAAGTGGCTTTCTTGTATCCACCTTTTTCAAGCCTTGATAATGCGGGTTGCTTCGTTCCTATTCTTTCTGCAAGTTCAGCCTGGCTTATATGGGCTTTTTCCCTGGCCTCTATCATACTTCCAAGCAATTCAAACTCTGCATCAAGATCGTGCCAGGCTTTTTTAAAGCCAGGTCTTTTCATTTGTTCTTCTATAAAACTATCTAAATCATCCTTCTTCATTTTGTACCTCCGTATCGTTCTATATAATCTTTAAGCCTTTTCTCAGCTATTTCAATTTCACTTATAGGAGTTTTCTGTGTCTTCTTTACAAAGCCGTGCAGTAAAACAATGGTTCTTCCTGTGTAGGCGAAATATAGTATCCTGATTTCACCTTGTTTATCATTAGTCCTCAGTTCACGTATCTTGTCTTTGACCCGTCTTGTATAAGGTTCTTTTAGTAAAACACCGTATGTTTTAACCATGCCTAAGAGCTTTAAAGTCCTTGCTCTTCCTTCATCTGACAGCAATAGAAAGAACTCCTTAACCGGTTCTTTTCCTTTGCTGTCTTTATAGAAGTTTATAGTCCAATCCATCGCCATAATTTATAACATATATGTTATTATATTTCAAGCAGTTTCTTCCACCTCCACCGCCGCCCTTCCCATCCGATACATGGTGCCGTAATACGAACCCGTCCCCGATTCATTTTTTGTGAATTTTGAACTCGTCCCTCATTTCTCTAATCGCTTCATGCTACTTGACCATTCAAGATGCTCTCAAGAATTTTAATGGCTGCTCTTTTATCTATCGTGCTGTTATCATTCCCGCATTTCGGTGACAAAACGCAAGAAGGGCAACCTACCTCACAACCACAGTCTTTTATTAGCTCGTACGTAAGCTTTAACAGTTCAGGGAATTTCTCGTAAAGTTTTTCTGAAAGGCCGATGCCGCCTTCATATCCATCGTAAATGAAGATGGTTGGCTGCTCAGTTTGCGGATGGGTAGGGTATGAAACGCCGCCAATATCCCTTCTGTCGCACATCGCCATGAGGGGAGATATTGCGATCATAGCATGTTCAAGGGCATGAAGACCGCCAACAAAATCTAAAGCCTTGTTTTCGCCGCTGTTGTCCGTATAAATGTGATTTTCACAAGTAGCTCTTATATCGGGATTAATGGTAAACCATAACCCTTTGGTCTTGAAATTAAGCGGCGGCAAATCAAGCTTACTAAAGCCCATCAGCTTATCGCGCTTCAACATTTTGAACCCTGTATAGCGTTCTGTAACTTCAACTTGACCAAAATACAGGAAGTTGTTTTTTCGCTCTTCTTTCAGAATCGAAACATCCTTACTTACGAACGGCTCGGTCCAGTAATCTAAATCCTTTTTGATGACGTTCACCGTGGAATGCTCAATATCAAGACTTTCTACAAGATATGTCTCCGTCATATGCAGCAAAACCGCGCCAGGATGGGCATCTCTGAAAGCCTGTGTTATATCCAATGTCTCCAACGTGACACCGTTACATATTATCGGAAAGATTTTGTTGGATGTGTTTCCTAATGATATTGAAGTGTGAACATTTCCTGTCCCACTGAATATCACACCGTTTGGCGTGTGCCTGAACTGCGGGTGCCCTTTAAGTGTATCTGGCTGAAAGAACTCCTCATCCAATCTTATCGGTAGTTCGGCAGCAGCACAAGGGGTATGTGCCTCAAGAATATATGGATTGCGAAGGTCTATTATGGCATTTTCAAAAGACGGTGTAAGGATTATCTGTGGGTGTTTCAGCAAGTATTGGTCAAGTGGGTCTTCAAAGGCAATAAACACTATCAGCGAATCCTGCCCTTTCCTTCCGGCTCTTCCCGCTCTTTGCCAGAAAGATGCTATTGTTCCCGGATAGCCTGATAATTCCACACAATCCAGTCCGCCGATATCTATACCAAGTTCCAAGGCCATTGTAGATACAACGCCTTTTATTGTCCCGTCTCTCAGTCCGTTTTCGATATCTCTGCGGTGTTCGGGCAGATATCCTGACCGGTACGGTGAGATAGATAATCCGTTGGCCTCCTCCTTGGCCCACATGACAATTAACTCCGTCAACTTTCGGGTTCCAACAAAACAGAGAGTTTGTAGACCGTTCTTGATGGAATGAAGAAATATGTCTTTTGTTTGGGAATGAATAGAGCGCTCTTGATTTTTTTTTGGATTCCAGAGTATCAGATTTCTCTTAGGTTTCGGTGCGCCATCGGAGCCGATAACCAGGCATTTCTTTGAGGTCAGTCTTTCGGCAAACTCTTCAGGATTGGCAATCGAGGCTGAAGAAAGGATAAAAGCCGGGTTTGATCCGTAGTGTCTACATATCCTTAACAGCCGCCTGATAATGAGAGCAACATTTGAGCCAAACACGCCCCTATACTGATGGGCCTCATCTATCACAATATATTTTAGATTTCTAAAGAAACGCCCCCACTGGAAATGCCAGGAAAGCATATAATGCAAAGCATAGGGATTGGTTAAGATCAACCTTGCCTTGTCTCTGTGCAGTTTTCGCCATTCTTTCGGTGTGTCCCCGTCATAAGTGGCCGCATCAACGATAATGCCTGTTCCTTCTTCCATTTCCTTGATCTTCTGATATTGGTCATTGGTTAGGGCCTTTAGAGGATAGAGATAAAGCGCTGTGGCATTGTGATTGTCCTGCATAACCTCAAAAATAGGAATGTTGTAACAGAGGGATTTACCAGACGCCGTTGACGTGGTTATGATTACACTTTCACCTTCCCTTATCTTTTCAATGGCCTGGGCCTGATGTGTATATAGATTATGAATTCCCCTGTTATTTAAATATTGCTGAATAGGCTTACTTGGTGGCGTCTTAATTCTGCCATAAACAGGCAATGCAGCATCCAGCAAGCTGACGGATTCTATCTGTCCTTTGTACCAGTCGTATTTCTTTATTTGTTCAATAATCTGCTCAATATCAGGCATCTTTAACAACCTTGTTTATCATCGCAGTAAATAGCTTCACAGTTGAAAGTATATCCCACCGATTATGGTCTATCAATGGCATGAGAAGTCCTGCTTTTTGGGTTTGTAGATACTCCTGGTAAAGCTCAATCAGGTAAACGGGGTGCACGTCATCCCCTCTGTCTATTTTCAAAATTTCTCTCTCAAGCGTCTTGAGGGAATAGCTGCTAAATTGGCCTTTCCAAATCCTTCTTCCAAAGTACAATAAGTCGAAATGGGGATGATCAAAAGGGCCTTCTATCCCGTAATAGTTGCATCTTGAGCGCATGTATGGCAAGTCAAACGTAGACCCATTGAAAGTGAGAATGGTCTTGAACTTACCGGAATTGACTATGTGTGAAAGGATTGCCTTTTCATCAGCAATGTCTCTCGCCAGGTATTGTTCAACTGCCAAGAACCCATCGGGTTTAAAAAATGCCACGCCGATAAGTATCAGAGGCGAGGTTGGATATAGTGAAAGGGTTTCAATATCAATGAATAAAAGCTTAGACATATCCTGAAAGCATGACGATAAAAGTCTCACAGGATGCGATTTTGGCAATGGCCGGGAAGAAAGCCAATCATGGAGCGCATTAAAGTCCTTGTTTCCGAGTATTTGCAGAAAATCATTGGCATTAGATGAAAAGGTCTGGTGCCTGAGTAGATCGTTAATTGAATTATACCCCCTTCCCCTAAGCTCCTTTTCGAGGGTTTCACCAATACCGGGGATAACACACAAATGCTGCTTCACCATATCACAGGCTTGTTCTATATCCGCCACAGAGTATTCATTTTGCGGATATTGATCCCGCACAATAAAAAAGCCGCCATGCTCGTTTTCCAAGTGTTTGCCGGAAAATATGTCTTCCAGCGAGCGAGCACCATATCTTGATGTAAGTGAAGTTTTTAGGTTTTGGATTACCTGTGGGTCAGGATAAAAGATATCTATCTTTTGAATAGGTAGCGATGGGGGATCGGTATTTTCAAGTGACTTGGTTTCAAAATCAGGGCCTTCACTAAGTTCATCACCTTTCGGTTCTTCAAAAAGACTTCCCCAGCCTCTGTAGGACGATACTATCCTCTTTTTTTCAATAATGAAATGTAACTGTTCGCCCCCTCTTTTAACTAATAATATAACTGATAGATCATGTTCTATAATGCTTCTTATTTTATCATATTTCTTCAATCCAATATTTGATGCAATGGTATTATCAGGCGGATCTTCAATAACACTCCAGTATCCATCATTTAATGCCGTAAAATATTTTGATGTATTACTACCGTCATCATGATCATAAACGTACTGCGGTATATTAAATATAGACCCGACAGCTAACTCTTGGTCATCATAATAATCTTTCCAATATCCATAAGTTGGATTATCCACATACTTAAAGCAACCTCCTTTATCTCCATCCTCCCAACTTCTGAAGGTAGAAGGCGGTTCTGTAAAGTTATTGCTCTCATTCTCACACTCGTTATCATCATCCATCGTTTAAAGAAATCTCCTAACGATAAAAAACAAAGTGAAGTAATGCTCTCATTAAGCTCTGTCTTAGGCCGGGGGCTGGAGAGCCCACTCTGTTGAAAGCGGAATAGCCTACCTTACGCCCGATACTGAGGCCGCTGGATTATAGTAGTTCCTGCCTCTTTGACATGGACATTAAACTCATGGAACCCAGGGACAACCCCAATACTGTTCGGTATGCTTCCTGCTGCCCTGTCTTTACCCGTTAGAATATTGTTATCGTTGAAAAAAACTCTGTACATTTTCACATACTTATGTTAATGATTGCCCATAATAATGGCCAAAGGGAGAAAGAAAAAAGCTCCTATTGATGAAAAAAGCCTTCAGGGGTTTAAATACCTCCGGGATATTATTCCCCTGTTTGATAGATTCCATCTGGTTAAAGACCACCATAACAGAGACCTTCACTATGACCAATATCTTTCTTTCATCCTGCTTTTCTATTTCAATCCTGTAATTACAAGCCTTAGAGGCATTCAAGAGGCCTCTCACCTTAAAAAAGTTCAAAAACGTCTTGGGGTTAATGCCACAAGTCTAGGCTCTTTGTCCGAGGCACAAGGTGTTTTTGATGCCAAGCTCCTTGCCCCTCTGATCCCCGAACTGGCCCGGAAGGCCGCTCCCCTTGAAAAAGACCCTAAACTTAAAATGCTTCAACAAACTCTGACGGCAGTGGACGGTTCCCTGCTTCCTGCTCTCCCAAAGATGCTCTGGGCATTATGGGTTGACGATAAAAACAAGGCCGCAAAGCTGCACCTTGAATTCGACATACTCAAAGGAGTTCCTACAAGAGGGGAGATAACTCATGGCAACGCCAATGAGAAGACTAATCTGAGAAACGCCCTCTCTCCCAATAAGCTATATATCCTTGATGCAGGTTTCCGCCAATACCTCTTGCTTGAAGATATCAAGAAGGCCAACAGTTCCTTTGTGGTTCGTATGCAAGATAATGCAGTATGGAAAACCATAGAAGAAAGACCCCTTACCTCATATGATATAGCCGCCGGAGCAACAAAAGATATGGTGGTTCAACTCGGTTGTAAAAGCAAGAAGGATGATCTGAGTTTTCCTGTGCGGGTCATTGAGATACACCATAAGGGCGACAGCAGCAGGCCTCGGCCTTCCAGGGTTTCAAGCAAAAAGACCTTCCGCACAACAGATTCTGATTACACCTTCCTCCTTGTAACTGACAGAATGGATCTCCCGGCGGAAACCATTGCCCTTATCTATAAATACAGGTGGCAGATAGAACTGTTCTTTCGCTGGTTCAAATGCATTTTAGGTTGCCGTCACCTCCTGGCTCATTCGGAAAACGGACTTACTATCCAGGTATACTGCGCCCTCATTGCCAGCCTGCTTATAACCTTGTGGACAGGCTGCAAGCCCACAAAACGCACCTTTGAAATGCTTTGCTTCTATTTCCTGGGCTGGGCCGATGATGAAGAACTGGCCAACCATATAAGGAAACTGAAGCATCCGCCGCCAAAACCCAAAGAGTATGTAAGCTTGCTTGCCAACTGGAGGCCCGGTAGTTGATCTGTCTTGTAAAAAGCCTCGACGGAAGCCTATTCCCTTTTTCCTTATTATAGCAGTCTGAAATCTACAAGCCTTCTCTGCGACAGCCAGTCGACACTGCTTTATTCCCGTCTACAAAGAATCATAGCAATGCGAAGCAATCTTGAGTTGGGTGTTTTGCCTGATTAGCGTCTTCCGCAATATCCATTCCGAACAGTATTGATGCTGTCCCCGGTTATTTTAATCAGTCCTTCGCGAACCATTGCCTTTATAGCTTCTTCGGGATTCTCTTCTTCCGTGATCTTCAGAAGATCGGTAAGGCTGTCCTTCCCATCCTCTTTCTGGGTCCAGATCAGCTCAAGAAGTTCGTCTATAACGTGTTCGCTCATTTCTTTCCCATCCACTTTTTTATAAGATTGACTGCCTTTGATTCCTCCACCCACTGATAACCGCAGTGGGGGCAGCATATTATTTTGCATCCCTTAGACATGGGACATGCCCCGCACTTGGCCTCTCCTACCTTAAAGGAGAATGCGCAGAGGGGGCATTTGTACGGCTTTTTTTCTTCCATAAAAAACCTCAATTATTTTGACACTGATTTACACTGATATTAAAATGATTTTCACTGTGAAATCATAATTAATCTGTGTACATCTGTGTCAAATCAAGCTTTTTCTGCTTAATTACAAAGCTACTTGATAATACCTCAAAACGATATTCAAAATACCCCCAACGAGAAACGCAAAGGGGAATATAAATCCTGTTATATACAGTGCCACCTTCAACCCCTGCTCCTTTATTATCATAAAGAAGTTGGCAATACAAGGGACAAACAGTGTTATGGTCACTATGCTGACCACTACCTGGATCGTGTCCAATTCCCCGTTTCTGGCCAGCATCAAAAGACCGGCTGCCCCATAGTCACGCCTGAGAAAACCTATGATAAACGCCTCCGTGGCCTTTATCGGCAGTCCGAGAAATCCTACTACCAACGGTTCAGCAAACTTTTCCGAAAGGGTGAGAAGCCCGAGCTTATCAGAGACAAAAAGTATAAGGGTTCCCAAGATGAACAGTGGGACTGCCTCCCTAAGATACCACTCTATCCTTGCCATGGTCTTTATCCCTATGTTGCTGAGCTGAGGCCACCTTATGGGTGGAAGCTCCAGGACAAAGTCTGATTCGGCTCCAGGTATTATCTTTGAGGCCAGGTATCCGACCAAGAGTATTACGCCGACAACGACGCCGACCCATATCAAGGTTGCCTTAAAAGATATCCCGCCGAGCATCCCCAAGACCACCCCCATCTGGGCCGAGCATGGAACGCCAAGGGCAAGGAGGAGGGTAACAATGATGCGCTCCTTCCTTGTCTCAAGTATCCTTGTGGTAAGGGTCGCCATGGTGTCGCACCCAAGGCCAAGGACCATAGGCAAAACGGCCTTGCCGTTGAGCCCCATCGCCTTGAATACCTTGTTTACCATAACCGCCAGTCTTGGAAGGTATCCGGAGTCCTCCAGGATGCCAAAGGCTATAAAAAAGGTGCCTACAATGGGAAGGACTATGGCTATGGCGTATGTAAGGGCCATGGTGATGATCCCGTACTGGCCCACAAACAGTTCTTTAAGAATCCCTATGGGGATATAGTCGAAGAGCCTTACGGCCCAGGGGTTTAGATAACTCTTGAAGACAGTGTCCTCAAGGAAGTCCACAAGGGTCCCTGCACCGAATACGCCCACAAACTGGTAAAATCCGTAAAGGACCGCGAGGAGAAACGGCACTCCCCAGACCGGATGCATGGACCACTGGCCGATGAGGTTCCTGGCTCCCGTCTTTCTCCTGTCACCTTCCGAGAAGACCTCCTTCAGAAGCCTGTCGGCAGCAGCCATCCTCTGCTGGTTTATTACATAACCCAGAGACTCTGGAAAGGTGGACTGTATCTCATGCCTGATATTGTCTATGTCCCTGATGGCGGCTTCATCAAGGTTTTTGTGAAGCCAGTCGTTCAGAGACTCGTCCGCGGCAAGGAGCATAAGGGCCAGGGATTTCTTAGATATCCTGGCATCAGGCAACAGTGGGATTATCCGTCCGACCCCGTCTTCTATCCGTCTGTCATAGTGGGTAGTAAAAGAAGACACCCTGTGGCCGGAAATGGCCTTAGCCAACTGGTCCATCCCCTTCCGCTGGGTGGCGACGGTCGGGATAGCAGTCGTCCCTATCAGTTCAGAGAGTCGCTCTGCATCAACCCGGATTCCCCGACTTGTGGCCTCATCATACAGGTTCAGGGCAACGACAAATGGGACCCCCATCTCAGCCAGTTGCAGGGTTATGAGAAGGCCCCTCCTAAGGTTCTTTGTGTCAACTCCCTGGATTATGGCCTCTATGTCCTCATTTAAAAGTATGTCCCTTGTGACCTTTTCATCTTCAGACATAGGCAGGAGGGAGTTGACCCCAGGGGTATCTATAACGACATACTCCTTCTTGTTTATAAAGGCCTTCCCTGATGTAATCTCCACCGTTGTCCCAGGATAGTTTGAGACAGTTACATACTTACCTGTAAGGTAGCCGAAGATAACGCTCTTCCCTACGTTAGGATTGCCAATAAGAGCAAGCCTTGGGACACCTTTTGGAGCCTCTTCTTTATGTGAACCGTGATCGTGCATGTTTACCTCAATGGTTAGTGGTCAGTGGCCAGTTTATTCGCTTTTAACTGGCCACTGGTCCCTGACCATTGACCACTTTATTTCCTGCATTTCTTACAGTATCCGTACAACTCCAGTTTGTGGTTCTTTACCTCGAAGCCGTGCTGTTTTGCCACATCTTCCTGGAGTTTCTCTATCTTCTTATTTTCAAATTCAAGGATAGTCCCGCATCTAAGGCATATCAGGTGGTCGTGGTGTTCTTCAGTGGTTACAGGTTCATATCTTGCCTGCCCGTCCCCGAACTGCCTCTCATGGGCGAGGCCACTCTCAGTGAGGAGCTTTAATGTGCGGTATACGGTTGTGTATCCTATCTTTGGATTCTTTTTCTGTACCTTGTGATGGAGTTCTTCAATGCTGACATGGTCTTTTAAAGTAAAAAAGACATTTACTATCTCATCCCTTTGGGTGGTTGATTTTAGCCCTTTTTCCTCAATGAACCTGGCAAATTCTCCCATCTGGTTTTTCTTCATGTCCTCTCCTTTTCAGTATGCGGTGCAACTGCAACGAACCACTAATATTAAAGAGATAGTGAAACTGAAAACTGTTTTCAGGATAGCACGAGAGGAGATGTTTTGGCAAGAGATTAGAAGTGAGATTAGGGGTGAGCCATGTTTGGCGTAAAAAAGAAGACACGGGGCAGAACGGAGAAACTGCCCCATGTCCAAGGGGTTTAGAATGTCAACTGCATCCTTGCCGCATATATTAATACGGCATCCTTCTCCTCATCCCCTCCTGGGTTTACGACATACTGAAGATCAGGTGATATGGTAAGGTTTGCATTGGCCCAATACTTGTAATATGCCTCGATGTAGTGCTCATCCCCCTTTGCCTCGTATCCATTGGTGGCAAGGGAGACATCCTCGTATTTGCCGCTGGTCTTGGAAAGGCCGTATGCGATCCCTATGGCATCGTTTCCCCTCCGCCATGAGTTACCTATTACCTGGCCGCCGATGGTTATGACCTGGCCGAAGTTGGAGACGTCCTCATCCTGGAGGCCGTATCTCGCAAAAAGTGTGACGTCGTTTGATACCCTCTGGTCGATGGATAGGCCGAACCCCTTGTTTGCCGCATCATCATCGGAACCATCCCATTTTGTATGACTGTTCTGATTTATCCAGCCGTAGATGCGGTAGTTCCCACCAAGACCATAATAGCTGGTTTTGATGTCAAGCTCTCCGATGACAAACGGGCGGTCGAAGACCCTCTTGAAAGTCCCTTCACCCTCTATGTCTCCTTCAAAAAGTCCCAGCCTGCCAATCACCTCAAGGCCAGTTGTGTATATGGATGTGAACCTGTATCCGAGGGCGACACCGGGGCCGTATCCATTTTCATCACCGGCAAACTCAATAGCCAGATTGTTTACGAATATATCTGCTATGAACTGGTTGGTCTCGGAGTTTGCGACCGCATTTGCATCAAATATCCCGGTGGGGTCAATCTTTCCTATGGTAAGCTCCAGCCTCTGGTCTCTCAGGTCAGGGATCGGGAAGCTCGTCCAGTACCATGCCTCCGCCAGGGTGAACTTGGGCTCATTAAACTCAAGATCAGCATTTGGGCCTGAGAATGTCGGAGGCAACCCTCCTGCAATTCCTTCACCCTCTCCTATATCGCCCCTTAAATAGACGTTCCCATAAGGGCCGACTGGTATGGTCAGGAACAGGTCGCCGGAATAGCTTCCATCGGTTTTCCCTTCCCCATCAACTGAGAACCCTTGAAGAAAGAAGGAGAGATCTCCTCCAAGGGTAAAGGCCCCCACCTTCTGGTCAAGGGCCTTGATCCTTGCCGTCCTGTAATCAACCATATCCATGTCGCGGCGTAGGAAATCCAGTTCCTCCGCTATGCTTTTGCGAAACTCTGTATGTTGACCTTCCATGGCGTCCACCCTTTCCTTGAGCACCTTTATCTCCTCCTCGGTTCCGGCGAAAGATTGAAGAGGAAGGATGGATGTCAAAAAGAAAAGGGCCAAAGCGGGCAACCACAGAGGGTTGCCCCTACGTATAGATTTCATATTAAACCTCCTCATTTTTAATACCCACCCTTTTTCCCTGCTCCAAGGAAGTTGAACTCCCATTCAACTTCAAAAGGTTTGAACCAAGGCCTTACCCCCGTTTCTCTGTCCGTGTGCCTCCCGAAACCCTGCTTTAAGGGGTTGTCTATCGTATAGATGACCTTGTACTTGCCTACACCCATCATCTTCACATTGTCGCCGTAATGGGGGCCGTCGTTGGCAACCATAGGCATCATGTGCCCCTCTATCTTCTGCCCAGTGTCGAGCTTTATAAGGGTGTAGTTGATGGTGAGATTTGGTATCCATTCCCCTGCGGCAAAGCCGTTGGGGTTGTTCTCCGCTGCATGTATGTCGCACTCCAGGTGTATGTCTGCCTTCTCCCTCGCAAGCATTGCCATAGGCCCTTCCTTTGGCTCCATCTCAATAGGCTGAAGGTAGACAGCAGCTATCTCCATCCCATATAAGGATTGTGGCGTTCCGATGGGTGTTTCCAATGCCTTTGCAGGGGAATAGGATAAGAACAGAACTGATACTGCTAAAAATACCTTTTTAAATGTCTTCATTTTGATGTCTCCTTGTTAAATTATTGGTGGGCACATCCCACTCTACGTTGAACTGCCGGGCGAACACAAGGTTCGCCCCTACAACTCAGAACTTAATCCCACCCCCTTTCTGTCAAGCTCCTTGGCTGCGGTTTTAACCGTCTCAACAAGATTAGAAGTTTGTTTTTTGAAGTCGCTTGGTTTGATGCCGTCTTTGATGCCCTTCCTGAGGTCTGCAAAACCCTTCTCTAATTCACTTGCCTTTTTGAGAGATAAAAAGCGTCTTACCGCAATCTCCATGTTGGCCTTCTCACCTTCGAATATCCCGAAGTAGGCATCCGCTACCATTTCCATAGCCTCGTCCTTCTTACCCTTTTCATAAGCCTCCGCAGCGTTGTTTAAAGCCTTCTCTATCTCCTCGGCTACTTTATCCCAGTTATTTTGGGATGCCTCAGCGGAGAGCGAGAAGTGAGAAGCTAAAAATAAAAAGATAATGAATTTCATTTTCAATCCAGAGCCAAATTTTGTCTTCATTCATTCACCCCCTTTCGATCTTATATAACCAAATACCAGGCCCATGCCACTATGGCCACTCCGATGATATTCGGAATTTGTGGAAGTAATTGCCTGTTCGTCAGCCTGTAGCTCAGGTAAAGGCTCCATATTGCGCCGGTTGAAAGGATGATCAGCTTTAATCCCTTTACAGCGCCGTCTCCCATACCCACTAAATGCGAAAGGGAAAATAGCTCTGCCCCAAGTCCGAGGATGAGAGAGAGAAGGGCCACAGGGGTATATGCGTAGCCGATGATGGATACTCTTTCCCAAACCCCTTCCCCCTCACCCTGACCCTCTCCCGCCTGGGGAGAGGGGATTTTATTTGCCTCCCCTCCCTTGAGGGGAGGGGATTGAGGGGAGGGTGACAAACCGTTTAAAAAGGCTGATAACAGAGTCAAGATAAACAGTATCCCTCCGATGAGCAGCATGGCAGATAACATAAACGATGCTACAGATATGAAATCCAGCCAGTTAAACACATCCCCCTTTTCAGGGTAGTTAACCATGACCCACCACGGCCCGCTCTTACCAATGAATTCACCCAGCCCCATATCGAGGAGAAGGGTTCCTATGGCCATCTTGAACTTTACGTAAAAAGGGTTTACAAGCCAGTGGAATCCGCCCAGGGCAAGGCCCGTGGCGAGGAAGAGGAAGATGACCTCGTAGATGTCCGGCTCCCTTCTCCGTATTTCCTCGATCTCTTTTCCAGGCCTCCTGAGATTTATCCTTAATGTCCCAGGTATCTCTGGGTTTACACACCTCAGGCATTCTATACAGTGCCGGGACGCGACCTTGGTGTGAAGGTTTATATATAATGGGCAGACAACCCTTGCGCCGTTCTTTTCTCCCCTCTCTATCCCTACCATCCCCAGCCTTGAAAAAATCCCGAGTAGAAGCCCCACAGGGCAGAGGTTCCTGCACCAGGACCTGCGGCCCTTTGTGTACCGATAGCCAAGCAGGGCAGCGATAACCGTTGTTCCGCCGAATACCAGGAGCATGGGTTTAGGGTAATCCCTGACGGCAACGAGTTGTCCGAATACGGTTATAATGATGAAGCTCATTATCGGCGTCCCCTCCCACCTCAGCCATTTTGGGACCGCCCTGTCCATCCCCCTCTTGTTAAGGAACTCGGATAGGGCCCCCTGGGGGCAGAAGAGACCACACCAGGCCCTCCCGAATACAACCACCGAAGCGAGGATTAATGGAAACCAGAGCCCCCAGACTGCAAACTTTGCAAAAAGGACGAAGTTGTTCCACGGCTTGGCCTCCTCCGGGGGAGCGGGAAGGAACGGCGGGATGAGGAAGAGGGCCAGAAAGAGGATGAACATCCCGAAATGGATATACCCAAACCTTTCCCTGTTTCTGACAAGAAATCCTTCTATCCTTTCTATCTTCATTTGCCTTTCCCTATCCCCTTTTCAAGTTCGCTAAATATGTCAGTCAGCCCTTTTTCAAGCTCCGAAAGGTGCTCTATGACCTCATGGGTCTTTAAGTCCAGGTTGTCCATGTGTTCCTTTATCTCCTGTATATCAACCACCTCGGCCCCCTTCAATGGCTCCAATGATTCCTTGCTGGCATGGACGTCCATCTTTATGTGTTCCAGAAGGTCATGGAGCGCCTTTATATCCTTGGCTATGTGGGAAACGTCACCTATAACGGCCTTTCTTCCTCTGTCTATGGAAAAAAGCGTATATAAACCGCCTCCCATAGCTGCGGCAAGCAAAAGCCCCTGAAGTATAAGCCCCTCAAGGGAGGGGTATATGCCGAGGAAGTAAATCGTGGCGAAATTTACAGGCGTTGCAGTAATCCATCCAGCCTCCTGAAGTTCCAGTACCCCTTTACCTGCAAAGGAGAAGGCCAAGTAGTAAAGCAACGTGCTGGTGATGCCAAAAAACGGGCCAATGGGGATTTTAATGCTCATATACCTGATGGCAAAATAAATGAAAAACAAAATGAAGGCTCCAGCGATAAATCCGTAGGTTATATGGGCAATGCCGCCCTCACCAGCGCCTGACACAAGCGCCTGATAGAAGAGGATGGTCTCGGCTCCTTCCCTATATACGGCCAGGAATGCCGCCGAACTCAGGGCAAATACGCTTTTCCCGCTCAGGGAAGCCTCTATCTTGCCTTTTATGAACCTCTGCCACCTCCCGACCTCTGCCTTGCTGATGAGCCAGTAGCTAACATAAAAGAGGACTGCCGTGGCTGTGAGCATGGTGATCCCTTCCATCCCTTCCCTGGCCGCTCCCGATACAACAAACAGGGTATTTAAAACTACAGCAGTTATGACACTTGCCAAAAGGGCAAGAATAGCACCGAGGTATATTCTTTTAGCCTTGTCTCCATGCCCTGTCTTTACAAGATATGCGACCAGGGCGCTTATAATAAGGATTGCCTCAAACCCTTCCCTGAGGATTATTATGAGGGAGTTAAGGAAAAGGGTATAAGGAGATTCCTTCCCTTTTTCCTCCAGCCTTAGCAGCTTTTTGGCATCCTCCACGAGGGCCGCCGCCAGGATATCTATCTTTTCTCTTATCTCCGGCGGAGGGGTGCCTGCATTCATGGCACTCCTTATACTCCCAAACATCGACTCAAGTTCGGTCTTTCTCTCCCCGGAAATGCGGAGGTTCACTGCGGTCTCCATCCCCTTACCTTCAAAGACCTCGAAGTATGCGTCGGTGACCTTACCTTTTGCCCCTGCCGTATTACCAGTCTCATACAATGCCTGGCCTTCCTTTAATTTATTTCCGACCTCGTTTGCAACTGATACCCACCCCTCACTCTGACCCTCTACCACTCCGGGTATAAATCCCGCAAGGGGCGAGGGGACCCCATATGACATCGAAGGGGAAAGGATAAGAGTTAATGCCATAGCCAAGAATTTGAAATTCATTTTCAAAACCTCCTTAAAAAAATTAGCCTCTGAGCAACACGCCGAGAAACACAGCAAGAAGTCCGCAGGCAAGGGCGACTACATGAAGCACGGCAAATACCTTATTCCCAGGCTTATGCCCTTCTTCCATCTCACAACATGCAACCGATTCTTTGCATTCATCCTTTTCATCATTTGAAGAAAACCTCTTCATCAGATATGGGGCTGAGAAGTAAAGGGTGAACATGACCGTAACCGGGAGCATCTTGAAGAGGAAGATACGTCCGTATGTGCTTCTGAAAAGGACTTCCGGATCAAAGAGGCCCCTGTAATACATATTAAATACCCCTGTTATGACAAATACGATGATGGCGACAAGTACGTTCCTCCTCACCCTCCTATGCACACCTGTCATTATGGGCGGCACAACGATAGACGGCTGCTTGCGGAGGACAGGGCCAAGGGCTGTGAGGATGAAAAATATGGCCCCAAGCCAGTATATTGCCGATATGATGTGAAGCCAGGTGGCTAATATATGAAGTTGGTACATGTGTCCTCGATATAGAAATTGAAAATTAATTTCAATTATAATTCAAATAAAAAGGGGTGTCAAGTATTTATTATACCCCTTTTTTCTCCCTCTTCTCCACCTTCAGTACCTTTGCCTGCTTTACCCCGAATGATACCGCCTTTTCCGTATCATGGAAGAATATGTCTACCTTCTTCCTCCACTTGGGGTGCATCCTGTCCCATACCTCAAATACACCTAATCCTGTAAGATAAACCTTATCCCCTATCGCCCAACCGAGTTCTTCTTCCAGATCCCTGCTTATGGCGATGGTCCCCTCCTTTACCGGTCTCTGATATGCCGTTATATAAGGGTCTCCGTCACACTCCTCCTCAGTAGGGCTGTATGCCGATACCGTTACTGCTAAAGCAAGCTTGGAGTTTCCGTTTACAGGTTCAGTGCTTAGGGACTGGGACCAGAACATGGAGCCTGGAAGGTAAGTCCGCACACCTACTTCCGCTTCGATGATAACAACCAGCAGGGAAAGTAAGGCGGCGAGCAAGATAAATTTTTTCATAGCACACCTCCTTATAGAAAAAACAGACCTCTTATTTTCCGTAATTTCAGGTTGATTGATCTTGAGATTTATGTGAAAACCTTAGACCCTGGTTCTATGGTTGTCAAGGCAGGCATCAGAACTCGATAGGAAGTTTCCATTTGAATATTCTTTCAGGGACATCCGCAAGTCCCTTTATAATGACCTCGAAAGATTTGGCATTGTCTTTCAGTACTTTATTTTTATTGGCGTCTATCTGGAAGAACCTTACAACTCCTGTCCTCTTGCTCGGGGTCTCTGTAAGAGGGATCCACTGAGATACGGCAGGGTATTCAAGGCTTTCCTCCGTCCGAATAAAGATAGATGACTCTATCTTGAACTTTGAAAGGTCGGCCTTCTTTTGAGAGTTTATGGTTACAATAAAGACATGAAACTTTTCCATATCATATTTCTTTTTAGCGTCTTCAACTAACCCCTTATATGCGAAATAAAGAGGGTGGGCATATATGACAAGAGCGTCCACCCCAGCCTCTCCCTGGTCTATTCTGGTGAAAGTATCTACTATAGGCTCCCTCTTTGGCTTTTCCTCTTTTTTCTCCTGTTTTTCCGTAGCCGGTGATTTTACTTTCTCTGCGGCGGCAAATGATACCGTTAAAAGGGTAATGGCTAAGGCATAAAACAATTTTCTGACCATCTTTACTCCTACTTTACTCCTAACTCATCGAAATTCTGGCAAATTATAATTAAATGAATCCGTTCTGTCAACCTTTTCTTGACAAAGGCCTTTTATAAAATCTAAAATCGTGGGTATGAGAGAAAAAATAAAGAAGTGGGAAGAGCTAAAGGAAGTAGTAGAAAAGGCAAAGGGTAGAGGTAAGAGCGTTGTTTTCACCAACGGATGCTTTGACCTGATCCACGTAGGTCACACAAGGTATCTGGAAGAGGCCAAAAGATGTGGAGATATATTTATTGTGGCCGTCAACAGCGATTCCTCTGTGAGGGCCATAAAGGGGATGAACAGGCCGATAATCCCTGAAGAGCAGAGGGCAGAGGTCGTTGCTGCCTTAGGGTGTGTTGATTATGTCACGACCTTTTCGGAACCCGACCCTTTAAGACTTATAACATATCTGAAACCTACCTATCTGGTTAAGGGCGGGGATTGGGCGGCCGACTCGATCATAGGGAAAGAGGTTGTTGAAGCGGAGGGGGGAAAGGTCATAAGGATCCCGGTGATAGAAGGGGCTGCAACTACAAACATTGTTCAGGTGGTGGTGGAAAGATATTGTAAGGAAAAGATAGAGGTTAAGAAAGGTGTGGAGGAAAAGGCAAGGCTTATAAAATTATTGATCCTTGATGTGGACGGTGTCATGACTGACGGGCGGATTATATACACCGACGGAGGGGAGGAGATAAAGGCCTTTGATGTCAAAGACGGGCACGGAGTGAAACTGCTTATGAGAGGCGGGGTGGATGTGGCTATTTTGACAGGCAGGGAGTCCAGGGTAGTTTTGCACAGGGCCAATGATCTTGGAATTAATATGGTCTTCCAGGGTGCGAAGGACAAGCTCCTGGTATTTGAAGAGATACTGAAGGCGAAAGGCCTTAAGGAGGAAGAGGTCTGCTACCTTGGGGATGATCTTGTAGATGCCCAGGTGATGAACAGAGTTGGCCTGTCTATAGCTGTATCTGATGCCCATGATGAACTCAAAGGTTGTGTCGATTATGTCACAAAGGGCCGGGGCGGAAGGGGCGCAGTCAGAGAGACCTGCGAGCTTATACTTAAGGCCCAGGGAAAGTGGGAAGGCCTGACCCTGCGATACAGACAATGAACTTTACTTCCAATAAGATTCTTGGTATAGTTCTTGTATATCGGCGCCCTTCATGAAGATATTAAAGTATGTTGTTATATCCATCATCCTCGTCCTTGCAATCACTGCGGCTGGATTCTTATACATATGGTCGCATAAAGGGGGAGCACCTTTTAAGATTCCAAAAATAATTCCTGACCTGAAGATAGCGGAGGTTCACCTGACGAGGTCTGTGGCTGGACGGACAGAATGGGAGCTCAAGGCCACGTCAGCCGACTATTTCAGGGAGGAAGGTGTTACGCGTCTTGAATCTCCTGAGGTGACTGTTTACGGCAACGGTGACAAAAGGATTGAATTGAGAGGAGACGAAGGGAAGGTATTCAACAATACCAACGATGTGGCTCTCTCCGGGAACGTCAATATAGTTACCAGTGACGGATATATCTTTCAGTCAGACTCCCTGAGGTACTCCTCAGGGAAAAAGGTTGTAACAACAGAATCCAAGGTCTTTATAAAGGGCAAGAGAATGGAGGCGGAGGGTGTGGGAATGGTGGCTGATATAGGTAGGGACAGGGTTTTTGTAAAAAAAGGAGTGAAGGCGGTACTGGAGGGAACTCTAAAATGATCCTCAGGCTCACATTGCTGTTTGTCCTTTTATTTACGTCTGTTGCAGCAGCAGCCGAAAAGAGTACCCAGCCTATCAACATTGCCTCAGATAGCATGGAGGCTGAAACCAAGACAAACAAAGTTATCTTCAAAGGAAATGTAGTGGCTAAGCAACAGGATGTCACAATTACATCCAATGAGCTGATGGCGACTTATGGCGATAATGGGAAAGAACTGAAAGATGTCCTGGCCACCGGGAATGTCAGGATAACTCAGCAGAACAAGATAGCGGCGGCAGAGAGGGCTCTTTTCCTTAACGCGGAGAGAAAGATCATCCTCACAGGAAATCCGAAGGTATGGCAGGGTAAGGACATCATCACCGGAGAGAAGATCATATATTTCTTAGACGAGGACAGGACCATAGTTGAAGGCGGGCAGGAAAGGGTCCGGGCTACCATCCATCCCAAGAAGGAGGAAGCCTTTGCAAATTCTACAGGCAAAGGGACTGACTAAGTCCTACAGGGGAAGGAAGGTGGTGGACGGAGTAGACATCCACCTGGAAAGCGGTGAAGTGGTCGGTCTCCTGGGGCCAAACGGCGCCGGTAAGACTACAAGCTTCTACATGGTTGTAGGGCTTACGAGGCCTGACAAAGGTTCTATATCCATAGGCAGCGAGGATATCACCGGTCTTCCAATGTACGTAAGGGCAAGAAGGGGGGTTGCCTATCTTCCCCAGGAGGCATCGGTATTCAGAAAGCTTACAGTTAGGGAAAATATACTTGCAATATTGGAGACCCTCGCCATTTCAAAGGATGAAAGGGAGGAGAGGCTTTCTGCCCTTATGGGTGAGCTTGGGATATCCCATCTTTCGGAAAGCAAGGCTTACGCACTTTCCGGGGGGGAGAGGAGGAGGGTTGAGATAGCCAGGGCCCTGGTCATATCGCCTTCTTTCATACTTTTGGATGAGCCCTTTGCAGGTATCGACCCCATCGCGGTTATGGACATCCAGGGCCTTATAACACATCTGAAATCAAGAGGGATAGGGGTGTTGATAACAGACCATAACGTAAGGGAAACCCTTGGCATTTGCGACAGGGCATATATTCTGAGCGAAGGAAAGATTATTGAGGCCGGAACCCCTGAAGAGATTGCCGGGAGTGAAAAGGCAAGGAAGGTTTATCTGGGTGAGAAGTTCAGGCTGTAAATAGTGTAAGAGGTCAGTGCCAGTGTTAGGTCTAACACTAACAACTAACACTAATAACTAAAGGGAACTATGGCTTTAGAAACCAGACTTTACCATAAAATGGCCCAGCAGCTGGTGATGACCCCCCAGCTCCAGCAGGCCATAAAGATGCTTCAACTCTCAAAGCTTGAATTGGTTGAGGCAATCCAGCAGGAGTTGGAGGAAAACCCCGTTCTGGAAGAAGACCTGGAGTCACGGGAGGAAGGCGGGGAGGAGGAAGCGGCAAAGGAAAAGCTCACTGAAGAGGATTGGGACAGCTACCTGAGCGGCAGTGATTTTGATAAACCCGCATCCTCTTATATCGACAAGAGAGAAGAGTCAACATTTGAAAGCTTTACCCCACAGAAGACCACCCTTTCAGAGCATCTATTGTGGCAATTGAGGATGTCCGATATTGATAAAGGATGGCAGCAGATAGGGGAGACGTTAATAGGGAACATAAACGATGACGGCTACTTAGAGGTCCCTGTCCCGGAGATGGCTGATTCTTTAGGATCTGATAAGGAGGTCGAAAAGGTTCTAAAGGTCATCCAGGATTTTGACCCGCCAGGGGTCGGAGCAAGAGATTTGAAAGAGTGCCTTATTATCCAGACCAGGATTCTGGGTATGGAAGGCTCGATTATAGAAAAGATAATATCTGACCACCTTCCTTTTCTGGAAAAAAGGGATTATAAGGGCCTGGCAAAGGTCCTGGATGTCACGATAGAAGATGTGATGCTGGCTGTAAAGGCCATATCAGCCCTGGAACCTAAACCCGGGCGACCATTTCAGCATGAGACTGCCAGTTATATAATCCCTGATGTTTATGTATTTAAAATCGGCAAAGATTACGTAGTCATGCCAAATGAAGGCGGCATCCCAAGGTTAAAGTTAAGCGAGTTCTATACCAAGTCCCTCCATGAGATGCATAAAGGCGATGTATCAAAAGATTACATCCAGGAGAAGGTGAGGTCCGGTTCGTGGTTTATAAAGAGCATTCAGCAGAGACAAAGGACTATCTGTAAGGTCACAGAAAGCATAGTAAAGTTCCAGAAGGAGTTCCTGGACAAGGGGGTAAGGTATCTAAGGCCTTTAGTTCTCAGGGACGTTGCCGATGATATAGGGATGCATGAGTCAACCATAAGCAGGGTGACTACGAACAAATATGTCCATACCCCTCAGGGGATATTTGAGCTGAAATACTTTTTTGGATGCGGAATTAGTTGTTCTAATGGAGAGACTGCAGCCTCACAAAGTGTCAAGGACATGATAAAGAAGATAATAGAGGGAGAGGACCAGAAAAAACCTTACAGTGACGAGACTGTAATGGATCTATTAAAGAAATCGGGCATAGAGATTGCCAGGAGGACCGTGACTAAGTACAGAGAGGCGATGAAGATACCCTCTTCTTCAAAACGGGCCAGGGGATTTTAGATTACTTGACGATTTTATGTCCTCATGGCAACATGTCTTACAATAATCTTACCAAAAGGTGTGCCCATGCAAACCACAAGACTTTCGAGTAAGGGGCAGGTCATCATTCCTAAGGAAATCCGCTAATAAAATTGACGCCTTAGCGTAAACAGGGTATAAAATAATCAATTATGAAGGTCGATTACAAAAATATCCAAGATATAGTCCAGCAGATTGCAGCCAAATTCAACCCTTTAAAGGTCGTCCTTTTTGGTTCTTACGCATACGGGAACCCAAGGGATGACAGCGATGTTGACCTGCTGGTGATTATGGATTTCGATGCCTCACCCACGCGCCAGGCGGTGAATATCCTAAAGGAACTGGATTATCACTTTGGTCTTGATCTGATAACCCGCACCCCTTCCAGTATAGATAAGCGCCTGCAAATGGGGGACTTTTTTCTGAAAGAGATCACGGAAAAAGGGAAGGTACTGTATGAACGAACTCACTAAAGAGTGGGTAGAAAAGGCAGAGGGTGATTTTAATACGGCCTTGCGGGAATACAGGGCTCGAAAGGCCCCAAACTACGATGCCGCGTGCTTTCACGCCCAGCAATGCATTGAAAAATACATGAAGGCAAGACTCCAGCACGCCGGAATTCCCTTCGGCAAAACGCACGATCTGATAGCCCTCCTTGAACTTTGCATTCCAATTGAACCACTATGGGAAGCCTTTCGCACCTCCTTGATAATCCTTAATCGTTACGCCGTTGATTTCCGGTATCCAGGGGAGTCGGCCACACGAGAAGAGGCCAAGGAGGCTGTTTCCATAATGCGAAGTTTACATGAGTCCATGCGTAAGGCTCTTGGGATATAGATTAATCTGGGGGTTGTGGGGCTGTTGAAAAAGTCCGCCATGATCCTTCGACAGGCTCAGGATGAACGGTGGAGGTCTTGATATTATTGTCTTTTTACCGTTCGTGGTGAGCCTGTCGAACCACATAATCAGGGTTTTTCAACAGCCCCGTTGTCCCCAGGTTTCCCCCCAGCATAAGTCCACCCCTGTTGATTTGTCGGTTCATCCCCACGCCTGTGGGGAACACACTCCCTCTACTTCCTCAAAATGATTAAGGTTTTCTCTACTCCAAAAATCTACCGAAGTTCACCCGCCTCAATCAGCGTCTTTACAGCGTTCAAGAAGTCCTTGGCCTGGTTTACCCGCTCCACGGCCTGTTCGTGCGAGACTTCCACAAAATCTTTGTAATCAGATTCCTGTCTGGCCTCAAACAGTTTGTGAAGAATCTTAGAGAGGGATTTATCAACCTTTCCTGTATGCACCAGCTCTTTGTCAAAGGCGGAAAGAACCCCTGCATGTTTTGACGTTTTAATGTTAATGTCGGCATGCAAAAAGAGGGCAAGCGTCGCATAAAAAGCCGAATAATAAGCCCTGTTCACAATAGACCTCGGACTGACGCCCTCTTCCAACATCTTTTCAGCATCCGCCAATGTTTCTTCCGCCTCTTTGAGGCGATAACTGCACAGCACCTGTTTGTCTGTCATACCGTCACCCCTTCCTCGGCTATATTATGAAGAATAGGAGACGCTCTTAAGGGCGAATTCTCTATCTCGTCCCTCGTAAAAATCAGAGTTGAAATGACAATATAATTTTCAAAACCAACCTCCCAGGCAATATCGGAAATCCGATCCTTTAAGCTTTTATTGAGGGATTCAACTTCCAGAAATACATCCATATCCGAATATTCATCAGCATTGCCCCTCGCCCTTGAGCCGAAAACCTTGAAATCAACAAGCTTGGCAACCTCAGACAACCTTTTCTTTAATCCCCTTGCTATTCTGGCGTCATTCTCCGTCAACATATATTTTCCTCTCTTGATTAGATTCCTTCTTGCTCAGGTTCTATTTTACCATCTTCCGGTAAAAATGAAACAAGCTTTATCCCGTCCATCTGGTTCTCTTCGTCCTCTGCCCACTTGGCGGGGTTGAACATGATATACTCTCGAACAGAGTACAGTTCTTCATCATTGCGGATGATTCGTTCATAGTAATTGCGTTGCCACAATGGCCGTCCTTGACGCCCCAAAAGCCGGTTTACCTTGACTGCGGAAATTGATTTGAACGCCCGCATTATTTCTCCCAACGTATTCACGTATCTCGTAGGGGCGCTGCTTGCCGCGCCCCTTTTTGTTGTGCCCTCATTCCCATTCTCATTCCCATTCTCATTCCCATTCTCATTCCCATTCTCATTCCCATTCTCATTCCCATTCTCATTCCCATTCTCATTCCCATTCTCATTCCCATTCTCATTCCCA